>JANYDN010000262.1 GCA_025363585.1 Verrucomicrobiota bacterium | reverse complement strand
CGACGTGAGCACGATCACGTATGACCCGGGCCAAGCGGCGCTCGGCAACCACAACTACGAGTTGTCGTTCGCGGACACGCTCGGTGCGTCCCAGACGTACTCCGGCAATTACATCGCGAACATCTTCGGCACCACCGGTCAGTTCCTGATCGAGGCCGAGGACTTCAACACCGGCGGTGGCCAGACCCAGGCGGCCGCAAGCACGATGCCCTACACCGGCAACGCGTACAACGGCCTGGGCGCCGTCAACAACGTTGACTACACCAACAACGACACCGGCAATGAATCGGACGTGTACCGCCTTGGCGAGAGTCCGAACACCAACATCAACGACAACGGCGGGGACAACAACCGCGGTCTGTGGACGAACACGGTCAACTACAAGATCGGTTGGACCGACACCGGCGACTGGGCGAACTACACCCGCACGATCCCGAACGGGTTCTACGACGTGTACGTCGGCCTCTCGCACGGCAACGGCCCGGACGACAAGACGGCTTGCCGCGCGACGTTGCAGTTGGTCACGAGCGACATCACGCAGCCCAACCAAACGGTGAGCGAGCTCGGCTCGTTCGTCGGACCCGGCACCGGTGGTTGGGGAACCAACCGCCAGTTCCCGTTGGTTGACGCCGGTGGCAACCAGACGCCGATCAGCATCGCCGGTGGCGCCACCACGCTCCGCGTGACGATGGACAGCGGTGACTTCGACTACTTCGTCCTGGTCCCGTCCAGCGCGCCGGTGGTGATCAAGTTCACGAGCACGGTGCTCAACTCCGACGGATCGGTCACCGTCAAGTGGGATGGCGGAGGTTCGCTGCAGGCGGGCCCGGACATCACCGGCCCGTGGCAAACCGTGCCCGGCGCGACGAGCCCGTTCACGTTGACGCCGTCCGCGGCGCAACAGTTCGGCCGCATCATCAAGTAATCCGCACGACGGATGGATTCACGGGGGCCGGGCTTCATGCCCGGCCCCCTTTTCGTTTTCCGGCTGGCACTCCTCCGCGCGTCCCGGATGCTTTCCCCCGTGCCTTCCACGCGATTCCCACGGACAGCCCTGGCCCTTCTGCTGGGCATTGGGTCTTCGTGCGGAACCATTCCCACGGCTCGAGGGGATTCGGGTTTCACGATCCTCCCGGCCGCGGCCATGGGCATCGCCTTCACCAACGCCATCGCGCCACAGCGCTATCTCACGAACCAAATCCCGCTCAACGGATCCGGCGTGGCGCTCGGCGACGTGGACGGCGACGGCATTCCCGACGTCTTCCTCGGTGGGTTGGCCGGACGCTCCGCGTTGTTCCGCAATCTCGGCGGATGGAAATTCGAGGATGTCACCGCGTCGTCGGGCCTCGCGTTCGGCACGATCGACGTGACCGGAGCGTCGTTCGCGGACATCGACGGCGATGGGCACCTCGACCTCGTGGTGAACACGCTCGGCGCGGGCACGTGGATCTTCGCGAACGACGGCCACGGACATTTCGCGAAGCGCGCCGTGTTGAACCCGGGCCGCGCGGGAATGAGCGTCGCGATCGCGGATGTCGACGGCGATGGCCTGCTCGATCTCTACGTCGCCAACTACCGCGGCGTCACGGTGCGCGACGAGCCGGGCGCGCGGTACACGCTGAAGGACGACGGCGGCACGCCGTACGTCGCCGCGTACAACGGTCGCTCGACGACCAACCTCGATCTGGTCGGGCGCTTCACCGCGGGAATGTCCGGCGTGCGCGAGAACGGCGAACCCGGCGCGCTGTATCTCAACCAAGGCGACTGGAAATTCCGCGCGGTGGATTGGGCCGATGGCACGTTCCGCGACGAGGAAGACCATCCCTTGCCCGGGCCGCTGTTCGAATGGGGACTCAGCGTGATGATCCGGGATTTCACGGGCGACGGATTGCCGGACATCTATGTCTGCAACGATTTCGAATCACCCGACCGGTTCTGGGTAAACACGACGGCGCCGGGTGGGCCGTTGCGGTTCCGCGCGATCTCGCTGCTGGCGCTGAGGAACACGAGCGCGTTCTCGATGGGCGTGGACGCGGCTGACATCGACCGCGACGGGGTGATGGATTTCCTGGTGCTGGACATGCTGAGCCGCGACCACGCGTCGCGGAACGTCCAGATCGCGGGGTTGCCGCCAAGCCACAGCCAGCCGGGCGTTTTCGAGGATCGTCCGCAGTTCTCGCATAACACGCTGTTCCGCGGTCGCGGCGACGGAACGTTCGCGGAGATCGGTCGCCACGCGCGGCTGTCCGCCAGCGAATGGTCATGGACTCCCGTGTTCCTCGACGTCGATCTCGATGGGTACGAGGACCTCTTGGTGTCGAACGGCCACGAGATGGACATGATGGACGTGGACGCGAGCGACGCCGCGGAGGTCCGGAAAGCAGCGCGGCGAATGAGCCCGCGCGAGCAACTCGGGATGCGGCGGATGTTTCGTCGGTTGGCCACGCCGAACGCGGCGTTTCGCAACCGCGGCGACCTGACGTTCGACGACGTCTCGCGCGATTGGCATTTCGACGCGCGGGAAGTCGGGATCGGGATGGCGGCGGCAGACCTGGACGGCGACGGCGACCTCGACCTCGTGGTCAACAATCTCAACGCGGCGCCGACGCTGTATCGGAACGACGCGACGGCCGCGCGATTGCCGGTGCGGTTGCGCGGGCGCGGCGCGAACACGCGTGGCATCGGCGCGCGCCTGCGCGTCACGGGCGGTCCCGTCGTCCAGGGACAGGAGATGATCGCGGGCGGGCGGTATTTGTCGGGCGACGACGCGATGCGGGTGTTCGCGGCGGGCAACGCGGTGGCAATGACGGTGGAGGTGGAATGGCGGTCGGGACGGCGGAGCGTGGTCACGAACGTCGTGCCGGGAAAGGTGCTCGTGGTGACGGAACCGGATGGGCCGGTGCCCGCGCGGACGCCGCCGACCGCGGCGGGACCCACGTGGTTCGAGGACGTTTCGGAACGCGCGTCGTATACGCCGGCGGCGCCGCCGTTCGATGATTTCGCCCGCCAGCCGTTGTTGCCGCGGAGTCTCGCGACGGAAGGCCCGGGCGTGACGTGGGTGGACCTCGATGGGGACGGGCGCGACGATCTGGTGGTGGGAACGGGCGCGGGAGGATTGCCGGGCGCGTTCGCGAACGACGGCAACGGGGGGTTTCGGCGGTTGGTGGACGCACCGTTCCAGAAGCCTGTGGGTCGCGACATGACGACGATACTGCCGTTCGGGCACGCGTTGCTGGCGGGATCGAGCAACTACAAGGACGGGACGACGAACGGCGGTTGCCTGCGCGTGCTGGACCTCGCGCGCAAGGCCAGCGGCGAGGCGGTGCTCGGACAGGGAATCACGACCGGACCGCTGGCCGAGGTCGATCCCGACGGGGCGGGCGCCCTGCACGTGTTCGTCGGCGGACGGGCCGTGCCGGGAGGATGGCCGGCGCCGACCGATTCGCTGCTGTTGAAGCCGACGAACGGAAAACTCGCGCCGTACCAGCGTCTCCCGAAGCTCGGCATGGCGAGCGACGCGGTATTCGCCGACCTCGATGGCGACGGGCGCGCCGAGTTGGTGGTCGCGTGCGAATGGGGTCCGGTTCGCGTGTTCCGCCTGGAAGGCGTGCAGTGGGTGGACGCGACGGATCGCCTGGGCCTCGCGTCCGGGACGGGCCGCTGGAATAGCGTCGCCGCGGGCGATTTCGACGGCGACGGGCGACTCGATCTGGTCGTGGGCAACTGGGGATCGAACGATTTCCACGGATCCCTTCCCGGCGCGTTGCCGTTGCGTTGCCATTACGGCGACTTCGACGGGAACGGGACGATCGACGTGGTGGAATCGTACGTGGGACCGGGCGGCGTGGAATTGCCGGTGCGGAAATTCGGGTCGGTCCTGGCGGCTTTGCCGTACGCGCGGGAGAAATTCGCGACGTATGCGAAGTACGGCGCCGCGAGCCTGTCGGAAATCCACGGCACCGCGTTGGGGACGAACCCGGTGGTCGAAGCCTCGTCGATGGCGACGACCGTTTTCCTCAACCGGGGCGGACGATTCGAGGCGCGCGCGTTGCCGGCGGAGGCACAGTTCTCGCCGGTGTTCGGGATCGCGGTGGCGGACTTCGACGGCGACGGCAACGAGGACGTTTTCCTCGGGCAGAATTTTTTCGCGGTGCATCCCGAGGACGCGCGGCAGGACGCGGGTCGCGGGGTGATGCTGGCGGGCGATGGACGCGGCGGTTTCCGCGCGGTGCCGGCGATGGAGTCCGGCGTGATGGTGCACGGCGAGGCGCGGGGCGCGGCGGTCGCGGACTTCGATGGCGACGGCCGCGTGGATCTGGCGGTGGCGCAGCACGGCGCGCCGCTGCGTTTGTTCCGCAACGCGACGGCTCGGCCGGGCATCCGCGTAAGGCTGGACGGTCCGCCGGGAAATCCGCGCGCGGTGGGCGCGGTGGTGCGATTGGAATTCGCGGGGACGACGGGACCGGCACGGTCCGTGGGACAAGGCGGCGGCTACTGGAGCTGCAATTCGCCGACGCAGGTGATGGGCACCGGGGAACGCGTCGCCACCGGCGTGTGGGTGCGCTGGCCGGGCGGACACGAGACGCGCACGCCGCTAGCCGCGGGCGCGAAGGGAATCTCGATCGATCCGAACGGCGTCGGAAAGCCACTGCCATGAGCGAAACCCCGAAACGTGGCCGACGTCGTGAGACGGCGGATCGGTGGGATGGTCGCGCCATGTGGGCTGCAATCCGCCGTCTAACGACGGCGGCCACGATCGCCTCGGCGACGCTCCGGCTCGCGTCGGACAACGCGTGGACAACCGAAGGGCCGCATCGTTGGCAGGCGTTGGCCGTGCCGGCCGGAGAGAAGGTCGGGTTCGCGTTGATTCCGCCCGACGCGAGCGGGCTCGCATTCACCAACGTGATCGCCGAGTCGCGGCACCTGACGAACCAGTTGTTTCTCGACGGCTCCGGGGTGACGGCATCGGACGCGGACGGCGACGGGCGAGTGGATTTGTTTTTCGCCGGACTCGGCGGCGGGAGCGCGCTGTGGCGCAATCTCGGCGCGTGGCGTTTCGAAAACACGACGGCAGCCGCGTTCGGCACGAACTCGGCGCTGGCGACGCTCGACGCGACGGGATGCGCGTTCGCGGATCTCGACGGCGACGGGCACCCCGACTTGGTGGTGAATTCGCACGGGCAGGGAACGCACGTGTTCTTCAACGACGGCAAGGGCCGCTTCCGGGAACACCCGGTGGTCCTGAATCCGGGACGCGGCGGGCACACGGTGGCGATCGCGGACGTGGACGGCGACGGATGGCCCGATGTCTACGTGGCGAACTACCGGGCGAAGGCGCTGATGGACATGCCCAACGCGCGCGCGACGTTTCGCGTCGCGAACGGCCGCACGGAAGTCGCGACGGTCGACGGTCGACCGGCGAGCGCCGCCGACCTGACAAATCGGTTCGTGGTCAACGCGCGGGGCGGCGTCGACGAGTTGGGCGAGCCCGATGTGCTGTACCGGAATCTCGGCGGGACGAATTTCATCGAGGTGTCGTGGACCGGCGGCGCGTTCGTGGACGCAGACGGGAAGCCCTTGAGAACGGCGCCGTTCGACTGGGGATTGGCGGCGATGTTCCGCGATCTCGACGGCGACGGCCGGCCGGATTTGTACGTCGCGAACGATTTCCAGAGTCCCGACCGCATCTGGTGGAACGAATCGCGTCCGGGCGAAATCCGCTTCCGCGCGGGACCGCGCCGCGGGCTGCGCCACACGAGTTTGTTTTCGATGGGCGTCGACATGGCGGACGTGGATCGCGACGGCCACGACGACGTGTTCGTCCTCGACATGTTGGGGCGCGACCACCGGCAACGCCTCACGCAGATGGAAGGGCGCCTCGCGGAGGAATCGGAGCCGACGGATCCGGACGCGGTGCCGCAGTACAGCGCGAACGCGCTGCAGATGGGTCGCGGGGACCGGACGTTCGCGGAGGCGGGAGCGTTCGCGCGCGTGTCGGCCAGCGATTGGTCCTGGACGCCGGCGTTCCTCGACGTGGATCTGGACGGCTACGAGGATCTGCTCGTCACGACGGGCCAATGGCGCGCGGCGCGGGATCTCGACGTGGCGGCGGAGATCCGTCGGATGCGGCAGACGCGCAGGATGTCGGACGCGGAGTTGTTCGCGGCGCGCCGGCAATACCCGCGGCTGGACACGCCCAACGTCGCGTTCCGCAACGACGGCCACGGACGCTTCGAGGAGACGGGCCACGCGTGGGGCTTCGACACGCCCGGCGTGAAACACGGGATGTGCCTCGCGGACCTCGACGGCGACGGCGACGCCGACGTGATCGTGAACCAATTGAACGGCCCGGCCCTGTTGTACCGGAACGAGGCCACTTCGCCGCGGATCGCGGTGCGGTTGCACGGCGACGGCGGCGATCGCAACGGCGTCGGCGCGCGGATCCGCGTGACGCCCACGGGCGGCCCGTTGCCGATCCAGACGCAGGAGATCACGGCGGGCGGACGCTATTTGAGCGGCGACGATCCCGAGCGTTGGTTCGCCGCGCGGGGTACGGATTCGTTCTCGATCCAGGTGCGTTGGCGCGACGGACGGGAATCGACGATCACGAACGCGCGGCCGAACCGTCGTTACGAATTGGCGCCCGGCCCCGCGGGTCCGGTGGTCGCGCCATTGCCGGCTCCGGTGGCGTGGTTCGCCGACCAAAGCGCGCGGATCGGCCAGACGAACGCGGTTGAGAAGTACGACGAGTTCCTGCGCCAACCACTCGCACAGCGTCGTTTGTTGAACGAGGGACCGGGCGTGAGCTGGGGCGACGTCGATGGCGACGGTCGCGAGGATCTCGTCGTCGGCGCGCCGTTCCACGGATCGCTCGCGGCGTTCGTGTCGGACGGCGCCGGCAATTTCCGGCGATGGACGAACGTTCCTTCGCGCGCGATGCATACGACGGCGTTGCCATTCGGTGGCAAGTGGGTCCTTGGCGAGAGCAGCCATGCGGACGGGACGCCGGTGGGCGCGGCGATCTCGACGTGGCCCGGAGCGGGTCCGTCGTGGCCGGCCGGGGCGGATGCGCTGGGCGCGCTGGCGGCGGCGGATGTGGATGGCGACGGAACGCTGGAACTCTTCGCGGGCGGCCGCGTGGTGTCGGGACATTGGCCCGAGGCGGCGACGTCGTGGTTGTTGAAGCCGGACGGCGCGGGGTTCCGGGCCTTCCAGACTTTCACGAACCTTGGATTGGTGCAGGGCGCCGCGTTCGTCGACTTCGAGGGCAACGGCAAGCCAGGTCTCGCGCTCGCCTGCGAATGGGGACCGCCGCGGCTCTTCCGCAACCGCGAGGGTCGGCTCGCCGCGTGGGAACCCGAGGTCGCGATCGGCGCCACGCGGGTCGCGCTGGAAACGCTGTCGGGCCTGTGGACGTCGGTGCAGTCGGGTGATTTC
>JANYDN010000249.1 GCA_025363585.1 Verrucomicrobiota bacterium | reverse complement strand
GTGACGGCGGCCCGCCGTCACGCGAAGCATGCCAAGCCTGAATGGGCTGCTTGCGGGCTTGCTTGACGGTGGCGGCGGGCCGCCGCCACCCACGCAGGCTGCGAAGCGTCGCGCCCGTACGTGATCCACTGATTGACGTGTAGGGGCAAATCGTACAAATTCGCAAAGCCAAAGGACGCATGTACACTCGATCCCGCCGAACGAATTCCCGTCTCTGGATGCTGCTCGCGTTGACAGCTCCGAAGGCTTTCGCCCTGACGTTCAATTTCAGCACGACGGGATTTGGCGCGGTCGATCCCACGCCGTACCTCACGGCGGCAACCGCCGCCGGCAACCGCTGGTCGTCCATCTTCGACGACAACGTCACGCTCAACGTCCAACTGAGCTACGGAGGGACCACTTCCGTCGCGAATTCGGTCATTACTCAACCCCAGTTTTCCTACTCGGCGGTGACGAGTGCCTTGGCAGCGCACGCTTTGACGGTCGACGATTTTTCGGCGGTTTCAAACCTGCAAGCCGGGAGCACGCCGTCGTTCGGCGTGAACCGGGGGAGCGGAGCGAACACGGGGTGGCGACTCCTCTCGAGCGTCTCCACCATCCGCGTGGCGTCTGGCGAGGCGAAAGCACTTGGCCTGCCGATCGCGAATCCGGCCGCGTTGGATCTGACTATCAGCCTCCATACGACCGCCGACTACGACTTCGATCCCAGCAATGGGGTCACCGCAGGCCAATACGATCTGGTCGGCGTGCTGGCCCATGAGCTCGGGCACGGCATGGGAATGGGGAGCCTCGAGGAATCAATTTCGGCGGGGGGCCAGTTTTTGACGGATGCCCAGATGCTCCCGTGGCTTGCGGACTTTTTCCGATACTCGACCCGCAGCATCGCCGCTTTGCCCAAAGCCTTCGACGCCGCCGGCGACACGACGCCCAAGTATTTCTCCGTCGACGGTGGCGTGACATCCCTCGGCAATTTCGCCCTCGGGAGCTCCCCGACCTTTAGCGGATTCGGCAACGGCCAAGAGGCCAACCACTGGCTCAACACCTTCAATCAAGCGAAGATCGGCATCATGGACGGCCTAACGGCGCCGGGCCAGAAGCTCGACATCTCCAATCTCGACATCCGGTTCTTCGACGTCATCGGATTCCATCCGGTCCCCGAGACCGAAACTTGGGCCGCGGGAATCGCGCTTGTCGCCGGCGGTTTGTGGACCGCGCGTCGGGCGCGCCGGACTCGGCGTTGACGGAGTGGTTTGTCCGGACCGCTCGCCCCTTCGGAAAAAGGCGACGCTTGTCCCGCGCGCGCCACCCGGTACATTCCGCCGCCACCCAATGTCGTCGGAACGCAAACCCCTGAAGATGGTCACCTGCCCCGCGTGCAGCGGCAGGACATTCCTTCCGGGCGATCTCGCGCCCCTCGAAAAGTCGGCCTGCTCCAAATGCGGAGCCGCCGTGATGATGCCGATGATGCTGCGGCAATTCGAGCTCCGCTCCGAAATCGCCTCCGGCGGCATGGGCATGGTGTACCGCGCGTGGGACACGACCCTGGGCCGCGAGGTCGCGGTGAAATTGATGCGGCGGGAATTCGCCGACGACCCCGCTTCGGTCGAGGCGTTCGCAAAGGAAGCGAGGGCGTGCGCGCAGCTCAACCACACCAACATCATCCACATCTATACCTTCGACGACCACGAGGGATACCGGTACCTGGCGATGGAAGTGGCGGACAACGGCAGCCTCGACTCGCGTCTGGAGACCTGCCAACGCCTTCCCGAACTCGACGTGCTGGACATCGGGGTGAAGGTCGCCTCCGCGTTGGCCGCCGCGCTCCGCCACGGCCTGCTTCATCTCGACATCAAGCCGGGCAACATCCTTTTCGACGCCGACGGCGAGCCGAAGCTCGTCGACTTCGGCCTCGCCCGTAAAGCCGATGCCGACACGGATGCCTACGCGCCGATCTTCGGCACGCCCTACTACATCGCGCCCGAACGCGTGCGTCAGGAAGGCGACACGTTCCTCTGCGATTTGTATTCGCTGGCGGGCACGTTGTACCACGCGCTGACGGGTCATGTGCCCTTCGAGGCGCCGAGTGTCGAGGATGTCCTCACGGCCCACGTCCAGACGCCGTTGCAACCGCCGAATACCATCGTGCCCGAGATCAGCGCGGACACGAGCGAGGCGATCTGCAAGGCGATGGCCAAGGATCCGAAGCAGCGCCACCAATCGTACGACGAGCTGGTTATGGCGCTCACGGCGGCCCGCAGCCAACTGCTGATCCGCCAGTTCGCGCCGCAGTCCGTGGAACCGGAGGCGCCTGCCAGCGGCCGGAGTTGGTGGCGTCGCTAGCGGTCAACCCGGGGAACTTCCGCGGGCTTTTCGCGGGGATTGCATTGCCCCGGACCGCCCCGTTTCGCGAAACTCCGCGCATGCGGAATCCGATCATCGTCGCGCTCGACGTTCCCGACATCGACGACGCCGTCCGACTCGCGCGGAAGGTCGCGCCCCATGTCGGCGCGTTCAAAGTCGGCAAGGAACTCTTCGTGGGCGCGGGCCCGTCGTTCGTGCGTGAACTCCGCGCGACCGGTGCCGCGGTCTTCCTCGACCTGAAGTTCCACGACATTCCCAACACCGTCGCCAAGGCGGTCGCCGCCGCCACGAGGCTCGACGTCCAGATGCTGACGGTGCACGCCTGCGGGGGCAGCGCGATGCTGCGTGCCGCGGAGAAGGCAGCGGTGGAGACCGCCGCGGCGCTCGGACGCCCCGCCCCGCTCGTTCTCGCCGTGACCGTGTTGACCAGCCTCGACGACGACGCGCTGGCCGAGGTGGGAGTCCGCAACGGGACCGCGGATCAAGTCGAGCTTCTTGCCAAGATCGCCGTCGGCGCCGGCCTGCGCGGATTGGTTTGTTCCCCGCTGGAGTTGGGTCGGCTCCGCGCGATCCTGCCGCCATCGACCCAGTTGGTGACGCCGGGAATCCGCACCGGTGCGGAAAAGGCGGACGACCAAAAACGGACCCTGTCGCCGAAGGAAGCCATCGCGGCCGGCGCGTCGTGGCTCGTGGTGGGGCGTCCGATCTACGCCGCCGCGGATCCCGCCGAGGCCGCGCGCTCGATCCTCGCGTCGATCGCGTGAGGGCCACGGGCAGGGTGACGGCCGCAGGCGTGGGTGGCGGCGGGCCGCCGTCACCGGTGCGAGACGGGCCGAGGTTTTTCCAGCCGGAGCGCGAATGCCCTGGCGTTCCACACCGTCCGGCTGCGACCCACCAAACGATGACGGCGGGCCGCCGTCACCCACCCAGGCTGCATCGTTCGGCTCAGACGGCGTCGTCGCCGCGCTCGCCCGTGCGGATGCGGATCGCATCCTCGATGTGGCTTACGAAGATCTTCCCGTCGCCGATCTTTCCCGTCTTGGCACCCTTGATGATCGCCGCGACGACCGGCGTCACCTGCGAGTCGGCAACGACGACGTCGATGCGGAGTTTGGGCAGGAAATCGACCGTGTATTCGGACCCGCGGTAGACCTCGGTGTGCCCCTTCTGACGTCCAAATCCCTTCACCTCGGCGACCGTCATTCCCTCGACGCCGATCTCGTGCAGGGCGTCTTTCACGTCCTCCAATCTAAACGGCTTGATGATAGCTTCGATTTTTTTCATGCGTGACGGCCGCGCAGACTCCCAAACGGAGTCGCTCGTGTCAAAGGAACGGGCCCGCAATCTGAGTGCCCGGCGAAAAAACCCGGCCGACGCCGTTTCCAGCGCGGGACCGGGGGATGTGTCCGCAAACGACGGATCAGGCCACGGTGGCGGCACGCGACGCGGCCAAATCCACCTTGCGTTGGTTCAAGCTCCGGAAGAACTCGTATCCCTCGCGGCAACGACGCACGAAGATGTCCTTGTCCTCGAGCATCGTCTTGATGATGCGCAGGATCGGCTTCGGACGGAGGTAATACGACCGGTAGAATCGGTCGACTTCCTCGAAGATCTTTTCCTTGTCGAGGCCGGGATACTCGAGCGTCGACTGCTGGAACCCGTCCTCGTGGACGATGTCGGTCTTGTCCTTCTTGGCGAACCATCCGTTTTGGCGGGCCATCTCGTAGAGTTCGGTACCGGGGTACGGCGCGGCGAGCGAGACCTGCAGCGAGAAGACGTCGAGTTCCTGGGCGAACTGGATGGTCTGCTCGATCGTCTCGCGGGTCTCGACGGGAAGGCCGAGGATGAAGGTGCCGTGGATGACGACGCCCGCCTTGTGACAGGCCTTGGTGAAGCGGCGCATCTCGTCGGTGGTGACGCCTTTCTTGATGCGCTTGAGGGTGTCGTCGTTGCCCGACTCGTAGCCGACGAGGAACAAGCGGAGCCCGTTGTCCTTGAACTGGCTGATGGTGTCGTACTCGAGGTTCGCCCGGCTATTGCAGCTCCAGTGGACTCCGAGCGGCGCGAGTTTCTTGGCGATCTCGCGGGCGCGCGGGAGGTTCGCGGTGAAGGTATCGTCGTCGAAGAAGAACTCCCGCACCTGCGGGAACGTCTTCTTCATGTAGGTCATTTCCGCGGCGACGTTCTCGGCCGAACGCACCCGGTATTTGTGGCCGCCGATCGTCTGTGGCCACAGGCAGAACGTGCACTGCGCCGGGCATCCGCGGCCCGTGTACATCGAGATGTACGGATGCAGCAGGTAGCCGATGAAATACTTCTCGATCTCGAGGTCCCGCTTGTAGACGTCCGCCACCCACGGCAGCACGTCCATGTTGTGGATCAGCTCGCGCTCGGGATTGTGGATGATCTTCCCGTCCTTCTTGAAGCTCAGGCCGGTGATCGTTTCCATCGGGCGGTCCTCGCAGACCTCCTTGCAGGTGAAGTCGAATTCCTTCCGGCCGACCCAATCGATGGCGTGCGACGCCTTCAGCGTCTCGGTCGGCAGGACCGCGGTGTGGGCGCCCACGAAGCCGATTTTGGTCGAGGGCCGCTGCGCCTTGATCGCCTCCGCGACCTTGCAGTCGTTCTTCAACGACGGCGTCGAGGTGTTGATGATGACGTGATCGTGATCCTTCGCGATGCGAAGCGTCTCGGGCATGCCGACGTTGTGCGGCGGGCAGTCGAGCAGACGGGATCCGGGCACGAGGGCCGCGGGTTGCGCGAGCCACGTGGGATACCAATACGACGTGACCTCGCGCCGCGCCTGGTAACGCGCGCCGGCACCGCCGTCGAAGCCGTCGAAAGACGGCGGGGAAAGGAACAATGCACTCATTTGTAAAATTCTTCGTGGGAGGTCAAGGGACCTTGGCCCCGTCCCGGTGATTACTCCGCCTTCGCGTCCACCTTCCGGCCCGCGTCGAGCTTTGCCAGCAAGGCGTCGCGCTCGACGTTGTCCCCGCTCCCGCAGCCGCCGCCGGCCGATGGCGCCGCCGGAAGGTCGTTGCCGTTCCGCGCGTACGCGCTCTTGGCGCCGGTGAATTCCTTGTTCACCGCGGCCTTTGCCTCGGCCAAGTGTCCCTTGCCGACGGTCACGCCGTTGAACACGCGCTTCTCCAACGCCGCATCCGAGGCGAACGCCGCCGGACGCGCGCCGAAATTGAACCGCATGTTGATGTACGTGTCGCGCGGCTTGGTGCTCAACGCGCCCGACGGATCGTACCCGCAATGGACCATGCAATTCTCGCAACGCGGGTCCCGCGCAACGCCCTCGACCACGCCGTACTTCTCCCAGTTGACCGTGTCGAGCATCTCCTGGTAGCCGGCGTAGTGGCCGTCGGTCATCAGGTAGCACGGCGCCTTCCAACCCTTCACGTTGTACGTCGGGATCGCCCAGGCCGTGCACGTCAGCTCGCGCTTGCCCGCCAGGAATTCCTGGTAAACCGGCGTGCCGAAAATCGTGAACATCTTCCCCCACTCCTCGATGTCCTTGAACTTCGCGCGCGTCATCTCGCGCGTGAGGAAGAAATCCTTCGGGTCCTTGCCCAGCCGCTTCACCATGTCCTTCTTCGCCGAATCGTAGTCGTAGCCCGGCGAGATCGTGTGGCCATCCACCCCGAGCGAGCTCAGGAACTTGTACATGTCCACCAACTCCGGCATCGCGGTCTCCTTGTAGACCGTCGTGTTGGTCGCCACTTGGTAACCGACGATCTTCGCCATCCGGATCGCCAGCACGCACTCCTTGAACACGCCCTCGCGCTCGACGATGAGATCGTGCGTGTACTCGAGGCCGTCCACGTGGACGTTCCAGTACATCCACTTGCTCGGCGCGATCACCGGCTTGGACCTCGCGGCCGCATCCGACTTCCGGATCGTTTCCGCTTCCTTCTCCGTCACCAACTGTTCCGCGACCAACTGCGCCAGCGTCGCCTCATGCGCGGGCGAGTACACCGACGAGAGGTATTCCCGCATCTTCTTCCGCATGAACACGCCGTTCGTGCAGATGTAGAGGATGCGTCCCTGGTCGCGCAGTCCCGAGATCAATTCCTCGATCTTCGGATAGATCAGGGGTTCGCCACCGCAGACCGATACCATCGGGGCATCGCATTCGGCCGCCGCCGCGAGGCAGTTCTCGAGCGGCACCATGTCCTTGAGGCTGGTGGAGTACTCGCGGATGCGGCCACAACCCGTGCAGGTGAGGTTGCAGGTGTGAAGCGGCTCCAACTGGAGCACCATCGCGAACTTCGGGGTGCCCTTGATCCGGTGCTTAACGATGTGCTTGGCGATCTTGAACGTCAGGGCGAAAGGAAAACGCATGGCAAAAAGACTGTGAACTCCCAGGAAAACGCGGGAAAAAGAACCCGGAAACCTCAGCGGGAAACCGTGCCCACCGAGACCGACGCCACCGTGACAATCGCCGGTTGGGCGACCGGCGCGGGCCGCTCCGGCGTGTGCTGGAGCAACATCATGGCCGGCGAAGCGCTGCCCGAGGCGCGGATGCCGCCGCAGCCGGTCAGACCCAAAAGGGCCACCACCAAGCCCGCGAAAGCGACGCGCTTCTGCCGAATAGTCATGGCGCCAGAGTACGTGGGTCCCCCCATGCCGCAATCTCTTATTTGCCGGCCGCGGCAGCGTCGTCCGACGCGACGGTCCAAGGCGCCAACCCCACGACCAACGCTTCCGGCAACCGACGCGGCTTGTCCTCGAGATCGGTGCAGACATGGCGCGTGGTTCCCGTCACCAGGACCTTTCCCGACGGTCCCACCATTCGGTACCCGAATTCCAACCGCACCCGTTGCGCTTTGCAGACCCACACCTCGATGCGGACCTCGTCGTCGTATCTCGCCGCTCCCGAATATTCCAACCCCACCGCGATCACCGGGAAAATGAAGCCGTCGTCCTGCAACCGCGCGAACGGTTGCCCGGCCGCGCGGAACAGCGCGCCACGCGCGGCCTCGAGCAGATCGAGATAACGCGAGTAGTACACGTGGTTGCCGATCGTGCACTCCGCGTAGGTGACGCGGTGGACATGGGTGAACGGCTCGGTCATCGCTCGTCATCGTGCCACGGCGCACTCCCCGGTTGAAAGCCAAGCGTCGGCGTGGGATCTGGCGGGCGGACTTCAACGAGGCAGCGATCCGGGATTCGCCCTTCCGTCCGGCGGCCCGGGCGCGATACTCCCTTCTCATGCGTCCTGAATCCGCAATGCTCAAGGAAGTCCCTTTGTTCGGCTTTCTCGACGATTCGGAACGCGACGATCTCGCGTCGCGTCTCGAGGTGATCCGCTTCGCCGCCGGCCAGACCATCTTCCAGGTCGGCGAGCCGGGCGACGCGCTCTACGTCATCCGATCCGGCCAAGCCGA
>JANYDN010000162.1 GCA_025363585.1 Verrucomicrobiota bacterium | reverse complement strand
CCTCCGGACGGCCTTCCCGGCAAACAACGCATCACGAATGGACAAACGAATGAACGAACGACACGGCATCGGCACGACGCGGTCGACGCGGGCCTTCACCCTCATCGAACTCCTCGTGGTCATCGCGATCATCGCGATCCTGGCCGGGATGCTGTTGCCGAGCTTGGCCCGCGCGAAGGAAGCCGCCAAACGCATCTCCTGCGTGAACAAGATGCGGCAACTGGAACTCTCCGCGGCCGTGTACCTGACCGACAACGCCGGGAATTATCCGGACCGGAATCTGAACCCGAGTTGGCCCGAGCGGCTTCGCGCGAATTACCGCGACCTCAAGATCCTCGTGTGCCCGTCCGACATCGGGACGGACGGCAAGAACGAGCCGCTTTCCAGCTCCGGACCGACGAACAACATCGGCGACCGCGCGTTCCGCAGCTACATCATCAACGGTTGGAACGATTATTTCAGCGAGTCGATGGGCGCCGCGTTCACCATGGACGTGATCATCGGCAAGACGATCAACGAGTCGGTCGTCACGCAACCGTCCGACACAATCGTGTTCGGCGAGAAGCTCTACAAGATCAACCATCACTACATGGACTTCCTCGAGGGCAAACTCGGGAACGACATCGAGGTGTTGAACCACAGCATGCACAACGCGGCGGTCCGCACGGAGAACGGCGGCAA
The DNA here is from genome assembly GCA_025363585.1 of Verrucomicrobiota bacterium. Lineage (GTDB taxonomy): Bacteria > Verrucomicrobiota > Verrucomicrobiia > Limisphaerales > UBA9464 > UBA6176. The sequence continues at coordinate 51,388 of JANYDN010000162.1, read as the reverse complement.
GGGCGGCGGGTCCGACTACGCGTTTGCCGACGGCAGCACGCGTTTCCTCAAGCAGGGGAAATCCCTGGCGCCGCTGAATCTCTGGGCCGTCACCGAGCGCTGGCGCACCAACGCGATCGGGAACTGACGGATTCCCTGCGACGCGAACGGGGGACGCGCGTAGCCTCCCGGCGTGATCCGGAACGTGATCTTCGACTGGTCGGGGACTTTGGTGGACGATCTCCCGGCGGTTTGGCAGGCGGTGAACCACCTTTTTGCCAAGGCGGGCGTGGCACCGATGACGCTCGACCGGTTCCGCGACGACTTCGAGTTGCCCGCGCGGGCATTCTTCGCGCGCCATCTTTCCGGTGTTCCCGCCGTGCCGGAGCGACAGCTCCAGCAGTGGTTCGCCGAGAAATTCCTCGAGCTCGAATCCACCGTCGTCGCCCTGCCGCACGCGCGGGAATTCCTGGAGTTCGCGCGCCGCGAGGGACTCCGCACCTTCGTGCTCAGTGCCGTCCCCGCTCCCTGGTTCGCCCGCCAGGCGGCCGCCACCGGGCTCGGCGAGTTTCTCCAGCACCATTGCCTCGGCGCCGACGACAAGCGCGATCTCATCCTCGGCCTCCTCGCCGAACACCGGCTCGACCCCGCGGAAACCGTCTTCGTCGGCGACATGCGCCACGACCTCGAGACCGCGCGCCACGGCGGCATCGCCGGCATTGCCGTCCTCACCGGATACAACCGCCTCGAACAACTCCGCGCCGCCGAACCCGACCTCGTCGTCGAGCACCTCGGCGAATTGCGCGGCCTTCTCGAACGAAACGGACTCCGCCTCCGCGCGCGCGATGCCGCGAAGCGATTCCCGATCCCCACCGTCGGCGCGCTGGTGTTCGACGACGCCGGACGCGTCCTGATGTTGCGCACCGACAAATGGTCCGGCCTCTGGGGAATTCCCGGCGGGAAGATCGAGTGGGGCGAGGCCGCGATCGACGCATTGCACCGGGAATTGCTCGAGGAAACCGGTCTTGAGGTCGATGACGTCCGATTCGTTCTCGTCCAGGACGCGGTTTCGCCACCCGAGTTCTACAAGGACGCGCATTTCCTCCTGCTCAACTACACCTGTCGTGCCGCGGGAAGCACCGACGTCGCCCTCAACGACGAGGCGCAGGAATTCCGCTGGGTCACGCCCGCCCAGGCGCGCGCATTGCCGCTCAACACGCCGACGCGCATCCTTCTCGACGCGGTCTCCCCGGTGACGACACCCAACGCGGCCGCGGACCAAGCCGCAGCGATGCGTTAGGAAAACGGGAATTCCTCACGCCAAGTGGGACCAAGGCCGGCCAAAGCCGTGAAGGTGGGTTGGGATGCCCTCATCGAATCCCACCATCCGGTGAATCGACACCCCGGTGGTCTATGTCCCCCTTGGATGGCCTTGGTCCGGCTTGGCGTGAAATAATTCCGCTGCCGCGGCTGCATGGATCCGGCTGAGGCGGCGTGGTCCGCTTCCGCATCCCCGGAAGGCCCGGCTCTCGAAACCGGACCACTCCGGATCCTAAAACCCACGATTTTCGGACCAAATCGAGTGGTTTTGGGCACCCACGATCGCTTGGCATGCCGGATGTTCCATGGGGAATCGCCGGCGACGATCATCCCAAGTGGCGACGATCGGAACGTCGGGAAACACAACGAATACATACTACCTCCCATGAACTCCTCCTCCCAAACGCGCATCGCCGCGGCCCTCGTCCTGAGCCTCCTCGCGCTCGCCCACACCGCCCTCGCGTCCGGCGGCGCCACGGATCCGATTCCCGGCACCAGCAAGAGCGGCCTGAAGAGCGGCGGCACGGGCGGCGGCGGAAGCGGCGGTGGCGGTGGCGGCAAAACCGTCACGCCGACGCCGACGCCGACTCCCACGCCGGCGCCCGCACCGCAGCCCATCGTCGTCGCGCCGCTCGCGTTCACGCCGGTGTCCGCGCCCGGCGGCATCGTTCCCGTCTGCTCGGGTTCCTATCGCATCGATCCGTATTATCCCACGCTGTCGCTCATGACGGTGAACGTGCAGACCAGCTCGGTCGGGGAAGCCGACGGCTCGCTGCTCTTCATCACCGTGAACGTCGCCGGCGGCACCGCGTATCCGTTCGTTTCGAACGCCTTCCTCATCGTCGCCGGTTCGGGAATCGGCAGCGTGAGCGAATACATCACGCCCGGAACCACCGTCACCAGCGTCGACATCAGCGACGCCTTCGGGACCGTGCTTCTTACCGGCAACTGACCCCCTCCGGTCGCCCGGCCTCATCCGCCGGCGTCGGGCCGCGTCTCAACGCGGTTCGCCGCCGGTTTTTTGTCCCTCGCCATTCGCCGCGGCCGCGATCCGAAGCGCGACGACCCGCAGGAGTTCCCCCGGGCGAAACGGTTTTCGCAGCCCGCGCCGCGCGTCCTCCGATTCGCTTCCGGGACCGCACATCTCGACGCACTCGACGCCGGTCGCGGCGAGGGCGGCGAGGAAACGCCCGCGTTCAGCCGCTTCCGCCCCGGCGTCGAACAGCGCCAACGCGAACCCGCGGTCCGATTCCACGATCGCGATTCCTTCCGCGGCGGACGACGCGATCGCCACGCGGTAGCCGTGCGCCGACAAGGTCGGCGCGACGAGGGAACGCACCGACTCCTCCGCATCGACGAGGAGGATCCTCTCGCCGCGCCCCGAGGGCGGCGCCTCCCCGTCCTCTTGCACCCAGGGCGCGGCGGCTCGCGGCAGGTAGACCTCGAACGTCGTTCCCTGCGCGGGCTCGCTGCGCACGTGGAGGAAACCGCCGTGGGCACGGATGATCCTCTCCACCGTCGGCAACCCGAGCCCGGTGCCGCTGCCCTCGGGTTTGGTGGTGAAGAACGGCTCGAAGATGTGCGGCAGGGTTTCCGGCGCGATGCCCGTGCCCGAATCCGCGACGAGCAACATCACGTGGTCGCCCGGTCGGCCGCCGGGAATCGCCGACGCTTCGGCTTCCCCCAGCCCGACGTTGTCGGCGGCCAGCGTCAGGTCGCCGCCCCCCGGCATCGCGTCGCGCGCGTTCACGCACAGGTTCAACAGCACCTGGTGCAGTTGCGTCGCGTTGCCCAGCACGGGCCATAGGTCCGGCGGCGCCATCGCGGCCACGCGGATGTTCCGCGGGAACGTCCGGCGGACGACGTGTTCCATCTCGCGGACGAGCGTGCCCGCATCCACCAGCACGGCCGCGTCCCCGTGCCCGCGCGCGAACAGCAACACCTGCCGCACCAGGTCGCCCCCGCGCCGGGCATTGGTTTCCATCATCGCGAGCAGCCGGTCCGCGTCGTCGTCGCGCGTCTTCCGCCGCAGCAATTGCGCGCCCATCAGGATCGGCGACAGGACGTTGTTCAGGTCGTGCGCCATCCCGCCCGCGATCGTCCCGATCGTTTCCATGCGCTGGGCGCGCAGGGCTTCCGCCTCGAGCCGGCGCTTCGTCCGGTACCATTCCAACGTTTGGTACAAAGCCGCCGCGCCGAACGACGCCGGCAACTGGAGGCAAACGACGATCGTCCACGGGAACCAGATCCCGAGCCGCGCGCCGCCGACGCCCGCCGCGGCAATCATCGCCAGACCCAGTCCCGCCGCGACTCCGGCCGCGGGCAACGGGCGGAGGCGCAACAACAATGCCGGCAGCAACAACCCGCACGCCGCCACGATCCACGATTCGGTCGCGGCGGACCCCCGGCGCAGCCAATCGCCGCGGATCAGGTTCGCCATTTGCGTCGCATGGATCTCCACGGCCGGCATCAACGAGTCGCGGCCATCGGATGCCGTGCGCGGATTTCGAAACGCGTCGCCGCGCTCCCCGAAGAGTCCCGCCATGGGAAGCGATCCCACGAACACCACCCGATCGCGGAAGAACGCGTCGGGAACCATCCATCCATCGAGCGCGGCGGTGTACCCAACGCTCGGGATCGCGAGCGGACCGCCGATGTATCGCAGCCACCGCGACTCCGTCGACGCGCCGGCGCCGCGGACCGACGGCAAATCCAGGTCCCGCGCGACGGCCCACGCCAGACTGGGCCGACCCATCGACGGCAATCCCGGCGAGTGTCGGCGCGCCACAAAATCACCGTCCACCGCCAGCGTCGCGATGCCCCAGCCCGCCGCGGCATCCGCCAGCGGTTTCCATGGGGGATCCGCGTCCCACGAACGCGTGTCCGGCGCGGTGCCGTCCGTCGAGCGGAGCGACTGGGCGAGTTCCGACGCCAGGACGACGCGCCGGCTGTCGCGGATCTCCTCGACGAACGCCGCGTCGGCGTCGGCATTGGGTCCGGGCCCTGCAAAAACGACGTCGAACACGATCGACTTCGCTCCCGCGAACTTGAGCCGCCGCACCAGGCGCGCGTGCAGGGACCGGTCCCACGGGATGCCCGGCGACTGGTGCTCGCGCCGGTACGATTCCAGGTCGAGATAGACGATCGCCACCGGGAAATCCGGCCCCGGTTTTTCCGCGGGGATCAGTCGCGTGGTCCAGTCGTACGAGACGGCGACCCACCGCGAGTCGAGCAACCACAATCCCAGCAACACGAGCGGCAACGCGGTCGACAGGACCGCGGGCCACGGCGCCGGGAAAGTTCGTGGAAGCCGGAAGGACAACGCGCGACTTGTATCGAAACGAGCGGCGTCCGGCGAGCGAACGAATCCCGGCCGGTGTTTCGTCCGGAACGGACCTACTTGACCTTCACCTCGCGGAGCACCTCGACGAGTTTTTCCTGCGCCTTCGACTGCAATTCGCCGGCGTCCTGGATTTTCCCGACCAGCAGGTTGTGCGCGGCGAGAAGCTCGTTGTCCTTGAAGACGAGATGGCCGGCGGTCTCGTCGTAGTGCCATTTCCCCCAGTTCTCCTCCAGTTGGTCGAGGACCCCGAGCGCGGACTCGCCGATGGTCTTGTCCGCGGCACGGATCTTGGCCTTGAGCCGGTGGGTCAATGCCTCGCCGCGCGCCATTCCCGCAACGGTGGCGTCGATTTTCGCCTGCGAGATTCCCGCCTGCTTCATCGTCTCGCGGGTGATCTTTTCGGTATTCTCGACGGCGGCGGCGAGATCGTCGTTGCGCGCGAGGAATTCGCGCACGATCTCGCGGTGTTTCCCGAAAGTTGCTTTTTCCGTCACCCGGAACTGCAACACCTCCTCGTCCTTAATGCGCGCGATCGCGGCGGCATAGCCCTTGCCCGGAACCTCGATCTTCCTCAACACCTCGGCCATCGCCTTCATCGCCGCGGCATCCTCGCCCTTCATCGTGGAGGCGGACCGCTCGAGCTGCCCGCGCATTTGCCCGACCGCTTCCATGCCGGCCGCCGCATCGCCCGTTTTCAACGAGTCGACCATCTTCTCGCGTTGCTCCGTCACCGTGCGTTCGGCCTCGGACCGCGCGGCGCGGTTGGCCATGGCCCGCTCCCTCGCCCTGCCCATCGCCTGCGCGCCGATCACCACGACCGCGATCACCACGACCAACGCCAAGGTCGCCCCCACCGAGAGGACAATCCAAAGACCGCGACGTTGGACGGGCGGGTGAAGCGGGGGTGGGCCTTGCATGGACGGGAGAAAAGTCCGTCCGCGCGGCGGCGACAAGCGCCAACACGGGCCGCCACGCGGCTTCCCAGCGATGCCCACGGTTGCTAGCGTCGAGGCAGCTTCCCATGAAACGCCTCGCCGTCCTCGCCCTCGTGATCCCGCTCGCCGCAGTCGCCGACGGGAAGGGATCCAAGCCCGACGTCTCCAAACTCCCGTTGCCCGCGGCGCGTCCGGTCGATTTCACCAAGGAGGTTTACCCGATCTTCAAGGAGTCGTGTTTCAAGTGCCACGGCGCGGAAAAGCAGAAGGGCAAGTACCGCATGGATACGCGCGAGGGCGCGTTCAAGGTCACCGAGGACCACGGCCCCGCGATCCAGGCAGGCAAGTCCGAGGAGAGCGCGGTCATCCACATGGTCGCGGGACTCGTGGACGAAATGTTGATGCCGCCGCCGAGCGACAAGCCGGGCCAAAGCGAGAAACTCACGCCCGAGCAAATCGGCATCCTGCGCGCGTGGATCGACCAAGGCGCGAAGTGGCCGGACGGACCGATCGCGGAGTTCGTGAAGCCGGTGACCTTCGCCGGCGACATCCAGCCGCTGTTCGCGAAAGCATGCGCCGAATGCCATTCGGGTGCCGGTGCGAAGGGTTCGTTCTCCGTCGAGTCCGCCGCCGCGGTGCTCAAGGGCGGCGCGAACTACCCGAAGCCCGTCGTCGCGGGCGACGCCAAAAAGAGCACGCTCCTCGCGATCGTCTCCGGCAAGGACGAGGATCTCCCCGCGCCCGACCGGCACAAACTCGCCGCGAGGCAGGTGGAGTTGGTCGAGAAGTGGATCTCGCAGGGAGCGAAATAACGCCTGTCGACAGACCGCCGGCGCGACGTTCGCGGGCCCGCTTCCCACCCGCGCTTTTCGGAAAATCCCTCGACCCAGACTCGCCCGTTGACCGGGCGTCGCCGGTCCCCATACTCCGCGCCGATTTGCGACCGCCGGTCCGCCAAGGAAGCCGGTCGCCCGACGCACTCCATGAGCAATCGCGCCGTACTCGCCCTCGCCGATGGCACCGTTTTCCACGGCACCGCTTTCGGTGCCCGCGCCACCGCGGTCGGCGAGGTTTGCTTCAACACCTCGATGACCGGGTACCAGGAAATCCTCACCGACCCGTCCTACAAGGGACAGATCGTGACGATGACCTATCCGCACATCGGGAACTACGGCGTCAACAAGGTCGACGTGGAGTCGTGGCGCGCGCACGCCGCCGGTTTCGTCATCCGCGAACTCAGCCCGGTCGTCAGCAATTGGCGTTCGGACGGCTCGCTCGCCGATTATCTCGCGGACGCCGGCATTCCGGGCATCGAGGGCATCGACACCCGCGCGCTCGTCAAAAAGCTCCGGGTGAGCGGATCGATGCCCGGCACGCTCTCCACCGAGGGGATTTCGGACGCCGACGCGATCGAGCGCGCGAAGGCATGGGGCGGCATGGAAGGCCGCGACTACGTGCAGGACGTGACGCATCGCGAGGCCTTCGCGTGGGATCCGTCGGATACCGACAGCCCGGCGTTCACGTTGATGCAGGGACATCTTCCGCCGCCGTGTCCGCCCCGTGATCTCCGGAAGCCGCTGCCCGCCGCGGACATTCCCATCGTCGCCTACGATTTCGGCATCAAGTACAACATCCTGCGTCGTCTCCGCCAAAAAGGATTCCGGGTCCAGGTGGTCCCCGCCTCGACGTCCGCCGAGGACGTGCTGAAGTACAAGCCCGCCGGGATTTTCCTCTCCAACGGTCCCGGCGACCCCGCGGCGTTGGGCGGGATCGTTTCCCAGATCCGCACGCTCGTGGATTCGGGAACACCGGTTTTCGGTATCTGTTTGGGCCATCAAATCCTTGGCCAAGCGCTCGGTGGCCGGACCTTCAAACTCAAGTTCGGACACCGCGGCGGCAACCAACCCGTCAAGGATCTCGAGTCCGGACGCGTCGAGATCACGTCTCAAAACCACGGGTTCGCCGTGGATGCCATGTCGCTCCCGACCGACGTTTCGGTCAACCGGATCAACCTCAACGACCAGACGGTCGAGGGACTCCGGCACAAGAAAAAGCCCGTCTTTTGCGTCCAGTATCATCCGGAGGCTTCCCCGGGACCGCACGACAGCACTCCGCTGTTCGACGAGTTCCGCGAATTGATTCTCAAGCGCGGATGATTTCCGCGATTGACCCTCCCGCGGGCCGGCCGCTTTACTGGAGCGAACCAACCTATGGCGAAACTGGTCGTCCTAACCGAAGGCTTTGCAGGCCGGTCCGTTGATCTAACGGCGACCAAAACCACGGTCGGCCGCGTCGAGGACAATGCCTTCTGCATTCCCGAAGCGTCCGTCAGCAGCCACCACTGCGAAGTCTGGCTGAAAGGCGACGACCTCGTGGTCAAGGATCTCAACTCCACCAACGGCACCTACCTGCAAGAGGCGCAGTTGGCCGGCGACAAGGAGGGATCGCTCAAGCCCGGGCAGATTTTGCGCCTCGGCCAGGTCGAGCTGCGATACGAGACCGGCAAGAAACAGATGGACCAACCGCGCCCGACCGTCCGCCTCGGCGAGGGCAACACGATGGTCGTGGCCAAGGAAGCCGGCTTCGGCAAGAAGAGCAACAAGGCCAACAAGATCTTCCTCGCCGTCGGCGTCGGCCTCGGCCTTGTGATCGTCGGCGCGCTCGCCTTCGTCTTCCTGAATCTCGGGAAGTAGTCGCCACGCCGGCCAGACTTGGCGCGGGGTGGCCGCCGTCGTGAGACGGTGGAGAAAGCCGGCTCTGCGCCAAGCGCCTTGGAGTGCGGCGTGAAGCCGGACGCCACGCCGCTTTGAAGCCGCTGCTCCCAGCAACCGCAATCCTTGCCTCGCGCAGGCGGGACGCCCGCGACTACCGCAGCCGGGACGGCCGCGCTACTGCCGACAGCGCTTCTCGCGGGCTCCCTTCGATGCGCGGCTTCTGGATCGTTCAATAATGCACCAGCGACCGCACGGGATGCGTGCCCAGTCGTTTCCGCCCTTCGAGGAAATCCAACTCGATCACGAAATTGGCCCCGATGATTCTCGCGCCCAGTTTCTCCAGCAGCGCCAGCGCCGCCGACGCCGTGCCCCCGGTCGCCAACAAGTCGTCGAGCAACAACACGCGCTCGCCGGCCGCGACCGCGTCCACGTGCACCGCCACCGTCGCCGACCCGTACTCGAGATCGTAGCTCTGCTCGTGCGTCGTCCACGGCAGTTTGCCCTTTTTGCGCACCGGGACGAATCCGACGCCCAACCGGACGGCCGCGGCCGCGGCGAAAATGAACCCGCGGGCATCGATCCCGACCACCTTGTCCACGCTTCCCGGCGGCACGCCTTCGAGCAGCCCGTCGATCACCGCCCCGAACAGGCGGCCGTCCGCCAGCACCGGCGTGATGTCCTTGAACTGGATCCCGGGCTTGGGGAAGTCGGGAACGTTGCGGATGGCGCGCTCGATCTCGGAAAGGGGAACCGGATGCATTGGGCGCGGTTTTCGCGGACCCGGCGCCATGCGTCAAGAGGTCCGTCGGATGTCCGTCGAATTGCCAAACACGAAGCGGCACCGTATACACGCCGCGCCTTGCCGATCCGCCCCGCCAAAAAGAACGCGCTTCCCGCGCCCGCCGTCGACTCGCCGGTCCGCCGTCGCCTGCCGCCCTTGCTGCGCAGGTCGTGGTACGGACTCAACCAGGCTTTCCGCCGGCGCATCGCCCACACCGGGGTGACGCCCGACCAGTTCACCGCCATGCGGACGCTGCTTGAAGGGGATCCGGCCGGGCTGACCCAACGGGACCTCACCGCGATGATGTCGTCCGACCCCAACACGGTGGCGTCGTTGCTCGAACGGATGGAAGCGACCGGATGGATCTCGCGCGAGGCCCACGAGTCGGACCGGCGCGCGTACCGCATCCGCCTGCTCGAACCGGGGCGGGTCCAACACGAGGCCTGCCGGGAGATCGCGGTCCGGCTGCAATCCGAAGTCCTCGCGGTCCTGCCCGAGGCGGAACGCCAGACCTTCCTCTCCCAACTCGATCGGGTCTCGATGGCTTGCCGGCAGGCCGCCGATGCGTCGCCACGTTCCCCACGCTGACCAAAACATGTACGAGGCCCCCCCGATCGCACCGCCTCCCGCGCCCCCGCAGGAACAGTTCTACCGTTCCGAACGCCCCGTCCCGCGCTGGGCTTCCGCCGTGATGTTCGTCCTGCTCGCGGCCTATGTCCTCTACGCCGGGCTGCGCGGCGGAACCGCTTCCGCCGATTCCCCGGCCTTGCCGTCGACTCCCGGCGCGCTGTTTCTCGAGACCGGTCTCCATCTGTTGATTTTCGCGGTCCTCTTCGCCATCGCGTGGTTCATCGGCCGCCCGTCCCGCGCGGAGCTCTACGCCTCCCAGAAGATCCAGTTGCTCACGTTCGTCTTCGGCTTCGCCTGGTCCCTCGTGCTCCGGTTCGCGCTGATGCTCGTCGCGCTGCTGGTCGCGGGCATCGTGTTGGCCGCGTCGCGTTCGAAAGGTGCCGTCGACTTCTCGCAGTTCCGTCCGAAGATCGAGAATCTCTTCGCGCCGAAAGCGCTTTCGAATCCGTACTACGTGCTGCTGTGCACGACGTGGGTGAGCTTCGTCGTCGCCGGGATCCGCGAGGAACTCTGGCGCGCCGGCGTCATCGCGTCCCTCCGCGCGATCTTCCCCGCCGAATGGCCCGGGCGCCGATGGGAATGGTCCGCCGTCATCATCGCCGCCGTCATTTTCGGCCTCGGCCACCTCACCCAAGGCTGGGGCGCCGTCGCGCTCACCGGCGTCCTTGGCCTCGGGCTCGGCGCCATCATGGTGGTCCGGCGATCGCTTCCCGAGGCCATCATCGCCCACGGATGCTTCGACGCCCTGACGTTCCTGATGCTCGCCTTGCTTTCGAACCTCGACCTCCTGCGCCCGTACATCAAGGACCCGGAATTGCTCAGGCAACTCGAACAGGTCTTCCCGCACTGAGCGGGAAGGAGGGACCGACGCCGTGAACCGCGGGTGACGGCAGGGCCGCCGTCACCCACGCCAATCTAGCGTTCCGACGGCAGGTCTTTCAGGGGCTCCGGCGACGCCGGACCCGCTGCCTTCAACACCGCGTGCAACGCCGTGTGGTTGGTCGTGGGCCCACCCGTCGCCAGGAAAAATCCGGCCCCGGCCAATCCGGCGTCGATGTTGTCCTTCGATTCCCATTCGGCGCCCGACGCGGTGAAACGAGCGTTCGACAACGGCGTCCACTCGCCCTTCGCGGGCCGCACCCAACCGTTTTGAAACCGTGCCCGGCGCACGTCGCCCACGCTCTTGCCGTCGCGACGGAAGTCCTCGACGAACGAATAGTATCCCTTCAGCGGCAAGCCGCCGGTCCGCGTGCGGAAGGTCGCCAATTTCCACCAGTCGTTGCGATCCGCGCGCCACGCCCACGCGGTGTACGCCGTCTTCTCGCCCTGAACCTCGCCGCGCAAGAGGAAGCGGTTCGTCTCGCCCGCCTTCCACGCCAACGGCGCCATGCATTGGCCGCCCGTCCCCTCGCCGCCGAACCGACGGATCTTCACTCCCTCGCCTTCGTGCAGCACTTCCACCCGGTCCTCTGACTTCACGATCTTGGGATCGTCCCCTTTCGTCGGATCCCAAACCGAGAAGATCACCACCTTGCTTCCGGTCGCCGCGCCGTGGTCGGAAAGCTCCTGGATGCCGAAGTACCCGGTGTTCCATCCGCACGCCATGAAGTAGCTCCCGGGCGTGGCCTGCTCGACCACCATCTCGTTGTAAAACCACTCGCCGTCGGGCCCGGGATAACCGAGATGGACCGACCGCGCGGCGCGGTAGGCCTTGGGTTCGGCCGCGGCCAGCAGGGTCGCAACGCAAGCCGCCACCCACACGACGAGGAACTTCGGACGCATCCGCCCATTCCACCAGAAGACGCCCGACGTTGCAGTCGTGAACCGAGGATTTCACGGTTCAATCCGGAAGATTGCCCGACTAACCTGCCGCCTCACCTATGGCCACCATCGCCGTCCTCGGCACCCTCGACACCAAAGGCGAAGAGCACGGCTACGTCGCCGCGCTCATCCGCCAACGCGGCCACCAGACGCTGGTCATCGACGTCGGCGCGCTCGAGGCGCCGCGGATCCAACCCGATATCCCGCGCACGGAAATCGCCGCCGCGGCCGGCGCGGATCTCGCCGCCGTCGTCGCGCGACGCGATCGCGGCGAGGCCGTCGGTGTCATGACGAAAGGCGCCCCCGTCGTCCTCGAACGCCTCCGGAGCGAAGGCCGGATCCACGGCGTGATCTCCCTCGGCGGCGGCGGCGGCACCGCGATCTGCACCGCCGCGATGCGCGCGCTTCCCATCGGTTTCCCGAAGTTGATGGTGTCCACCCTCGCCAGCGGCAACACGGCGCCGTACGTCGGCGTGAAGGACATCGTCATGATGCCGAGCGTCGTCGACGTCGCGGGTCTCAACCGGCTTTCGCGCGTCCTTCTTGCCCAGGCCGCCGGCGCGATCTGCGGCATGGTCGAGGCCGTCGCGCCGCCGGCCGCCGACAAACCCGTCGTCGTCGCGTCCCAGTTCGGCAACACCACCGCGTGCATCACGCGCGCCCGCGAGGTGCTGGAGGCCGCCGGACTCGAGGTCATGGTCTTCGCCGCCACGGGCAACGGCGGGCGCACCATGGAATCGCTCGTCGAGAGCGGGCTTGTCGCCGGCGTGCTCGACGTCACCACCACGGAGTGGGCCGATGAATTCGTGGGGGGCGTGCTCGGGGCCGGGCCGACGCGACTCGAGGCCGCGGCGCGCAGGGGTATTCCCGCCATCCTGACGCCGGGTTGCCTCGACATGGTGAACTTCGGCGAGCGCGCGGGCATTCCGGAAAAGTTCGCCGGGCGCCGCTTCTACCAGCACAACGCGCAGGTCACGCTCATGCGCACGACGCCCGATGAATGCGACGCGATCGGGCGCATCCTCGCGGAAAAGGCGAACCTCTCGAAAGGCGCCGTCACGGTGTTGATTCCCCTGGGCGGCATCAGCGTTATCAGCGCGCCCGGCCAACCGTTCCATTGGCCCGAGGCCGACGCGGCGCTGTTCTCCTCGTGGAAGCGGCATCTCCGCGCCGACATCCCGGTGATCGAATACCCGGGCAACATCAACGATCCCGCGTTCGCCGAACTCTGCGCGAACGAACTCCTCCGCAACCTGGGGCGCGCCGGCGCACGCAGACCGACCTGATTGTGGCAGCCATCGTAAGATGGCGGACCTCGCAAGCCTCCCACCCCGACTCCACCGCGCCACCGCGGCGGCCACGTCCGGATGTGGCGGCCATCGTGAGATGGCGGACCTCGCAAGTCCTCGCTCCCGCGTCACCGCGGCGGCCACGCGCTAGACGGTCCCCAGCCGACGACGCAACCGCGCGACCAGCCGCGCCTCGTTCCGACGCTTCAGCTCGTGTTGCCACACGCGCACCACGCGCCATCCGCGCGCCTTCAACGTCCGGTTCACCCGCCGATCCCGCGCTTGGTTCGCGTCGAGTTTCTTCTTCCAGAACCGCCGGTTGGTTCGCGGCATCCGCAAGTGCGCCGCGCACGCGTGCCAGAAACATCCGTCCACGAACACCGCGACCCGCGCTGCCGCAAACACAAAGTCGGGCTTGCCGAACACCGGCCGGTGACGACGCCATCCCGTGAATCCATGCGCGCGAAACAGCCGCGCCAACGCGAGTTCCGTCGTCTCGTTGCCGCGCCCGCGGATCCGCGACATCCGCTCGGACCGTTCCGCCGGTGTCAGGAAATCCGCCATGATCGCTCCGATGTGCGCCCGCCCATTTCGCCGCTCATCGCCCGCATTGGACACCACCGCCGCCGCGAAATCGACGGCACATGTCGTCGTTCGGATCGATCGCACCGCAACGCGACGCGACGCGACGGCCTTGGCGTCGCGGCGAATCCGTTCTCCCCGCCCACTCGATCCCGAAATGGTGCCGTTCCGTAACCGCTCCGTCGCGTTGTTGCCGGGTGTTCACGTGCCGAACCCAGCCGCGCGTGCGAAGCTGCGCGCATGGCTCTTGTCCCGCTCGGAGTCGCCCCGCCTAACCCTTCGGCCGCGTCCGGACCCGCCCTCGGGTCCCGCGTGCTCTCGAGGATCCATCGCGATTCCCCGTACCGCGTGCGCTTCGCCGCGTCGCCGGTCGACATCGCGTCCGCGCAACGCCTGCGCTTCGAGGTCTTCAATCTCGAACTCGCCGAGGGACTCAAGGCGTCCCATGCCACCGGTCGCGACGAGGATGCCTTCGACCCCCAATGCGACCACTTGCTCGTCGAGTGCACCGCCACCGGCGCGCTCGCGGGAACCTACCGGCTCCAGACCGGGGCGATGGCCCGCCGCAATCTCGGTTTTTACTCCGCGTTGGAATTCCAATTCGCGCCGTTCGAAAACGTCCGGCACGAATTGGTGGAACTCGGTCGCGCCTGCGTCCACCGCGGGCATCGCAACCTCCGCGTCCTTTCCCTCCTGTGGCGCGGCATCGCGGCCTACGCGCGCGAACGCGGCTGCCGCTACTTCGTCGGCTGCAGCTCCCTGCCCGGCACCGACCCGCGCGATGGCGCCGCCGCCTACCTCGACCTTGGCTCGCGGTTCCTCGTCGACGCCGCCTTCCGAACGCATCCGATGCCCGACTACATCTGCGCGCTCGACGAGACCGGAACGGAACCGCCGCGCGTGCCGCCGTTGCTGCGCGCGTACCTGTCGCTGGGCGCGCGCATCTGCGGCGCCCCCGCGCTCGACCGCGGGTTCGGGACGATCGACTTCCTGACCTGGATGGATCTCGCGGCCCTCCCGCCGTCCGCGCGGCATTTGCTCGATGCCTGAAATGATCGCTTCCACCGCACGCGCCACGGCCCGCCTCGTCGATTTCGTTGCAACGTCCGCCGGCGGGCTCCTCTCGCGCGCCACTGGGAATGGCTTGGCCAGCGACGCCGGTTTCATGACCCGCCAGGCCAATCGCATCGCGCGTTGCCTCTGCCTCTCGACCCAGGCGGAAGGGAACGCGGGCGACGCGCAACTCATCGTCGCCAACCACATGGGTTATCTCGACGTCTTGGCGCTCGGGATGCTCGGCCCCATGGCGTTCGTGTCGAAGTCCGAGGTTCGCCGTTGGCCCGGCATCGGACGCCTCGCGACGCGCGGCGGAACGATCTTCGTCGACCGCGAGCGCCGCGGATCGCTCCTCGACGCCGCCGGCGCCATCCGGGCCCGCGTGGACGCGGGCGTTCCCGTCGTCGTGTTTCCGGAAGGGACCAGCTCGGACGGGTCCTCGGTGTTGCCGTTCCATCCGTCGCTGTTCGAGATCGCGGTGCGCGAGCATTGGCGCGTCGCGCCCGCGGCCATCGCGTACGAATTGCCGGAAGGCGGCGATCCCGCCACGGACGTCGCCTATTGGGGCGGCATGACCTTCGTGCCGCATTTCCTCCGCGTGCTCGCGCTGCCACGCATCGTCGCGCGGATCCGTTTCGGGGCGCCGCGCCAGGCGTCGGGCGACCGAAAGCTTTTCGCGCGCCAGATGCACTCCGCGGTGGCGGGACTCCACGAAACGCTGGTCCACGGGGAATTCCGCGGCGTGGTTGCCCCGTCGTTGGCGCCGTGGCCGACGACGTGAGTCGGCGGATCGTCGGGCGATCGAGCGGGAAAATCCGCGACCTCACGGTCGCTGCCACGTAAGACGTCTTACATTCGACTGTATTACGTCGCGCCGCCCGCTTAGAACCCGCGCGTGGCCGCCGACATCGCGATCATCGTTCCCGTCTTCAACGAGGCGGAAAACGTCGCGCCCCTGGTCGAGGAGTTGGCGCGCGTTTTCGCCGCGGAACCCCGCCCCTGGGTGATCGTGCTCGTCGACGACTGCAGCACCGACGACACGTGGGGCCGGATCAAGTCGCTCCAGTCCGCGCAACCGCGTCTCGTCGGCCTGCGCCACACGCGAAACCTCGGCCAGAGCGCCGCCGTGTGGACCGGCATCGCGGGCACCGACGCCCCGCTGCTCTGCACGCTCGACGGCGATCTCCAGAACGATCCCGCCGAACTCCCGCGCATGCTCGGCATGCTCGGCGACGACCTCGATTTCGTATGCGGCCACCGCGTGAACCGACGCGACACCGCTGTCCGACGTTGGTCCTCGCGGGTCGCGCGAGCCGCGCGAAAGCTGGTGCTCAGGCATGACTTCGCCGACACCGGCTGCGCCCTCCGCGCCTTCAAGCGCTCGGCATTGTCCGGGGTTTTCCCCTTCAACGGTCTTCATCGGTTCCTGCCAATCCTCGTCGCGGGCAACGGCAGTCGTTGCCGCGAGGTGCCCGTGAACCATCGGCCGCGCGTCGCCGGTGTCAGCAAGTACGGCGTTTGGAACCGCGTCTGGCGCGGCATCGCCGATCTTTTCGGCGTCGCGTGGTACCAGCGCCGCCGGCTGAATTTCCCGCCGGTCGAGCGGACTTGAGCCGGAACGATCCGTTCGGAAAACGGAATTTCCTCACGCCAAGCCGGGCCAAGGCCATCCAAGGGGGCAAAGACCGCCGGCGTGTCGTTTCACCGAAGGGCGGGATCCAATCTCTGGTTCCCGATACACGTTCCCGCCTTCTTGGCCAGACTTGGTCCCCCTTGGCGTGAAAAAATTCCGCGACCGCCACTGCATGAGGCCGGCCGAGCGATTTCCCGACCCGACGCTTGCGCGCCGTGACGCTCCGGTGCAAAACCGCGCCCCCGGATTTTACGGACCCGATTTGATCGAATGAAAACGAAGGGCATGACCGACGCGCAGTTCCTCGACCTCCTGCAGAAGGTGCTCCCCGAGGCCACGCCGAATTCCGACGTGGCGCAGGCCGTGTTCGACCGCGTCGCCAAGGAGGTGCGCCTGATGAACAGCGTCAAATCCTTCGAGAAATATTGCACCGTCGGTTCCCTTCCCGACCTCGAGCCCGCCACCGTCGACCAATTCCGCGAGCAATTGGCCGGCAATTTCGGCGCCGAGAACGTCGTCGTGAAACCGACCGAGGACGGCAAGTCCGTGGCCATCGAGATCGCGCTGCCCGACCGCACGATCACCAACAAGATCAAGGTCGTCCCTCCCGGAAGCGAGCCCGAGGAGGAAGCGAAGGTCCCGTTCGTCCCGTTCCCGGTGGCGTTGCCCGAGGATCCCGAACTGCTCTGGGTTTTCGGCCGACGCGAGGACTTCCCGCCAGAGCAGGCCGCGATCGCGCTGGCCGGGATCGAGGAGGAATTCTGGGAAACCAAGGCGGGGCAAAAACTGCAGCGTGACCGCGTCGAGAAATCCTTCGCCGAGTTCGTGCAACGCGTCCCCGCCGCCGCGCTCGCGGACCACGGCCTGAAGCGCCACTACAAGATGCCGGAACCGCTCAAGGTCTACCGCCGTCTCAGCGCCGCCGAATCCGACCAACGCCACGCGAAGGCCGAAGCGAAGGCCGAAGCGAAGGCCAAGGACGAGTGACGGGCCGGTCGGTTCAGGAATTTTTACAGGAGCAAACGGAGGCAAGGGAGGCTCTCAATCAGCCTCCCTTTTCTCTGTTTGCTCCTGTTAAAACATTTCCTTTCCTTCCGTCCCCCGTCACGACGCGAGTTCACCGATCACCGTCCCGCCGTTCGTCAGCGCGCGGGGCCGTCCCAGCGGATCGAGGAATTCTCCCGACGGCGGGATTCCCAACAGGTGGAACATCGTCGCCGCCAGATCCTGCGGACGCAGCGGACGACTCGCCGGGAAGCCGCCCTCGCGGTCGCTCGATCCCACCACCTGCCCTCCCGCGATTCCCGCGCCGGCCACCGCGAGCGAGAAGCAACTGCCCCAGTGGTCGCGCCCGCCGTCCGGATTGATCCGCGGCGAGCGACCAAACTCGCCCATTGCCACGACGAGCGTTTCGTCGAGCAGACCGCGCTCGTGCAAGTCGTCGACCAACGCGCTGAACGCGCGGTCGAATTGCGGGCATAGCACGTCGCGCACCCGCGGCGCGTTGTTCTTGTGCGTGTCCCACACCGGGAAGCCCGTCATCTGGTCGCCCGGTTCCCTGGGCCAATTCACCTGCACCAACCGCGCGCCCGATTCCACCAGTCGCCGCGCCAGCAAAACGCTCTGCCCGAATTTCCCGGGTCCGTACCGTTCGCGCGTGCGAGCCGCCTCGCGCTCCAGTTCGAACGCCGCGCGGCTCGATGCCGATTGCACGACCTCGAACGCCCGGCGGTGGATCCCGGAAAACGAAGCCACCGCGTCCCCTTTCGTCCAGCCTTCGAAATGCGCGTCGAGTCCCTTCAACAATCCCGACCGCGCGTCGAACCGCGCCGGCGTCACGCCGTCCGGCAACCGCAACCCGTCCACCTCGAAGCGCGGTTGCGACGGATCGCACGTCAGCACGAGCGGCGACCACACGTGTCCCATGAAGCCGCCCGATTGACCCGGCGCCGGCGGCGCGTTGTCGTTGTGGATGAGTTCGGGAAGGATCACCGAGGAGAACGGCGAGCGTTCGCTCGGCTTGAGCGCGCCCACCACGCCCGCGAGGCACGGCCAGTCGTCCGCGCTCGCCGGCACCTCCGCCTGCGCGAGGTGCGGGTACCCGGTCAGCATCCAGTAGCCGCTCGCCGTGTGGCTGTTGTTGTCGGTGCACATCGAGCGGATCACCGCGATGCGATGCGCCACGCGGGCCGTCAGCGGCAACAGTTCGGAGAACCGGACGCCCGGGACCGACGTGGGAATGGAGCGGAATTCGCCGCGGATTTCCGACGGCATCTCGGGCTTGGGATCGAACGTCTCGTGCTGCGGCGGACCGCCCGATAGGTACAGCACGATGCACGACTTCGCTCGGCCAAACCCCGCGATCGCCTTCGCGGGCGCCGCCAACGCGCGCGCGGGCAACAAAGCCGGTAACGACAACCCAAGACACGACAATCCTCCCACGCGGAGCCACTCGCGGCGCGACAGCGCCCGGGCGCGCGCGATGCGGTGGACGTCGGGAGGGATCATGTCCGCAGCCTGTTCGTGCGCATCGCGCCCGTCAACGTCGCCGCGACGTTCCGCAACCCACGTGGCATTGGGCGTCTCGCCTGCGTGGAATCGCGGCGAGCAAGCGGGTGGCAGCTTGATGTGGAGCGGGCGTCCCCGCCTGCGCAGACAGCACCGTCCCCGGTGCGTTCCAAGGGATTCGGACCGCCCCAGCTCCGCATGTTTCGGCACGGGCGGGGACTCCCGTGGTTTGCGCATGCGAGACGCCCGCGACTACCTCAGCCGGCCGCTCCCCGAAACACACGAGTTCGCGATTGGAACCCGCCCTCCGATCCGATAACGTCCGTCATCCCGCGGACGAGGCGCGAAAACGCCACGGACGCACGACGGTCGAACCTGCCGGTGGTCGGGCCGATGAATCCTCATCCCTACCTCTTCCTCGCGACGTTCTTCCTTGTTGCCGTCGCGTTTGCCCTCGTGCCGCTCGGCCTCGCACGCGTTTGGTCCATCGCCTTCGCCCCCCGCAAACCCGGTCCGGAAAAAAACGCCACCTACGAGTGCGGCCTCGCGTCGCGCGGCGATCCCCTCGTCCGCTTCAAGCCCGACTACTATCTCCTCGGCATCCTGTTCCTGGTGTTCGACGTCGAGTCGGTTTTCCTGATTCCGTTCGCCGTCAAATTCCTCGAGCTCCCGCTTGGCGCCGTCCTCGCCATGCTTTTGTTTGTCCTCCTTCTTGCCGAGGGACTCGCCTGGGCCTGGATGAAAGGCGTGCTCGACTGGAAATAATCCCCGCTCCCGATGATCGACGAAGGCCTCAAAAATGAACTCGCCCGCCAAGGCGTCGTCGCGACCTCCGTCCAGGAACTCTACAACTGGGGACGCAGCAATTCCGTGTGGCCGCTCTCCTTCGGCCTCGCCTGCTGCGCCATCGAGATGATGGCCGCCAGCATGTCCAAGTGGGACATCGCCCGCTTCGGATCCGAGGTCTTCCGGCCCTCGCCGCGTCAGGCCGACCTCATGATCGTCGCCGGCACGGTCACCAAGAAAATGGCCCCGCAGGTCGTCCGTCTCTACAACCAGATGCCCGAGCCCAAATACGTCATCGCCATGGGCGCCTGCGCGATTTCCGGCGGTCCTTTCAAACAAGGATACAACGTCCTCAAGGGCATCGACCGCCTCTTGCCCGTCGACATCCACATCCCCGGTTGCCCGCCGCGCCCGGAGGCCCTGCTGCACGCGTTGATCACGTTGCAGGCGAGGATCGCCGCGGAACCGCTCACCGGCCCCGACCGGCCGCGCCACCTGCGGGCCGACGCTCCCAGCGAATTCCCCGTTCCCGAATTCGGCGCGCATGATCTCGTCCCGCCGAAAAACGACCTGCTCTGGAAACCCGCGCCCGTCGTCCGTCCCGGCTGAACGTCGCCATGTCTTTTCCCGCGCCAGAGGAACTCAAGACGATCGTCGAAGCCGCGTTGCACGGCGTGCGCGTCGAGCTCGTCCCGAATCCCGCGGTGCCTTCCCAGTCCTCGCTTCGTGTCGCGCCGGCCGACGCCGACGCCGTCGCAAGGTTTCTTCGCGATGACCCCCGGTTGCTCCTCGACTGCTGTTCGAACGTCACCGGAATCGACTGGCCCGACCGCGACGAAAAGACGAAAACCAAAACCGTCGTCGACGGCGTGGAGAAGGAGACCGAGGTCGTGCGCCGCGTACCGGGCACACTCGAGGTCGTCTATCACCTTTACTCCGTCGCGCTCCGCCACGGCCCGGCTATCCTCCGCCAACGCACCGCCGATCGCGGCGGCGATTGCTCCGTGACGTCGCTCACGCCGGTGTGGCGCTCCTGCGAGTTCCAGGAACGCGAGGTCTTCGATCTTTTCGGCGTCGGCTTCGCGGGACATCCGGACCTTCGGCGCATCCTCATGTGGGACGGCTACGTCGACCATCCCATGCGGAAGGACTACGTCGAACCCGACGACTACGAATACGAACCGACGCCGCACGACGACGTTTTGGAACGCGCGAAATCGCATTACCCGCCGACGGAGGCGAAGCCGTGAGTCTTCCCGCGGCCGCGTCCCATGCCATTCGCGCGCGTCTCGACGCGGAGGGCAACGCGTCCGGCGGCGACCAACTCGAGGTCGCGATGGGACCGCAGCATCCGTCGACGCACGGCGTTTTCCGGATGGACGTGGTGCTCGACGGCGAGACGGTGGTGAAGCTGAAGCCGGTGTTCGGCTACCTCCACCGCAACCACGAGAAGATCGCGGAGGGCACGAGTTATCTCGGGTCGATGCCCTACACCGACCGACTGGATTACTTCTGCTCGCTCACCAACAACTGGGCGTACGCGCTCGCCGTGGAGAAACTCGCCGGACTCGCCGTGCCGGAGCGCGCCGAATACATCCGCGTGATCACCGCCGAACTCACGCGCCTGCAAAACCACACGAGCGTCTGCGGCTTCCTTCTCCAGGACATGGGTGCGCTGGGCACGCCGCTCATGTGGGCCTTCCGCCAACGCGAGAAAGTGCTCGATCTCGTCGAGTCGCTCACGGGGGCCCGGATGATGTGCAACTACATGCGCTTCGGCGGATGTCGTTGCGACCTTCCGCCGGGTTGGATCGCGCAAGCCCGCGTGCTCGTCGACGAATACCCGCGTTTTCTCGAGGAATTCGAAGCACTTTTGTCCGGCAACGAAATCCTCATGGCGCGCACCCAGGGCGTCGGCCGTCTCCCGGCCGCGCTCGCCGTCGCCGCCGGCGTCACCGGTCCCATGCTCCGCGCCAGCGGCGTGGACCACGACCTCCGCAAGGTCGACCGCTACGGGATCTACGACCGCTTCCAATTCCGCGTGCCGCTCGGCGACCACGGCGACGTCTTCGACCGTTACATGATCCGCGTCCTCGAATTGCGCGAGTCGCTCGGGATCCTGGACCAGGCGCTCCGCGACATTCCCCCCGGACCCGTCATCGATCCCAAGGCCAAGCTCCGCGGTTTCCGACCGAAAGCCGGGGAGGCCTACGGACGCATCGAATCGCCCAAGGGCGAGCTCGGGTTCTATCTCGTCAGCGACGGCGGCCCGAATCCCTATCGCTACCGAGTGCGACCCCCGAGCCTGATCAACCTCACCATCCTGGAGGACATGTGCCTCGGCCACTCGGTCGCCGACGCCGTCGTGATCCTCGGCAGCGTGGACATCGTGCTCGGGGAGGTCGACCGATGAATGCTCGCGGACATTTTATTAGGAAATCAGGAAGGAAGGAATCATCAGCATGCTCGGCCAAGGCATAGCAAAGGGACTGCTCCAGACCGCGCGGAATCTCGTCGCCACCTACGTCGACAAGGATCGTCTGCCCACGATCGAGTATCCCGAGGAGCGCCAGAAACTTCCCGAGGCCACCCGGCAGTTCCCCTTTCTGGTCCACGATGGCGACGATCCGTCCAAAGGCCTCCGCTGCGTCGCCTGCCAGATCTGCGAGAAGGAGTGCCCGCCGAAGTGCATCTACATCGTCAAGTCCAAGGACAAGCGTGTGGACTACAAGGGACAGACGCAGTTTTACCCGGCGGTTTTCGACATCGACGTCTCCGTCTGCATGAGTTGCCAGATCTGCGTGGAGGTCTGCCCATTCGAGGCGATCAAGATGGACACCGCGTTCGAATTCTCCACGCCCGACCGCTTCGGAGCGCTGTTGCTCGACAAGCATCGCCTCGCGAAATCCGCCGCGCACTATCGGGAAATCCATCCGGCCGACGCCGCCGAATCCGACGCCGTCATGGCCGCGGAGAGCGCGAAGGCCGAGGCGAAGGCCAAGGGGGACGCGGAAGCGAAGGCGAAGGCCGCCGCCGCGAAACTCGCCGCCGTTCCCAACGTCTCGCCCGAGGCCCAGCTTCCGCCGCCTAACTCCGGATCGGACTCGCCGACCATGCCGATGTAATCGACGCGACCCGTGACTTCGCCCGACCAGATCTTCGTGTCCGCAAAGGAATGGCTCGTCGCCCTTTTCCCCGCGGCACTGCAGCCGATGGTGGGCGCCCTCGTGTCGATCGCAGCGATCGTCGCCGTGTACCCGGCGATCTTCGCGCTGACCACCGTCGTGGAGCGCAAGCTTCTCGCGCGTTTCCAAAACCGGCCCGGGCCGAACCGCGTCGGCATCCCGTTCACGAAAATCCGCCTCGCGGGCTTCGGGCAATTCGCCGCCGACGGCATCAAGTCGCTGACCAAGGAAGACATCGTCCCGCGCGACGCCGACAGGGTCGTGCATTTCGCCGCGCCCATCGTGCTCGTGGTTCCGGCGTTGCTCGCGCTTTCCGTCCTGCCGGTCGGACGCAACATGGCCGCGCTCGATCTCCGCGAGACCGGCCTGCTTTTCTTTTTCGCGATCGGCGCCTCGACCGAACTCAGCGTGTTCATGGCGGGCTGGTCCAGCCGCAACAAATACTCGTTGCTCGGCGCCATGCGCGGCATCGCCCAGATGCTCGCCTACGAGATCCCGCTGATCCTCTCGTCGATCCCCGTCGTGATGATCGCCGGCTCCCTCTCGCTGGTCTCGATCGCCGAACGCCAGTCCGCCGTGCAGTGGGGCGTCTTCCACTCGTGGCACGTTTTCACGCCGTGGGGACTCGCCGGATTCCTCCTCTTCCTCGTCGCGGCCTGCGCCGAATCGAACCGCACGCCCTTCGACCTTCCCGAGGCCGAATCGGAACTGGTCGCGGGATACTTCACGGAATATTCGGGCTTCAAGTTCGCCCTCTTTTTCCTCGGCGAATACCTCGGCCTCTTCGCCGTCGCGGGCGTCGCGACCACGCTGTTCCTCGGCGGTTGGAACGCGCCGTTCACCTTCCTCGACTGGATTCCCTCCTGGATGTGGTTCTTCGGAAAGCTCGGCTCGCTCGTGCTCTTTTCCGTCTGGCTCCGCGCCACGTTGCCGCGCCTGCGCGTCGACCAACTCATGGACGTCGCGTGGAAATACCTACTCCCGATGTCGCTCGCGAATCTCGTCGTCGCCGGCCTCTGGCATTTCACCGCGGCGTGGCCCGCCGCCCTCCGCTGGCCGTTGTCCCTCGCGTTGCTTGCCGCGCCGCACCTGCTCCTCGGCCGTGGATTCCAAAAACGTTTCGGACCCCGCGTCTATCGGTACGCCGCCGACCCGCGGCCCGCGCCGGCGAATCCCGCCGCATGAACCCCAAACCCACCACGCCGTGGACCTGATCCTCGCCTTGCTCGCCGGTGCGACCGTGGGCGCGGCCGTCGCCGCGATGGCCCTGCGCGACGTCGTGCACTGCGTCCTCTTCCTCACGGTCTCTTTAATCGGGCTTGCCCTCCTTTACCTGAAGCTCGGCGCGGAGTTCGTCGGGTTCGTCCAGGTCCTCGTCTATGTCGGCGCGGTCGCCGTCCTCGTCGTGTTCGCGGTGTTGCTCACGCGCGGCGGCGACGCGCCGACCGAACGCATCGCCAACGCCCCGTGGTCCGGCGCGCTGGTCGCCGCCGCGGTGTTCGCGATGCTGGCGCGCGCGATCCTCGGGAGTCCCTCGCTCGGATCGCCGTCGCCCGAAACGCCCGTGCCGACCCTTTCGGTGAAGGCGATCGGCGAGGGACTCACCGGCGGGTACGTGCTCCCGTTGCAGATCGTCGCGCTGTTGCTCACCGCCGCGATGATCGGCGGCGTGGTGATCGCGATGCGCGAAAAGGAGGGCGAATGAAAACCTATCTCCTCGTCTCCGCGCTGCTGTTCTCCGTCGGTCTCGCCGGCGCGTTGACCCGGCGCAACGCGATCATCGTCCTCGTGGGCGTCGAGCTCATGCTCAACGCCGCCAATCTCAACTTCGTCGCGTTCTGGCGCCATTCCGCCGACCCGCGCGTGCTCGACGGCGTGATGTTCGCCGTCTTCGCGATCGCCGTCGCCGCCGCGGAGGCCACGGTGGGCCTCGCCCTCGTGATCGCGATCCACCGGCACTTCAAGTCCGCCAACGTCGACGACGCCTCGCGAATGAAGGGCTGAAATGGAACGCGTCGCCGAATTCCTCTGGATCATCCCCGCGCTGCCCCTGCTCGCGGCCGCGGCCATCGCGTTGATGCGGCGGCGCCACCGGCGTCCCGCCGCGACGCTCGCGATCGGTTCCCTCGTCCTGGCTTTCGTCGCGTCGTGCGTCGCCTTCGCCGCGACGCTACGGCCGGCGGCGGGCGAGGGACTCGTGCGGCTTCACCACGACTTCGCGTGGTTCGAGGTCGGCGGGGCCGCGTTCCGCGCCGGCTGGTTGCTGGATCCGTTGTCCGCCGGGATGCTGGTGATGGTCACGTTCGTCGGATCGCTCATCTTCGTTTTCTCCGTCGGCTACATGGCGCACGACGCCAACTTCACGCGCTTCTTCGGGTTCCTCTCGCTGTTCGCCGCCGCGATGCTCGGCCTGCTCGTGGCCAACAACCTCCTGGTGCTTTTCATGTGCTGGGAATTGGTCGGCCTCGCGTCGTACCTGCTCATCGGTTTCTGGTTCTCGAAACCCGAGGCGGCCACCGCCGCAAAGAAGGCGTTCATCGCGACACGCATCGGCGACTTGGGATTCCTCATTGGCATCGTGTGGCTCCACCACGCCACCGGATCGTTGCTCTTCTACGACGACGGCGCGGGTTGCCTCGAACAGGGCGCCATCGCGCGCCTCGTCGCGGCCACGACCGTCGGCGGCATGGCGGTTTCCACCGCGATCTCGTTGCTCCTTTTCTGCGGCGCGATCGGCAAGTCCGGACAACTCCCGCTCCACGTGTGGCTGCCGGACGCGATGGAGGGCCCCACGCCCGTCAGCGCGCTCATCCACGCGGCCACCATGGTCGCCGCCGGCGTCTTCCTCGTCGCGCGCGTGTACCCGCTCATGGCCGCGTCGCCCGCAGGAACCGATGTCGGCGCCGGCGCGCACGCGGCGCACACCACGGCGCTCGCGGTCGTGACGTGGGTGGGCGCCCTCACCGCCGTGTTCGGTGCGCTCGTCGCGGTCGCGCAGGACGACATCAAGCGCATCCTCGCGTACTCCACGATCTCGCAACTCGGCTACATGATGATGGGCCTTGGCACCGGCGGGCCCGCCGTCGGGATGCTCCATCTGGTCGTGCACGCGTTCTTCAAGGCGCTGCTGTTCCTCGGCGCGGGCTCGGTGATCCACGGATGCGGCGGCGAACAGGACATCCGCCGCATGGGCGGGCTTCGGCGCGCGATGCCGGTGACGTTCGCGACGTACGCAGTCGGCATGATGGCGCTTTCCGGATTCCCGCTCGTGTTCTCCGGGTTCTGGAGCAAGGACGCGATCCTGCACGCCGCGATGGTCTGGGAACCGTCGCGGATCCCGTTCGTGCTCGGGCTTTGCGGCGCCGCGCTCACGGCGTTCTACATGACCCGGCAGATGTGGTTCGTGTTCTTCGCGCCGCGGGTTGGGACGCCGCACGGAGAGCCGCACGAAAGTCCCGGGACGATGACCGTCCCCCTCGTGGTGCTCGCCGCCGCCACGGTTCTGCTCGCCGTCCCCGCAACGCCGGCTTGGCCGTGGTTCCACGCCTACCTTGCGGGACACCTCGACGAACTCCACGCGGGTTGGAACGCCGGCGCGGGCGTGGTCGCCGCGATGGCCTGGTCGATCCTCGCGGTCGCCGTCGGCGTCGCCGTTTCCTGGAGGTTGTACAGCCGGACGCCCGCGGGGACCGATGCCATCGAGATCGCGCTGCCGCGGGTTTTCCGCGCGTTGCGTGCACGGCTGTACGTGGACGAATTCTACGCGGCGACTTTCCATCGATTGGCACGGTGGGCCTCGCTCGCGAGCGATTGGGCCGACCGTTTCTTCTGGGGCACGATCGTGGATTCGACGGCATGGATCGCGCGCGGCGTGGCGTGGGTGGGCCGCGTGTTCGACAACGACGCGGTCGACGCGGGATTCGACGCCGGTTGCGAGGGAACGCGCGGCGCCGGAAAATGGGCGTCGCGGATCCAGAACGGGCAAACCCAACGCTACCTCCGCCTGCTGGCGGCGGGGATCGTGGCGATCGTCGCGGTGCTCGCGTGGTCGGGAACACGCTGACGCGATGAACGGATTCCCCGCCATCACGCTGCTGACCGCGACGCCGATCGTCGGCGCGTTGGTGCTCGCGTTCGGCGGCGACCGGGGAGAACGCCGCGCGCGCGCGACGGCGCTCGGTTTCGCACTGCTGGCGTTGATCGAGGCGTTGGTCATTGCGTGGGGATTCGACGGGAAAACCACGGCGATCCAATTTCCGGAACGCCACGCCTGGATCCCCACGCTCGGCGTCGAGTACCGCGTGGGCATCGACGCGCTCGGCATCCTGCCGCTGTTGTTGTCCGCGTTGCTGGTCCCGTTCGCGATCGCGGTGGGCACGACGCCCCCGGAGCGGCCGCACGCGTACCACGCGCTGGTGTTGCTGCTGCAGGCCGGGTTGTTCGGCGCGTTCACGGCGCTGAACTTTTTCCACTGGTTCGTGTTTTGGGAACTCTCGCTCGTGCCGGCGTATTTCCTCGTGAAGCTGTGGGGAGGATCCGAACGACGCGCCGCCGCCACGCGCTTCTTCGTCCAGACCTTCGCCGGAAGCGTCGCGATGCTCCTCGCGATGCAGGCCGTGTTCGTCGCCACCGGCACCTTCGACCTTCCGCGCCTCGCCGAACTCGGCAGGTCGGGCGCCCTCGCGCGCGCGCTGGAAACGCGGCTGCACTGGCCCGGGGTCGCGCCCGCGTCGCTCGCGACGCTCGTCTTCGCGGGCGTGCTCCTCGGCCTCGCGGTGAAGGTCCCGCTGATGCCGTTCCATACCTGGCTTCCCGACGCGTACTCCTCGGCACCGACGGGCGTGACGATGCTGCTCACCGGGGCTTTGTCGAAGATGGGCGTGTACGGCTTCCTGCGGATCCTCGTCCCGCTTTTCCCCGCGCAAATCCGCGCCTCGCTCGGCCTGCTGTTGGGACTCGTGGTGCTGACCATCGTGGCATCGGCACTCGCCGCGTGCGCGCAGAAGGACCTGAAGCGCATGCTCGCGTATTCCTCCGTCAACCATCTCGGCCTATGCCTGCTCGGGATATTCGCGGCAATGCAACCGGTCGCGGCCGGGCCGACATGGGCGTTGGAAAGGGCGACGGCCCTCGACGGCGTTCTCCTCCAGATGTTCAACCACGGCATCGTCGCGGCCGCGCTGTTCGGGTTCGTCGCGGCGATCGAGCGACGCTCCGGCGGTTTGGTCGGCACCCACGACTTCGGCGGACTCCGGACGGTCGCGCCGGTGTTTGCCGGACTGATGGGCATCTCGGTGTTCGCGTCGCTCGGGCTCCCGGGATTGAACGGGTTCATCGGCGAATTCCTCGTGTTCAAGGGATCGTTCGCGCTCGCGGGTGCGGCGACATCGGTCGCGACGCTCGGGCTGCTGTTCACCGCGATGTTCCTTCTGACGATGTTGCAACGCGTGTTCGCGGGCCCGCTCGACGAACGATGGAAAACCTTTCCGGACCTGACCCGCGCGGAACTCGCCGCGTTCGTCCCGGTCGTCGGGTTGATGTTCGCGCTCGGCATCGTGCCGGGCCTGCTGCTTCGCCTCGTCGACCCCGGCATCGTCGAGTTCGTCAAACGACTGGGTCCCTGACGCCATGCTTGCCTGGACGATCTACATCTCCTTCGCGGCCGCCGGACTCCTGTTGCTGCTCGGCCCGGACAACGATCGCGGCGCGCGTCTGCTGGCCCTCGGGGCCGCCGTAGCGGGGCTCGCGGTGGGAATCGTCGGCGCGATCGAACACGGGGCCGGGCTCGCGACCGTGAGCCGCCACGCGTGGATACCGGGACTCGGTGCCGACTATCACCTCGCCGCGGACGGCATCAGCCTCGTGCTGGTCGTGCTCACGGGATTGGCCGCGGTCGCGGGAATTCTTTTCTCATGGAACGTCGGGTACCGGACGCGCGAGTTCTTCTCGCTCTATCTCGCGTTGATCGGGGCGGTCTACGGCGTGTTCCTGAGTTTCGATCTCCTGCTCCTGTTCGTCTTCTACGAGATCGCGATCGTCCCGAAGTATTTCCTCATCGCGATCTGGGGTTCGAAGGGACGCGAACATGCCGCCATGAAGCTCGCGTTGTACTCGTTCGTGGGCAGCGCGCTGGTGCTGGGCGGCCTGGTCGCGGCGCACGTCGAGAGCGGCGCGAGGACGTTCGGGCTGGAGGAGCTCGCGCGGCACGCCTATCCGGCGTCGTTCCAGAATTGGGCGTTTCCCGTGGTGTTCCTTGGGTTCGCCATCCTCGCCGGCCTGTGGCCGTTCCACACCTGGGCACCCACCGGCCATTCGGCCGCGCCCACCGCCGCGTCGATGCTGCTCGCGGGCGTGGTCATGAAGCTCGGCGCGTACGGTTGCCTGCGCGTCGCGATGACGCTGTTCCCCGACGGGCTCGCCGCGTGGCGCGGCGTCTTCGGCGCGCTCGCCGTCGCCGGGATCGTGCACGGCGCCCTCGTCGCGCTCGTCCAACGCGATCTCAAGTTCGTGGTCGGCTATTCCAGCGTGAGCCACATGGGCTTCGTCCTTCTCGGGTTGCTCACGCTCTCGCCGGTCGGCCTTTCCGGCGCGGTGCTCCAGATGTTCTCGCACGGCATCGTCGCCGGACTCCTCTTCGCCGTCGTCGGACGCATGGTCTACGACCGCGAGCACACCCGCGACCTCGAGGAGCTCCGCGCCCGCCGGCTGGGCCGTCGGCTGCCGTTCGCCGCCGCGACGTTCGTGCTCGCCGGGATGGCTTCCATGGGACTGCCCGGATTCAGCGGGTTCGTCGCCGAACTCCAGGTGCTCGTCGGCGCGTGGCAAACCTTCCCCGCCTACGCGGCGATCGCCGGCATCGGCATCGTGCTCGGAGTCGCGTACACGCTCCGCGCGATCCAGAAAGCTTTCTTCGCGGGCGACCCGACCCCCGCCACCGCGCCCGTCCCGGAGGAACATGCGCCGCCCCCGCCCGCGATCACGCTGCCCGAGAAATGCGGCGCGATCCTGCTGGTCGCCGTCACCGTCGCCGTCGGGCTTTGGCCGCGGCCCTTGATCGATTGGATCCTGCCGAGCTTCGCATCGTCGTTGTTCGACGGACTTCGGAAGGGAGGCGGACTTTGAACCCGGACTACCGGGAATTGCTCGCGCTGCTCGCGCCCGAATGCGCGGTCGTGCTCGCGGCGTTCGCGGTGCTGCTCGTCGATCTTCGGTTCCGCGGCAAGCGGACGATAGAGGGACGAATGGTGTTGGGCGCGACGGTCCTCACGGTCGGGCTCGGCTGCGCCGCCGCCCTGCTTTTCTGGAACCCCGTTTCGGCGGACCTCCTCGGCGGATCGCTCGTGCTCTCGCCGGTCACCCGGCATCTCAAGTTCGTGCTGGTGGCGCTGTCGATCGTCGCCGCGTGGTTTTGCACGGAATCCGCCTTCACCCGGCACGTCGGGGAGTTCATGGCGTTGGTCGCGCTTGCCACCGCCGGCCTGATGTTTCTCGTCGGAACGGAAAATCTCCTCGTGGTCTTCGTCGCCCTCGAACTCGCGGGCGTGTCGCTCTACGCCATGACCGCTTTCGACAAGCGCGGGCCGCGTCCGGCGGAGGCCGCGCTCCGGTATTTCCTCTTCGGCGGGATCGCCGCGGCGGCCACGCTCTACGGGTTCGGCCTTCTCTACGGACTCGGCGGATCGCTCCGTCTCCCGGTCCTGGCCGCCGCGCTCGCGGGACGCGGCGGCGATCCGCTCGTGCAGGCGGCCATCGTCCTCGTGGTCTCCGGGTTCGGATTCAAGATCGCGGCGGTCCCGTTTCATCTTTGGGCACCCGATGCCTACGAGGGCGCGCCGGCGCCGGCCGCGGCGTTCATTGCATCGGGCTCGAAGATCGCCGGCTTCTTCGTCCTTTGGAAATTGCTCCAGGGCGGACTCGTCGGCGTCGCCGGGAACGCGGGCTGGAAATCCATGGAACCCGGCTGGCTGCCGGTCGTCGCGCTCGTCGCCGCCGCATCGATGGTGTTCGGCACGCTCGCCGCGCTCGCCCAGACCGGCCTCCGCCGGTTGATGGCGTACTCGGCGGTGGCCCACGCCGGATACGCTTTGCTCGCGCTCGCGGGCGGATCGCAACCCGCGCTCCTTTATTACGCCGTCACGTATGCCCTCGCCGCGACGGGCGCGTTCGGCGTGATAGCCATCCTTGAGAACCGCGCAGGCGGCGACTCGATCGCCAACCTCGCCGGACTCCGCGAACGATCGCCGCTCCTCGCCGTGTCGTTGACGGTATTCGTCCTGTCGCTCGCCGGCATCCCGCCACTCGCCGGTTTCATCGGCAAACTGGGCGCCTTCGTCGCCGTATCCAAACTGGGTGCCGGGCAACGGCACGGATGGCTCGTGGTCGTCGCCCTCGCGTCGAGTTGCGTCTCCCTGTATTATTATCTCCGCATCCTCCGCCAGGTATGGATCGCACCCGGCGGCACCGGCGGCGGCATCCGCGCGGGAGTCGCCGGATGGATCGCCGCGGCGCTCGCATTGGCCACGCTGCTTCTGGGTTGCGATCCGGAACGCCTGCTGCGTTTCCTTCGTTGAACCGGTGGGACGACGCGCGGGACGACGCGCGCGGCGGCGCCGGGAACCCCGCGTTGAACAAGCCGTTCCCTTCATTCTGGAACGGCTTCCGGAGCGCCCGGGCCCATCCCCTTATATAATACATTTTCGGCACAAGGTTACCGGGTATAAGTTGCGCCGGTTTCTTGACCGGATCGTCGGCCGACCGACCGTAGCCGCATGCCTATGACATTGGACATGCCCTCCATCGGCGACGCCATCGAGATCGCCTCCGCGATCTTCAAGGACCACGTCGACTGCACCTTCAACATCGAACTCCACCAGCACCACCTCGCCCTCGAGGAATCGCGCGGTGCCTATTGGTACCGGTTCGTCCGGACCTATACCGATCCCGGGGCCGCCATCATCGGCAAGGCGCCGCCGCGGTTCACGACCCATCGGGAAGCGGCGACGCTCGACAACGGGAACCGCGGTCCCATCAGCCAGTCCGACAGTCACCTCCCGTTCCCGATCTTCTCCGTCGGCCGCCAGAACTGGAAATGCAGCGTCCCGATGCCGGAGGGCGGCTCGGTGGGCTTCACGCTCGTCGAGGACCTTCAATTGCGGGTCTCCGCGTCGATCCCGGCGCCTTCCAGTTATCTCTCCTACATGGGCGGATATTGCCGGCTCTTCGTTCGCTATCCGTCCAGCGAACCCTCGGTCTCGCCATGCACCAGCCTGCCCGATGTCTCGGGCCAGAACGCGATGGCCAAGGGCGGCCTGGGGCTTCCCGTCGACGGACCGTTCTTCCTGAAGCCCGCGGTCAGGAAGCCCGGCTCGTACCTGACCGCCGGCTCCTGGCAGGTCTTCCAGCCCAGCCGGGTCAATTGGGAATACTGGAGCTCCACCGCAGGCTTCGGTCCGGTCATCAAGCCCGAGGCCTATTGTTCCGCTCCCGCGGTCACCAAATGACACCGGACCCACGACATCCCGAGGACCTCCGATGCGATTGCAAATCACTTGGGACGCCGCCGCCTGCGTCGCCTGCGTCCTGTTGGCGATTCTGCGCTGGCCCCACCTCATCCCGCCGGCCACGCCGACGGCGACGACGCGATCCGCCGTCGGGGATTTCAGCCCTCCCGCGGGTTTGGGCGGGTCTCACACCCTGACCAACGCCCACCCCGACCCGATCCTTGCGCCGGTTTGGCCTCAAACGGACAAGGCGCCCCTGATCGGCCCCGGCCTCAGGAACGATTTGGACGCGCTCGTCGTGTCTTGGGACCAACTCCGATCCGCGATGCCCCGACCGGATCCCTGGCAAGCCCGCGTCACCGCCTCGCTAGTCGCCAACCTCCTCGAGGACGCCGCCTATCAGGACGCCATGTGGCTGGGTCGAGATCCGGACCCGGAACATGCCCGCGAACAGATCGAGTCGTATTATTCCGAACGCCGGGTCGAGACCGTTCCACGCATCCCTGCCGCCGAAATCTCACCGGTCCCCGCGACCACTCGCCCAAAATGAAATCGCCTCCACCCTTGTCCCTCCCGCGTGCCGTCCGCGTGCTCGTCCTCGTCGCTTGCGCCTCGCTATGGATCGGCGTCGAAGCCAGCCGTTGGCATCGTTCGTCATCGCCGGTCGCGATGCCACGGGGTCCAGTCGCCGTCGCCGTCGCCGGGATTCCTGAGTCAGGCGATTCCGCCCGGTCGCGATCGTCCGGCGTGCGGATGGAATCGCCCCAGATCCAGGAATTGAACCAATCCCTGCGGGAGGAATTGGCCCGACTCGACGACCCGGCCGGCAACGCGGTCCTCGGCGCGATAACGAACGCGCTGCCCCCGGGGTGGGACCGCGGATTCGTCCTGCACGACTGCCTGATTGCGGTCGTCGCCCTGAGCGACCTCGCGCGACTCGAGTCGACAACCGTGTCCGGACGCGACGGTGCCGATGCAGGCGGGCCGCATCCGTCCGAGGACCTTTCGCCCGACGCGCGTGCGTTTCACGGCTTCACGACCGAACTGCTCGCACGATGGCTGGCCCGGAAACATCCGGCCCTGGGCGAGGAAACCATCCGCGCCATCCTCCGCGAACACACCCTTGGGCTGAATCCGGCCCTCGGTCCCTACGACCTGATCCCGATCAACGACTCGATCCGGGCCTTGGACGTGCCGGAGCCCCGGCCCGAAAAGCCCTCAGACATCGCGATCCCCGACGCATTGCTGGACCGGTACGGGCCCCCGCCAAAAAAGCCGTGAAGATTTTATCCACGCGATGCCGACTCTTTGTGTAGGGTGGGCAAAGTCGCGTCGTGACGTCGTCGGAACGACGTCGCGGTTCCCGTCGGGCGGTGGGAATTCGGACGCATCGTGGTTCACGTCGGAAAAATCGCCGGTTGACACCTCGCCCATCGTTTGGTTCTTTAGCCGGCCTTTCGAGAGGTCTTATGTACGCAGTTTTGGAAACGGGTGGAAAGCAGTACCGCGTTGCGGCCGGCGACACGCTGGAAATCGAACGCCTGCCGGTTGACGCCGGGCAGTCGTTCACGTTCGAGCGTGTCCTTCTGGTCAACAACGACGGCAAAGTCACCGTCGGACAACCGGTGGTCGCCGGCGCCAAAGTGGTCGCCGATGTCGTCACGCACACCCGCGGCGACAAGAAGATCGCCTTCAAGATGAAACGCCGCAAAGGCTACCATCGCACGGTCGGGCACCGCCAGGAGCTGACCGTCGTGAAGGTCAAAGAGATCAACGTTTAACCGCACCGATCGTTTTTTTGGAAATCCAGGCTTATGGCGCATAAAAAGGGTCAAGGCAGTTCCCGCAACGGACGCGACAGCGTCAGCAAGCGTCTCGGCGTGAAAGCGTTTGGCAGCGAACTCGTCACCGCCGGCACCATCATCGTCCGCCAACGCGGCTCCAAGTTCCTCGCCGGCGTGAATGTCGGTATCGGCCGCGACTGGACGCTCTTCGCGCTGGTCAATGGCCACGTGAAGTTCGACCACTCGGGTCGCCGCGTGAACATCGTTCCCGTCCCCGTCCTCGACGCCGCGGCCAACTAGCCGCCGGTTCGTTTTCCGGGGCGAGGCCGCCGGCCTCGCCCCTTTTTGTTTCCCCTCCCATGTTCGTCGACGAGGTCAAGGTCTACGCCCAAGCCGGTCACGGCGGCAAAGGCGCCATTGCGTTCCGTCGCGAGGCCTACATCACCAAAGGCGGACCGGAGGGCGGCAATGGCGGACGCGGCGGCAGCGTCATCCTCGAGGCCAGCCACGACCTCAACAACCTGATCGAGCAGTTCTTCAACTCCCGCCTCGTGGCTCCCCGCGGCGAGGGCGGCATGGGCAAGGGCATGGATGGCAAGGCCGGCAAGGACATCGTCATCAAGGTTCCCTGCGGCACCATGGTGTGGCTCGTCAAGGACACCACGCCCACTCCCGAGCAGGAGGCCCAGGCCGCCAGGGAAGCCGAGGAAGCCGCCGAGGCCGGACCCCTGCCCGCCCATTTCCCCTCCTCCACCGGCCAGCGCCCCGTCATCCGTTCCTCCGCCGGCGCCCGCGGCATGGAGATCGACCTTTCCTCCGAGAAATCCTCGAAAACCGAGGACACGCTCGACGCCACCAAGGGCGAGCTCGTCTGCGATCTGACCGAGAACGGCCAGCGATTCGTCCTCTGCCAAGGCGGTCGCGGTGGTCTTGGGAACCGCAATTTCGCGACGGCCCGGCACCAATCCCCCCGCTTCGCCCAGCCCGGCGAGCCCGGCACCGAGGGCCACTTCCTTT
Organism: Verrucomicrobiota bacterium; assembly: GCA_025363585.1. Classification (GTDB taxonomy): domain Bacteria; phylum Verrucomicrobiota; class Verrucomicrobiia; order Limisphaerales; family UBA9464; genus UBA6176. Next base: position 16,525 of record JANYDN010000162.1, on the reverse strand, counting down.
TCGAGCTCCGCATCATCGCCGACGTCGGCATCGTGGGTTATCCCAACGCCGGCAAATCCACGCTCCTCACCGCGATCTCGCACGCGCGCCCGAAGATCGCGCCCTACCCTTTCACGACGCTCCATCCCCAGATCGGCATCGTCGAGTATCCCGACTTCGCGCGGCTCACCGTGTGCGACGTCCCCGGTCTCATCGAGGGTGCCCACAACAACGTCGGCCTCGGCCACGAGTTCCTTCGACACCTTCGCCGCTGCGGGGTCCTCGTCGTCCTCGTCGACATGGCCGGCTCCGATGCCCGCGAACCGTGGGACGACTACCGCCATGTCCTCGGCGAACTGGAGTTATACGATCCCTCCCTGCTCGAGCGTCCGCGTCTGGTCGTCGCGAACAAAATGGACGAGCCGAACGCCGAGGCGAACCTGAAGGCGTTCAAGCGCAAGATCCGCAAGACGTCCGTCATTCCGATTTCCGCCGCGTTCGACCAAGGAATGCTGAATTTCCGGAACGCCATCCGCGAGGCCGTCGAGGAAACCGGCAAAAAGCTGATCCACTGATCGGCCGCGATCGCCCGGCCGAAGTTCCCGACGCCTTCCCCCGAGAATTCCCGAGGCTCGATGAAAGAAGAAGCGATCCACGTCACGGGATGCATCCGCGAGGTCCTGCCGGCCTCGATGTTCCGGATCGAACTACCCAACGGCCATGTCGTCCTCGGCCATGTCTCGGCAAAACTGGTCAAGCGCGCCGAGTCCCTCGCCGTTGGCGACCACGTACCGCTCGAGTTGACGCCGTTCGATCTCAGCAAGGCCCGCATCCTTTTCCCGACCGCATAGCGCTTTGCCGGTATCTATACCGCCGACGCCTGCAACAGCACGGGCCGCGGTGTCGTTGTCCAATACGCGAATCCCTTCAAACGGATCCGGTACGCGGGCTGTGCCTTCTTCAACCACTCCGCGATCCCCGCGGCATGGTCGTCCGTATGGTACGTCGTCACCGCGATCTGCGGCGCGTGTTCCCGGATCAGACGCTCCGCCCCGCGCAGCACGTCCCAGTCCGCGCCTTCGGCGTCCACTTTGACGAGATCGCCCCGCGCCGGAATCCATCCCGACCCCGACGCATACGCGTCGAGACTCGTCGCCGGAACGCGGAGGCCCGCGAATTCCGGTCCGGGATTCGCCACGACCTGGCTGGCGTCCGCGCCCAGATCCGTCCGGAAACCCACCGTGCCCGAGCGTGCCGCGACGGCCATCGCCTCGTGCACCAGTTCCGGTCCGATGCCGTTGGCGACCGCGCCGCGCTTCAGCAACACGGCCATTTCCGGAAACGGTTCGAACGCGATCACCCGCCTCGCCAACCGTTGCCGCAACATGCGGAACGCGAACAATCCCTCGCAGGCGCCGACGTCGATGACCGTGCTATCCTGCCCGAGCACGATCGGGGGCGTCGTGTAGCAATGCGGATGTCCCGGCCGGACTTCCTGCTCCAGCGCGTACCATGTGTCGCCATCCGGCGCGCTGGGCCAAAAGAAATCCAACCCCAGTGCCTTGACCCGCACCTTGTATCCGCCCGCGGGATCCGCGGAGACCTCGCACCCGGCGCGCAATCGCCGGCGTCCGATCCAATGCCGCAAGCGCTGCGGCGCGAGGATGCGCCCGAATCCCTGCAAGGCATCGTCCATCGGGAACAATCCCGGATGAAGCACGCGAAGCCGGCGCCAAAACCGCCAGGCGGCGGCCGCGTCGCGCATCGGGCGCAGGGAGGGCATCGGCATGCGCCGCGGTTGTGGCGGTGTATGCCGCCCCGCGGCAAGGCCAAACCGCGACGCTTGCCGGTGTGTTCCGAAGGCACTTACCCCGCCAGCGAATGCGCCCGCTCCGCTCGCCGGATGTCGCGCAGCGCGATCCACAAAGGCACCGCCGCGCCCGGCGCGAACGAGAAATCGATCCAGAACCAGTACGACGGAATGCCGCGCAGCGGGATGCAGACGGCCGCGAGCACCGGGATCAACGCGCACATGACCAACCCGCACTGCACGATCCACACGTTGCGCACCGGATCCCGGATCGCCCCCGCGAAAAGGATCGCCAGCATCACGTGCGCGAACGCCAGCCAATCGTGGGCATAAAGGAGGAATGGATACCTGGCCTCCGTGACGACCAATCCCTCGATCGCACGGACGACGAACGCGTGGAGGCCTCCCATCGGTTGCGCGTCGCCCCAGATCCAATGGACCGCGGTCTTGAGCTCCCATACCGCGGGCCACACCGTGACGCCGGAAAAGAAAAGCCCGAAGGCAACGATCGCCAGCATCCATCGCGCGCGTGCAAGTGGCTTCATTGGGAAGAAAGCAACGTCACGGCATCGCCGACACGCAGGCACCCGGTGGCACGGTGCACGATGTTCTGCGCGAAGATCACCTGGCCTTCCCACCGCCGGAACGTCGCCAGCGTCGCCAATGGCTCGCCCGGCTCCGGAATCTCCGCGGTGGTTTGGTCCGTCGTCGTCATCACGCACCGCGTGCAAGGCTTCACCACGTCGAATTCCACGGCGCCGATCCGGATTCGTTTCCATCCGTCCTCCGCGAACGGTTCCAAACCGTCGCCGTCCACCACGACGTTCGGACGGAAGCGATCCATGGTGACGGGCATGGCGCCGCGGGCGACAAGGCGGCGGTTGAGTTCGTCGAGCGACGCCGTCGTCGCCAGCAACACCGGGTAGGCGTCGGCAAAAGCCGTGCGCGCGGGCTCGGGGGAATATGCCGGATTCACGGGACGCACCGCGTCGTCGGGAAACCGCGACAACCGCACGGCGAAACCCAGCCATCGCGAGAACCAATCGGCCGCCGCGTCGCCTTCGTCCCACGCCGGCACGGTGTCCTTCCACACGGTCGCGATCGCCCCGACGCGACGGGTCGGATACAAATCGACCCTCAAGGGCGGGAATTCGGGCGCTTGGACCAACAAGGTCCGGCCGGGGAGATCCACCACGGCGCGAACCAACGCGAGTCTCGGATGCGAACGCTGGGTCACGAAACGGCCGTCGGCATCGACGACCATCCAGCGCCGGTCCCATGCAAAGCCGAACGCCTCGACCACGACGGATTCGTGGCGGATGGCCGCGCACGATTTGATCGGATAGGTCGTCAGCGAATGGACACGCGGAAATCTATCTTCCATGCCTAGTTGCCTTCCTACGTTCCGTCGATTGCCCCCCACCGGCCCCCATCTGCGGATCAATACTCCCCATAGCTTCACCACCAATCGCCCTCCCCTCCGGTCGATCCGTGGATCCAAGCCCGTTCCCGTCAGGCCGCGTGCGGTCGCTCGACGATCCCGCGTTTCGCGAATTCAGCGAGGGTCCAGCGATACTCGGCGACGAGTTGGTCCACGACCGAATGCTGCTTCATCGCGGCGGGCAACACCTCCCAGGTATAAGTCTCCATCTCGAAATGGCTGCAAAGACGCGGATGCGCGCGGATCTCGTCGAGCGCGCCGAGCACATGGTCGGCCGTGGTTTCGAAATGGCCGCCCGGCGCCGCGTGCAGCGGGATGTGGAAATGGATCCGCCATTCGCGTTCCAACTGCGGTCCCTCGCAGGTCGTGACCAACGCCTCGTCGAGGTCCGTGTACCGGATGAGCTCGCCGTCGGGCATCCGCTCCACGACCTGGTGGAAATAAACGGTGTCGACGAACGGCTGCAACGCCGCACGGGCCTCGGGCGTGGGCTTCACGCGGAGCGCGTTGCTCAGGTGGATCTTGCTCACCTTGATTCCGGCCCGGCGCAAGCGCCCCAACGATTGCGCGGCCGTCTCGTACTCGATGGCCAGATGGCAGCAGTCGTAGTTGACGCCGAGATGCTCGTCGATGCGCAGGTCGCCGGGCCGGTCCGCGCGCATCTGCTCGAAGAAGCCCACCGTCTCCCCGGTGGTCTCGAGGTAACACAACGGCTCCGGCTCGAGGCCCAGATGGAGTTTGCGCCCGGTGCGACGCGTCAGTTGCTCGAGGAAATCCACGCACTCCCAAAGGTTCCGTCGCGCGAGCCGGGCCTGGCGGTCGTCGAGCCGGAAGCCCTTGAACGACACGGGAACGGTGCTGACGCTGCCCTCCACGGCGGGATCGTCGGGAAGCAATTCGACCAGGATCTCGAAGAGACGCTTCGTGTAGGCGAGCCGATCGGGCGAGGTCCAGTCGGGCGCGTAGACCTGTTCCTTGACGCGGCCGCCGTGGAAATTGCCGAAGGGAAAGCCGTTGATCGTGAAGACGTGGCAATCGTGCGCGCGCAGCCACGCGCGGAAACGGCGGAGCTCGCCGGGCTCGGCGAGTTCGCGCGACGCCACGTCCCCAAGCCGAAGCCCGATGGCATAGGGACGTCCCGGAGCGACTTGGCGCCGGACCGCCAGCGTGTGTTTCTCAAGCGACGCGAAGGTATCGGCCCAATTGCCGCCGCGATGGATGTTCGTGCAATAGGCGAGATGAAGCCCGTGCGTGAGGTTCATGAAGGGGCCAGTGGTCAGTGTTCAGTGATCAGTTTTCAGTGACGCTCGGCACACGATGGGTCACGGGCGACGTGCGACCTTTCGCACTGAACACCGAAAGGGAAACACTGAACACTGATTATTGACCACAGGTCGCCGGTGACTGAAAACTGAATACTGATTACTGAATACTCCCCGCCGCCGGCTCCTGCTGCGAGATGCAGTGGAACGAACCGAGTCCCCAGATCAACTCGGTGCTGTCGATCCCGACCACGCGGCGATCCGGGAACACCGATTGCAGGACCTCGAGCGCGCGGGCGTCGTTGGCGTGGCGGAACGTCGGCACCAGGACGCTGCCATTCGCGATGTAGAAATTCGCGTAGCTCGCCGGCAATCGCTGTCCCTCGTGCTCGAGCCGGCCCGGACAGGGAAGCTCCACGACCCGCAACGGCGTCCCGTCCTGGTCGGTCATCGTCTCGAGACGACGACGGTTTTCCACCAGTCGTTCGTGGTTCGGATCCTGCGTATCGTCCTCCATGATCGTCACCACCGTCGTCGCATCCACGAAGCGCGTGAGGTCGTCGACGTGACCGTCGGTGTCGTCGCCCTCGATGCCGTCCCCGAGCCACAGGACCTTCGTCACGCCGAGGTGATCGCAAAGCGAGCGCTCGATCGCGGCGCGGTCGAGCGACGGGTTGCGGTTGGGATTGAGAAGGCACGACTCGGTGGTGAGGAGCGTGCCGCGGCCGTTGACGTCGAGCGCGCCGCCTTCCATGACGATGCCCGGGCGGAACAACGGCAGGCCGCGGAGAGCGGCGACATGGCGCGGGACGGCATCGTCGAGATCGTGCGGCGGGTATTTGCCACCCCAGGCATTGTAGTCCCAATCGACGACGGCCCGCTCGCGCGACGCACCCTCGCCGCGGACGAGGAACACCGGGCCGTGATCGCGGCACCACGGTTCGTACGCGGGAAAATGGTGGAACCTCACGCGGTCCAGGGACACGCCACGAGCGCGGAGAAGTCCGGCCACCCACTCTTCCTTGTCGCGGTTCCAGACGTTGATGTGCACGTCCTCGACCTCGACGAGATGCCGGATGAACCCGGCGTAGACATCGGGCACGGGCTCGTACTTGCCGGGAAAACTGATCCCCTCGGGACGCGGCCACGTGAGCCACGTGCCGGCATGGGGTTCCCATTCGGCGGGCATTCGATAGCCCAACCGGGACGGAGTGGAAGCATCGCTCATCGGAAGCGCGAGAATCGGGAGCGGGCGCGCGCGTGGAAAGCCGGAAGTCGTGGCGTAGGGCGGCCGTTCGCGGCTGCGGTCGCAGGCGAGTTTCAAGTTTCAGGTTTGAAGCATGCTCACGCGGCCGAATGGCGTAGGGCGGCCGTCCGCGGCCGCACAAATAGCGGGCGTCCCCGCCCGCGCCGGCTTTGGCCCGCATGCTTGCCCTCCGCGTCGTGATTGCATGCACCCCCGAGCCGGGGACGGCTCGACCTGCGCAGGCGGGGACGCCCGCGACCACGGTGCCGCGGGACTTCTCCGTCGGGCCCGCCTGTGCTTTGTTGTCGCCGGACATGAGCAAGCCGAACGACACGCACGAGAAGGCGCTGCAGATCAACCTGGACCCCACCAAGTACGGCGTCTTCGCGGAGATCGGCGCCGCGCAGGAAGTGGCGCGATGGTTTTTCCGGGCGGGCGGCGCCAGCGGGACGGTGGCGAAATCGATGTCGGCCTACGACATGATCGTCAGCGACGCCATCTACGGCGCGACCGAGCGCTACGTCAGCCGGCACCGTTTGGCGACGATGGTCGACCACGAGTACGGCTTGCTGGTGGAGCGACTCGCGGCGCAACGCGGCGCGTCGACGCGGTTCTTTGCGTTCGCGGACACGGTCGCGGCGCGGAGTTTCAGCCGGCGCGACGAGACGCATGGCTGGATGGGCATCCGCTTCCAGCACCATCCGGGCGCGGAGCCGAGCGACATCCTCCTCCACGTGATCATGTGGGACCGCGAGAATCTCCAGCAGCAGGAGGCGCTCGGGATCCTCGGCGTGAACCTGATCCACGCAGCGCTCTACCACCATGTCGACGCCACGCGCATCGTGGACGACCTCCTCGACAGCCTGTCGATCGAGCGGATCGAGGTGGACATGATCGAGTTCCGCGGGCCGGCGTTCCCGGAAGTGGACAACCGTCTGCTGGCGCTGCAACTGGTGGAGAAAGGGCTGACCAACGCGGCGTTGTTCCAACCCGACGGGCATCTCGTCCAACCCGGCGACACGCTCTACAAAAAGTGCGTGCTGGTGGAGCGCGGTTCGTTCCGTCCCGTGACCAAGGTCAGCGAGGACATGATCCGCTACGCGAAGGCGCAGTTCATCCAGGAGCCCAACGTGGTCGCCGACGACCTCGTGGTGCTCATGGAGATGACGCTGAAGAACCTCAGCGCGGAGGGAAGGATCGACCACCAGGATTTCCTCGAGCGCGTCGACATCCTCTGCTCGATGGGACACCCGGTGTTGATCTCGAACTACGGGGAGTTCCACCGGTTGGCGGGCTACCTGTTCCGGTTCACGAAACAACCCATCGGCCTCGTGATGGGCCTTCCGACGCTGAAGGAGCTTTTCGAGGAGAAGTACTACGTGGACCTGGCGGGCGGGATTCTCGAGAGCTTTGGGCGCATGTTCAAAAACGAGTTGAAGGCGTACGTGTATCCGTTCCGCGACCCGAAATCGCGCTCGGTGATCACCGCGGAGAACCTGCGCGTCGCGCCGCATCTGGCGCATCTGTACCAGTACCTCGTGGAAAACCGTTTCATCCAGGGCATGCGCGACGTGGACGCGGCGAACATGGACATCCTGAGCCGGAACGTCCTGAAGATGCTGCAAAACTCCGAACCGGGGTGGGAGGCCAAGGTCCCGCCGCAGGTCGCGGAGCTGATCAAGAAACGCGGCTTGCTCGGGTACAAGCAGTAGCCCGCAGCCGAGGTTTCAAGATTCAAGTTTGAAGCCACACCAACGCGAGATGTAGCGCGGGCGTCCTCGCCTGCCGTAGTCGCGGGCGTCCCGACTGCATCGGAGTTCCAAGTTTCCAGATCCAGGTTTGAAGCGGGGATGCGCAGCCGTAGAGCGGGCGTCCCGCCTGCGCAAAACCGGGCGTCCCCGCCCGGTCCCCGCATCGCGGCAACCACCCAGATCACGAGGTTCACATCGAGCCGGGACGGCTCGTCCACCACTTCAAACTTGAATCTTGAATCTTGAAACTCTCCCCGCGCTTACAACGCATCCCATAGCAGCTTGATCGCGAGCGCGGACACGACCACCAGGAACACGGGGCGGATCAATCCGGCGCCGCGACGGATCGCCAGACGCGCACCGAAATGGGAGCCGATCAATTGCCCGCCGGCCATCACCACGCCGACGGTGTAGTCGACGCGCGAGGTCGCGGCGAACCACCCGAGCGACGCGAGGTTGCTGGCGAGGTTCATCGCCTTGGTGTGTCCGGTCGCGCCCCGCAGATCCAGACCCAGCACCAACACGCACGCCATCATCCAGAACGAACCGGTGCCCGGTCCGAAGAACCCGTCGTAGAAACCCAGCAGCGTGCCGAACAGGATCGAGAAGGCGACCGCCCCCATCTTCGCCGGACGCCGTTCGCCCCCGAGATCCGGCTTCAACGCGGTGTATGCGACGATGGCCAACAGCACGACCGGGATCGCGGGTTTCAGCAGCGCGGTGTCCGCGATCGACACCGCCCATGCGCCGAGCAAGGCGGCCATGAAGGCCACCCCCATGCCCGGCAACAAGGACCGCCAGTCCATGACACCCGCCCGGGAAAAGGTCCAGGTGGCGAGCGCGGTGCCGCAGGTCGACTGGAATTTGTTGGTGCCGAGCGCCACTTGCGGCGGCAACCCGGCGCCAAGCAATGCCGGCACGGTCAAAAGCCCGCCGCCCCCGGCGATGGCGTCGACGAAACCGGCGGCAAGCCCGGTGACGAACAACGCCGGGAGGATCCATGGCCCGGGCAACATCGGCGGCGAGTCTCAAGTTCCCGGGTCCCGGGTTTCAAGCAGCGAACTTCCGGCGAATACAGGGCGGGCCCGTGGCAGCCATCGTGAGTTGGCGGACCTTGCCCGGGTTCCGGGCCCATCCCAGATCCACCGCGTCACCGCGTCACCGCGGTCGCCACGGCGCCGGAGGCGGCCCGTCCCGCCCCACCGGTCCGTCGCCGCGTCGCCTCGCCCAAACCGGGGTGAATCCCGCGCGCCGTGCAACGTCCGACGACGGACGTTGTCGCGTTTCCGCATTTCGGCCTTCACGGCCAGCGGCGGATGCCGGCATCCTCGACACACTTTTCCATGAGCATCAAAAACCGCCTCTTGGTGTCGGCCGCGTGCTTCGCGGTGGCATGGGGCCTCCATGCCGAACCGGCCGCTTTCAAACTCAATCCGGGCGACCACGTCGCGTTGGTCGGCGGCGCGGTGGCCGACCGTTTCCAGCACTCGGGCTATCTCGAGTCCCTGGTGCACGCGCGCTTCCCCGAGCACGCCTTGGTCTTCCGCAACCTTGCCGTCGCGGGCGACGAGGTGGTGACGCGGCATCGTTCGGAAAACTTCGGCACGCCGGACGACTGGCTGAAGCGGACGAAGGCCGACGTGATCCTCGCGTTCTTCGGCGCCAACGAGGCGGCGCAGGGCCCGGCCGGTCTCGACAAGTTCAAGGCGGACCTTGATCGCTACCTGAAGGAAACGCGGGCGAAGGATTTCTCGGGCCGCGGCAACGCGCGCGTCGTGCTGTTCTCCTCGCCCGCCGACGAGCGGCACCAGGATCCGAACTTCGCGGATCCCGGTCCGGCGAACGCGAACCGCCGGATCTATTCGGCGGCGATGGCGGAAGTGGCGAAGGCCAACGACGTCCAGTTCGTGGATCTCTTCGCCGCGAGCGAGCGGCTTTACACCGAGGCGGCCGCGAAGGGCGAGTCGCTGACGATCAATGGCTATCTTCTGGGAGCGGAGGGCGACCGACGGGTCGCCAACGTGATCTACCAAGCGTTGTTCGGCACGGCCGCACCCGCCTGGAACCTCGAGAAACTGCGCCTCGCGGTGAACGAGAAGAACGGGATGTGGCATAGCCGCTACCGCACGGTCGACGGCTACAACGTGTACGGCGGCCGCTCGGCGCTGGCCTACCAGCCGGACAAAGGCGGGTTCATCAGCGATCGCAACGCGCCCGCGCCCTACGTCTCCAACTACAAGGTGATGCAGGAGGAAATGGCGGTGCGCGACACCATGACCGCCAATCGCGACGTTGTCGTGTGGGCCGCGGCCAAGGGCAAGGAAGCGGAGCCGAACGACAGCAATCTTCCGCCGGTGACGCCGGTCGTGACCAACAAGCGCGGCGAGAATCCCGACGGCTCGCACGTGTTCCTCGGCGGCGAGGAGGCGATCGCGAAGATGACGGTGCATTCCGGACTCGACGTGAAGTTGTTCGCGAGCGAGGAGCGTTGGCCCGAGTTGATCAAGCCGCTCCAGATGGCGTGGGATACCAAGGGCCGCCTCTGGGTCGCGGTGTGGCGCAACTATCCGGAACGCACTCCCGACTCGAAGGTCGGCGACAGCCTGTTGGTGTTCGAGGACACCGATGGCGACGGCAAGGCCGACAAGTGCACGCATTTCACGGACGACCTCAACGCGCCGACCGGCTTCCAGTTCTACAAGGACGGCGTCCTCGTGGTGCAGGCGCCGGACCTCTGGTTCCTGCGCGACACCGACGGCGACGGCAAGGCGGACACGAAGGAACGGGTGCTGATGGGTCTCGATTCCGCGGACTCCCACCACACCTCGAACGCGGTGTCGCTCGATCCCGGCGGCTCGATTTATCTCTCCGACGGCGTGTTCCATCGGACTCAGGTGGAAACGGGCGAGGGCCCGGTGCGGAACGACGACGCCGCGATCCTGCGGTTCGAACCGCGCACGGCGAAGTTCGAGGTATACGCCGCGTACGGCTTCGCGAACCCGCATGGAAAAGTCTTCGACCGCTGGGGCAACGACATCGTCACCGACGCGACCGGCAACGCGAACTACTTCGCGCCGGCGTTCAGCGGGCACATCGACTACCCGATGAAACACCCGGGCATGCGCGAGTTCTGGAACCGTCCGTCCCGCCCCTGCCCCGGCACGACGATGATCAGCAGCCGTCACTTCCCGGAGGAGTTCCAGGGAAATTTCCTGAACCTCAACGTCATCGGTTTCCAGGGCATCTACCGCGTCAAGGTTTCCGAGGACGGATCGGGCCTCAAGGGCGAGACGCTCGAGAACATCGTGTCGTCGAGCGACCCGAATTTCCGCCCGATCTGCGCGAGCATCGGCGCGGACGGCGCGTTGTATTTCTGCGATTGGTCCAACGCGATCATCGGGCACATGCAGCACCATCTGCGCGACCCGAATCGCGACCACCAGCACGGCCGCATCTACAAGATGACGTATCCCGGCCGCCCGCTGCTGAAGCAGCCCTTGATCTCCGGCCAACCGATTCCCGCGTTGCTTGGCTTGCTGAAGGAACCCGAGAACGGCGTCCGCGAACTCGCGAAGATCGAGCTCGGCAGCCGACCCAGCGCGGAAGTCATCGCCGCGACGAAGGCCTGGGCCGCGAAACTCTCGCCGTCCGAGCCGGAGTATTGGCATCACCTCACCGAGGCGCTCTGGGTCCACCAATGGCACAACGTCGTCGACGACGGTTTGCTCCGCACGTTGCTCCGCTCGTCGGACCCGCACGCGCGCACCGCGGCCACCCGCGTGCTTTGTTATTGGCGCGACCGCGTTCCCGACGCGCTGGCGCTCCTGAAGGTCCAGGCCCAGGACGAGAATCCCCGCGTGCGTCTCGAGGCCGTCCGCGCCGCGAGTTTCTTCCGCGTCGCCGAGGCCGCCGACGTGGCGCTCGCCGCGCTGGCGAAGCCCACCGATTACTACCTCGACTACACGCTCCGCGAGACCATGCGCCAGCTCGAGAAGTGGTGGCGCCCGGCGATCGCCGCGGGACGCCCGGTCGCCGATGGCAATCCGGCCGGGGTCGATTACCTGATCAAGGCCGTCGGCACGCAGGAATTGCTGAAGCTGCCGCACACGCCCGGCGTGCTCGGCGCGATCCTGCGCCGTCCGGACGTCCTGGATGCCGATCGAGGCGCGGCATTGATGGAACTCGCAAAGGCGAAGGGCTCGACGCGCGCCGCCGAATTGCTCGGCCTCGCCGAATCCGCGGATTCCGCCGCCGCGCCCGCGCTGGGACGGTTGCTCCCGCAGCAATCGCCCAAGGAACTCGTCGGCGTCCGCGACCGTCTCGCGTCGCTCGCCACCGCTTCCCCGCGTCCCGAAGTGCGCGAGGGCGCCTGGGCCGCGCTCGCCGTGGCGGACGATTCGTTCGACCGCGTCTGGGACGCCGCCAAGTCCAAGCCCGGCTCGATGGCCGATCTTCTCAACGGGTTGCCGACCATCCTCGACACCGACCTGCGCGCGAAACCGTATTCCCGCCTGAAGCCGTTGCTGTCCGAGAATCCCGCGGCCAACGCGGGCGGCGGCGTGCGCTACGTGCGCGTCGAACTCCCACGCGTCGGCACGCTCACGCTCGCCGAGGTGCAGGTGTTCAGCGACAACCGCAACGTCGCGCTCGGCGGCACCGCCAAGCAATCCAGCACGGCGAACGGCGCCGATGCCAAGCGCGCCATCGACGGCAACACCGACGGCGCTTTCTCGTCGGGCTCCCAGACCCATTCCGCCGAGAACGAGGACCATCCCTGGTGGGAGGTCGATCTCGGCCGCGAATACCCGGTCGAAAGCGTGAAGGTGTTCAATCGTACCGAGGGCGACGGCGCGCTGGGCAAACGCCTCGAGGGATTCACGCTCGTCGCACTCGATGCGCAGCACGCGCCGGTGTTCACCAAGACCGGCATCCCCGCGCCGCGCGAACCCGCGGTGATCACCGTCTCCGCCAACGCCGGCGGATCGGTCAAACGCGCCGCAATCCGCGCGCTCGTCAGCATGGGCCGCGAGCCGGAAGCGACCTTCGCCTCGCTCGGCACACTCATCCACGACCGCGACCAAGTCAGCACCGCGGCCCGCGGCGTCCGATCGCTCCCCCGCGCGTCGTGGCCGAAAGCACAGGCCGGCGGCGTCGCGCGCGACCTCATCGCGTGGGCCCGGACCGTCCCCGCGGCCGACCGCACCTCGACCGAATACGTCGAGACGATCCAACTCGCCGACGATCTTGCCGGCGTCCTCGACGCCCCGGCGGCCACCGCGCTCCGGGCCGACCTGAAGGGCCTGCGCGTGGCGGTGTTCGTGGTGCGCACGGTCCGCGAGCAGATGCGGTTCGACACCACGCGCCTCGTGGTCGAGGCCGGCAAGCCGTTCGAGATCGCGTTCGAGAACGGCGACTTCATGCCGCACAACCTCGCGCTCGTTCGGCCCGGCACGCGAGAGAGGGTCGGCGCCGCCGCGGCGCTCATGAAGCCCGACGAGTTCGACAACCGCGGCCGTTCCTTCTTCCCGAAGACGGCCGATCTCTGGGCCGGCACCAAGCTGATCGAGGCCGGCCAACGCGAGGTCCTCAAGCTCAAGGCACCCGACGAGGAAGCGGTGCACGAGTTCGTCTGCACCTTCCCCGGACACCCGCTCCTCATGTGGGGCCAACTCGTCATCACCAAGGACGTCGATGCCTATATCGCCGCGCACCCGGCCGCGCCCGAGGTGAAACCGGTGTCGGCAGACGGCAACTGAACGGCAGGGTCTCCGTGGGTGGCGGCGGCCCGCCGCCACTTCCGCGACTCACGCCGGATTTGTTGGCCAACGGCCCGTTCGGCACCCTTGCCGATCGGGCCGTTTCGGCGCATGGGTGTACCATGAAGAAGGCCATCGGCGCTTTGGTCGTCATCCTTGCCGTCGGTTGTCTCGCGCTCGGCTGCCGGACGGTGCCGAAGCAAACCGACTTTTCCGCCGAGCACGCCGCGGCCCTCGCGACGATCGCCGGCCTGCCCAACGTCGCGGCGGGTTCCGACGCCGAACGCGACGGCATCGCCCGCGTGAAACGGTTCCTTGGCGAGATGACGCTCGAACGCGTCCGCACCGAAACCACCAACGTCTACGCGCCCGACGCCTTCCTCAACGACACCCTCAAGACCCTCCGTGGCTCCGACGCGATCCGGAAATATTTCGAGGCAACGATGGAGTCGGCCGAAAGAGTGACGGCGACGTTCGACGACGTGACGCGGGCTTCGGACGGCACTTACTATTTCCGCTGGGTGATGGATGTCCGGATGAAAAGCGTGGCGAAGGGCGAGACCATCCGCACGATCGGCATCTCGCAGATTCGCTTCGACGAACGGGGACGCGTCCTGTTGCACCAGGACTATTGGGACAGCACCGCGGGATTGTTCCAGCAAGTGCCCGTGCTGGGCCGGGGAATCCGTGCGATCAAGGCGCGCCTATGAAACTTCGCCGTTCCGAAAACTTTCCTCGGTCGGGATTCACCCTGATCGAACTTCTCGTCGTCGTGGCGATCATCGCCATCCTTGCGGGCATGATCATGCCCGCCCTCGCGCGTGGCCGCGACAAGGCGCGCGCCGCCGCGTGCCAAAGCAACCTGCGCCAGCTCGTGATGGCGGCGTCGATGTACGACCAGGACCACGAGTCGTACCCGATCGGTTGGCCCCGCGCCGAGTGGCTCAGCGGACCGGTACCGCCGATTTGGTACAGCCAATTGCAGCCGTACGTCGGGCGTTCGGCAAAGGAGGCGGGGAAAGGGATTTTCATTTGTCCGTCGAGCATCCAGCGCAAGGACCAGAAGGCGAACGCGGCGCTGCAGGCCGGCGGTTACTGGGGCTACCTCGCCTACGCGCAGAACGGACTCATCAACAACGGCGAGAAAGGAACCGGTTCGCGCCACGTGCTGGATCCGGTCGGGACCGTCCTCTACGGCGACACGGACGGATGGGATGCCTGCCTGTATCCCGACGGAGCCGGGAGCGGCAACGTCTGTTACCGGCACAGCGGGGGCAACGAGCGGAGCACCGAGACCGACCGCGGCGTGACGGGCAACGCGAAGAAAGGGAAGTTCCGCGCCAACCTTGGTTTCGCGGACGGCCACGTGGAGTTGCGCCGAAGCGCGCCGCGTCCGCTCTTCACCCTCGAGCGGGATTGAACATCCGACACATCAGACCGGTCGCATCACGCAAGCCGGCAACCCGAGCGCCTCGCGCTTTCCCAACCACGGCGCCTCGCCCGAAGAATCCACCATGTCGGGTCCGGCCGCTTCCGCGGGCGAGAGGATCGCCAGAAACACCACGGGTTCTCGGAACGGATTGTACGTGCCGTGCACTTCGCCCTTCGGGATCAGCACCATCTCCCCGGGCTTCAACACGCGATACGAATCGCCGCACCACTGCTCCGCCTGGCCCGACACGACGTAGATGATTTCCTCGCGGGTCGGATGATGGTGGAACGGATGGCAGAACCCCGGCTCCATCGTGGCGCGGACGAGCAACACATCCCGGCACGGAACGATGTCGGGACGCGACATCCACGCGTTCAGCGTGAACGGCGAGATTTCCGTGACGGTCTCGGTGACGGTGACGAACCGACGGTCGGCGGGGGAAACGGGCGCGGAGCTCATGACGGGATCACCTGGGCATCCTCAGCGACTTCCACGGCTCCTCGCCGCTCACGTCGACGAGGAAAGGGCCTTTCGCCGCCGCGGGCGAAAGGATCGCGAGGATCACCGCGTCGCGCGCGGACGCATTGAACGTCGCGTGCACGATGCCGCGCGGGATGTGCGCGACCTCGCCCGGCTTCAGCACCCGCTTCTCGTTCTCCACCCACTGCTCCACCTCGCCCTCAAGCACGTAGATGATTTCCTCGAGTTCGGGATGCGTGTGGAAGTTGTGGCCCTCGCCGGCGGGAAGCACCGCGCGGCACAACTGGAGATCCTTCGCGTCCGCGATCTCCGGCCGCGCCAGCCAATAGTTCGTCCGACCCTTGTAGTCTTCCTTCAGGGCTTCGGCGGTGGTGATGAACCGGCGCGACGGGGTGTTCATGGAGTGCGGCCCCGTTGTCCACGGCGCGGCGGCGCAAGGCAAGCGCGCGAACGCATTCGTGGCGCGACGACCGGGTATTATTCCCCGATCCAAGGGAGTGCGCCGCCAGTTTCCTGACCCGGTCGGCTCCATCGTGCACACGGTTTTTTTCACAGCCCGACAGGCCGGATAATCCAGCTTTGAAAGCTGGATTATCCGAGTCAATCGCCGGAACTCCCGTGTGGGGAATTTTTCCGATGCGAAGTCGGGCGGCCGACCGAGCCGGAACGATTCGTTGGGAAAAATGGGAATTCCTCACGCCAAGGCCCACCCTTCACTGACGGGGTGCCATGCCGCAATGAACCGCCAAGGAAGCATTGTCCGCAGATGGCGCAGATTCCGCAGATGCACGTTGGGTGAGGCATGTCTCGAACCGCCGGCGTGTTTTGGACCGGTGCCGACCTACATCTGCGAAATCTGCGTCATCTGCGGATGGGATGGATCGGTGAAAAGACACTCCGGCGGTTTTTGCCCCCTTGGATGGCCTTGGCCCGTCTTGGCGTGAAATAAATTCCCCTGCCGCGACTAGGAAAACGGGAATTCCCCACGCCGAGGCCCGCCCCCCACTGACGGGGTGCCATGCCGCAATGAACCGCCAAGGAAGCATTATCCGCAGATGACGCAGATTCCGCGGATGCACGTTGGGTGAGGCATGTCTCGAACCGTCGGCGTGTTTTGGCCCGGTGCCGACCTACATCCGCGAAATCTGCGTCATCTGCGGATGAGGATGGAACATCGCCTTCGGTTCATTGGTAGGGGACCCAGGCCATCCAAAGCTTCATTAAGGGCACTGGAATGCCCTCGCCGAATCCCGCCGTTCGGTGAAAAGACACGCCGGCGGTCTTTGCCCCCTGGATGGCCTTGGCCCGGCTTGGCGTGAGATAAATTCCCCTGCCGCGACTGCATCGTTCCGGCTAAGCCGGAATGAT
>JANYDN010000156.1 GCA_025363585.1 Verrucomicrobiota bacterium | reverse complement strand
TCCCGACTCGACCGTGGTCACGCGTCCGTCGCCGTGGACCCAGAGCGAGTCTTGGTGCGAGAACACACGGGTGACGTCGAACGGCGCTTCGTTGGTCGAGAGCGCCGTCCATTTCCCGGCGTCCAGACGAAGGAGTTTCTTCCCCGAGGCGGCGATGATCTGGCCGCGGTGCGACGCCACGTCGGAGACGGGTTCCCCGACGACAGTGTTCCAAGTGTCCCCGTCGCGCCGCGACAAACCGCCCGGACCCATGGCCCACAGTCGGTCGCCCGCGCGCACCAACCGCGTGACCGCGGACGTCGCACCGGCGACCGCGGACCAATTGGTTCCATCCAATCGCAGCAGTCCGCGGCGGGTGCCCGCGAACACCGCGCCGCCATCGACGCCGACCGCGACCAGCGGTTCCGCGGACGGCACCTTGCTCCCGATCTCCTGGAGATAGACGTCGTCGTGGATCGCCTTAGCCGGCGGCACCGCGTGCTCGACCGCGGAAAGGGCGCGGAGCGCGACGAGGAGGAACGGGAACGGAAATGCTTTCGACCGCATGGCGTCAGCGTGCCCTTCACCACCGAACCGAAGCAATCCGTGCGAGCGGGAAGACCGGGGATTTTTAACCACGGAAATCACGGAAATCACTGAAGGCTGAACCCGGGACAATTTACCACGGAGCACACGGAGCACACGGAATGGAGGCCGGATCAAAATACATCCACAGTCAGTAGAGCCGGACCAAAGTGGCCTCTGGATCGCGGTTTCGTTCGCTTGCCGTTCCGTGTGCTCCGTGTGCTCCGTGTGCTCCGTGGTAAAAAAATCAGCTCTCCTCCTGCATCCGTGATTTCAGTGATTTCCGTGGTAAAAATCCCCTTGGCTTGCCCTCAGAAGTTCCACTTCCACACCGTCGCATCCAGCCGTCCCCTCACCGGCGCGCCTTCCGTGGTCCCCGCCTCGTCGATGTGGAGCGTGCCGTCGAGGAACCCGAAGCTGTCGTCGTTCTGGCCCGTCGGGATTCCCTCGAACAGGAACGCGGAACCATCGAAGAACCCGACGTGGTTTTCCGCGCCCGCCACGAACGCCGAACGCGGCACCGACACCGCGGGCACCTGCATGCCACCGATCCCGCGCATCGCCACGATCGTCACCCACACGTCGTTGGTCTGCCGCGCGTCGAAGCCCGGGCCCGTCGCCACTCCCGCCTTCACGAACGGCCGCGTCTTCCCGTCGAGCTCGATCCGCAGGTCCACCGTCCCGTTCGTGAACCAGTTCACGGGGATCGCGCGGTGGTACGGCGCCGAGAACGTCGCGGTCACTTTTCCCCATTCGGTGAGGAACGACAGCTCGCGCGGCGGCGCCGTCCAATCCACCGCGGGCGCGTCGAGTTCGCGGAGCAACACCTTGCGCCGCCCCTTCACGAACTCGCGCGTCGCGCGCACCGTGGCCCGGTGCCTTCCGCCCGCGGTCGCGTTCGTGCCGACCAACCCGTCGAGCCTCGTGATCCCCGCCACCAGCGCCTCTTCCTTCCAGACCGTGTCCAACAGGCCCCGGAGCCGCGTGCGGTAGCGCTCGCGCCAGACCGGGTCCTCGTACAAACGCCGCGCGAGGAACCCGGTCGCACGCACGCTGTCCGGCGCGCCCGGCGGAACGAAGCCCTCCCGCGCTCCCAGGCACGAGTCCGCGCCCCACGGCACGAACACCAACCGCCCGTCGGACCCGCGGCGATGAACGAAATAATTGTTCACGTTGTTCGCATAGCCGTCCCAATGGCCGATCAAAACCTCCGTCGCCCAGAAGGTCACGAACCGGTCGAGATCGACCCGCGCCGCGAGCCCGTCGAGATCCAGCGGGGCGTTGGTGCGCGCGAGGATCGCCGCGACCTCGCCGAGGATGCGCCCGTCTTTTTTCCGCGTGCCCGCCTTGGGCTCGAGCATCCGCAGCCACTCCGGCCGGAAATCCGTCAGCGTGCCCTCCCACAACCCGCCGCCGCCCGGACCGAACTCGCGCCCTGCGAACCCGCGGTCCACGGGCTCGACGAGCGTGTAGATCCCGAGCGATTCCCCGTTGACCGAGACGCGGGCCAACGACGCGCGCGGGGCGGCGATTCCCGCCGCGCGGAAGACGTCGTACGCGACGCATTGCCGGATGTTGCCCGGATCCTGCTGGTTGTTGTTGGCGCTCAGCTTCGCGAGCCCGCCGATTTTTCGTCCGTCGGCGAACGCCGCGAACTCGAGGTTCAACGACGGACGGAACCGGCTCACCGAACCGATGAACCCCTTCTTCCGCACCGCGACGTCCGGGAGGACGATGCCGTCGAACTCCACCGAGCCGCGGTGGTTCAGGTACACGCGGGCCGCGCGTCCGTTGGTCCGGGCGGGCCCGATCTGCGCGACGAAATCGGGATGCTCCGCGCGCAACGTCTCCCATTCCGTCGCCGGCAGCGTGATCCGCACCTCGTGCAACCGCTCGCGCGAGAAGAAGTCGGGCTCCGCGGCCAACGCGTTGCCGACCACGAAAACGAAAAGGAACGCGACGAGCAGGAACGGGCGTGCTTTCGATCGCATGGCGTCACACTGGCCGAGACCACGGCACCCGCGCAATCCACGCGACCACGGAACACCGGGGATTTTTAACCACGGAAATCACTGAAATCACGGAACGCCGCAGCCAGGAAATATTTACCACGGAGCACACGGAGAACACGGATTGGGGGCGTGGGGCCGGATAACATATTGGGAAACCAACTCGGCGGGATTTCCGCCACCAATCATCCACCGTTTCCCGCGTGTTTGCTTTCCATGTGCTCCGTGTGCTCCGTGTGCTCCGTGGTAAAAACCCCTTTGACTCCGCGTTCCGTGATTTCAGTGATTTCCGTGGTAAAAAATCCCCGCTCCGTGGTCACAGGCTTGCCGGCCACAGCATCGGGTCGTCCAGCAGTTGTTCCCGCAGCAGCCGCAGCGGCGGCGCGCCGTGGCTCAGCAATCCGTCGTGGAACGCCTTCGCCGAGAATCCCGCGCCCTCGCGAGTCTCGACGTCGCGGCGCAGTTTCCGGATCTGCATCTTGCCGACGGTATAGAACAGGTAGCCGGGGTCGAAGGTCCCGCGCAGCGCCTCGCTCCGCGCCGGCTTCGCCTCGTAGTGGCAATTGTCGCGGAAGAATCGCGTCGCCTCGTCGAGCGTCATGTCCTGGCAATGAAGTCGGATCGCGCAGCACAGGCGGCAGATCCGGAGCAACGCCTCGTCCGACTGCGCGATGCGGTATTTCGCGCCGCGGAGTTTCTCCTCCGCCGTCGCGGCCGCAACGCCCGGCGGTTGCCCGAAACCCGCGCCGACCACCATCTCCTCGCAATAGTGGGCCCAGCCTTCCGCAAAACTATAACTCGCGAACACCTTCTCCACCTCGCCGGCCTTCGACGCGTTCAACGCGAGGAATTGCACGTAGTGTCCCGGATACGCCTCGTGGATGCTCACCACGTCCGTGGTGTAATAGTTGAAGGCCGACAACCATTCGTCCGCCTGCGCCTGCGGCCACTCGCGCTCCACCGGCGTCACGTAGTAATAGGCCTCGGTTGCCTTCGACTCGAACGGTCCCGGCGTGTCCATGGACGCGAAACTCGTCGCGCGGAACGGCGGCAACGTCTCCTCCACGCGCGCCCGCACCTCGCTCGGGACCGTCACCAACCCGCGGTCCACGACGAATTTCCGGATCGCCTCCAACCCGCGCCGCGTCTCGGGCAACAGGTTGTCGGCGGTCGGATGGTCGCGCTGGATCGATTTGAAAACCTCCGCCGCGGGGCGCGTGGGATCGATCTCGCGGGCCGCGGCATCGAAGCGTCCCTGCTCCGCCTTCAGCTCGGCCATGCCGAGTTCGAGGATGCGCTCGGGCGATTCCGCGATGCATTCGGAACGCAGCATCACGGCGAACGAATCGCGTCCGAGCGCGAACGCGTCGTCGGCCGACGGCAACCGCTCCGCGCGCAGCCACGCGACGTACGACCGCAGTTCCGCCACGGCGGATTTCATCGCGGCCTCGAACCGGCCGAGCCCCGCGGGATCGCCGCAATCCTGCGCCGCGCGCGCGACGTCTTTTTCCAGGAACGAGGCGGTGCCTTGGGCGACCTCGATCGCGGTCTCGACGTACGGCCGCGGCAACACGGGGTCGAGGTTCGCCCGGGCCGCCGCGAACACGGCCGGCGCGTTGGCAAGGATCGACGCCATGTCGGACACGCGCGCGCGCAGCGGCTTGAAGTCGCGCTTGAGATACACGCTCACGTCGAGCGCGCCGGCGTACGACATCGGGTTGCGCCGCCAATCGCGCTGCGATTCCAGCGCCCACGCCTCGCGGTCGATCACGGATTGGAGCAACGCCAGGCGGAGGCGGTCGTCACCCGCGAGCGACTTCGGGTCGAACGACGCGAACGTCGCCGCGGCGGCGTGCAACCGACGGATCTCCGCGTCGATGTTGGCGCGGGTGGGCACGACGAACGCGCCGTCGAGGCCGTGCATCCCGAGGCCGACGCCGGCAACGGGACGCGCGGCGAAGTGCTCGGTGACGTAGCGATGGGAGGCGACGCGGAACCGGGCGGCCTCGCCCGAGCCGGAACGCGGGCCCGAGGAACAACCCGCGACCCATGCGCAGAGGAGAAGGATGACAACGCGCTTCACGCCGTCACCGTGCCGTAACCCGCGCCGCGCGACAACCGCCGAAGCCGCCGCGCGTGGAAGATCACCGATGCTTCCACAGACCGGCCGGCCGATGGGCGAGGAAGAATTGAGCCACAGATTTGAGCCCATTTTCACAGATTTATACTTTGGATCGGGGCTTTGAACGGGGAAATCCCGAAAGAAAAATCCTTGAAAATGGGCTCGGATCTGTGGCTCACCCTTCCTCGCCATAATAGTCATGGGTCAAAGTCCGCGGAATCGGGTTCAGATCCGTGGATATAGAATCGGCACCCTCCGTGGTCCCGCATTTTATCCCTGTGCGCCGGCGCGGGTCCGCATTTATCCTGCCGGCATGAACCGCCGATCCCTACTCGCGTCGCTCCTCGTCGCGGCGCCGTTGGCCGCGGCCGCCCCGAAGGAATGGCCCCAGTTCCGCGGTCCCACCGGCGATGGACTCGCCCTCGACGCCCATCCCCCCGTCGAATTCTCCGAGACCAACCACCTCGCGTGGCACACGCCCGTCCACGGCAAGGCGTGGGCCTCGCCCGTCGTCGGCAACGATCGCGTCTGGCTCGCCACCGCGACCGACGATGCCACCGAGTTGGCCGTCGTGGTTCTCGACGCGAGGACCGGGAAGGTGGTTCTCGACCGTTTGTTGTTCCGCGTCGCGAAGCCGCAGTTCATCCACAAGTTCAACTCCGCCGCCTCGCCCACGCCGCTGCTCGACGGCGACCGCGTGTACGTGACGTTCGGTTCGCCCGGCACCGCGTGCCTCGACGCCAAGTCCGGCGAGACGCTGTGGGAACGCCGGGATCTCGAGTGCAACCACTACCGCGGCGCCGGTTCGTCCCCGATCCTTCACGACGGTAAAATCATCCTGAACTTCGACGGCAGCGACCATCAGTTCGTGATCGCGCTCGACGCAAAAGATGGCCACACGCTGTGGCGGACCGAACGCGGCATCGACTACAAGGACCTCGGTGCCGACGGGAAACCCGAGAGCGAGGGCGATTGGCGCAAGGCGTTCGCGACCTGCCAGATCGCCCAAATCGACGGCGTCACGCAGTTACTGAGTCAGGGAGCGAAGGCGTTCTATAGCTATGACCCGTCGAACGGACACGAGCTTTGGCGCGTCGAGGAGCGCTCCAGCCATTCGGGCGGCACGCGCCCGGTGGCCGGACAGGGCCTGGTTTTCTACCCGTCCGGTTGGTCGCAGGGACAACTGCTCGCGATCCGGCCCGGCAAGGCCGGCGAGGTGATCGACGCCAACGCCGCGGTCGCCGCCGACACCACGCTCGCCGTCGCGTGGCGCGCCAAAAAGAACGTCCCGAAGAAACCGTCGTTGCTGCTCCTCGACGACCTGCTCTACGCCGTGGACGAGACGGGCATCGCGACCTGTTGGGAAGCGAAGACCGGCAAGGTCGTCTGGAACGAACGCGTGGGCGGGAACTATTCGGCGGCGCCGGTCGCGACGCGCGAGCATCTCTATTTCTGCAGCGAGGAAGGACGCGTCACCGTCGTCGCCACGGGACGCACGTTCACGAAGGTCGCGACCAACCAACTCGGCGATGGCTTCATGGCATCCCCCGCCATCGTCGGGAACTCGCTCTTCCTCCGCGGCCGCACCGAGGCCTATCGCGTCGACTGATACAACCCGTGCCGCGACTCCGACTCGACCGACTCGCCCGCTCGCACGGATCCGTCCGCGCGCTCGACGGGATCACGCTGGACGTCGCCGACGGCGAGCATCTCGCGATCGTGGGCCCGAGCGGCGGAGGCAAGACCACCCTGCTGAGGCTCGTCGCCGGCCTGGACGCGCCGGACGCGGGAACGGTGCGCATCGACGAACGCGACGCGACGGCGGACGCGCCCGAGGACCGCGGGTTGGGAATGGTTTTCCAAATGGCGGCGTTGTTGCCGCACCGCACCGTGGCGGCGCACCTCGCGCTCGCGCTGGAATTGCGCGGCGTCGCGAAGTCGGAACACGACGCGCGCATCCGCGACATCGCGGCGCAACTCGGCATCGCGGACAAACTCGGGCGGCGCCCGGCGGAATTGAGCGGCGGCGAGACGCAACGCGTGGCGCTGGGACGCGCGCTGGTCGGCGGCGCCAAGTTGTTGTTGCTCGACGAGCCCTTCACGGGATTGGACGCGCCCTTGCGCCGCGGATTCCGCGCGTTGCTCCGCCAACTCCGCGCGAACCGTGGTTTGACGATCGTCCACGTCACCCACGACCAACACGAGGCATTGGCACTCGCCGACCGCGTCGCGCTGCTGGCCGGTGGACGGTTGGTGCAGTGCGCGACGCCCCGCGAGATCGTCGCGCGGCCCGCCTCGGTTTTCGCCGCGGACTTCTTCGCCGAGCCGCCGCCGAACTGGATCGACGGCACGATGCGGGTGGACGCCGGGCGCGGCTTCTTCGTTCCCGACAACGGCGAGACGGCGTGGGCGATCGGGCGGCCGGTCGGCGCGGGACGGAAACTTCGCCTTGGGCTGCGGCCGGGAAACGTCCGCTGGAATGGCGCGGGCGCCCGCCCGCGCCCGGGTTGGACGGCGATCGCGCGACGCGTCGAGTTCGGCCCGTCCCGCGATTGGATCGTGGCCGAAGTCGGCGGGAACGAGTGGCGGATCGCGCGCGACGGCGACGTTGATCCGGCCGCCGGAACGCGGGGCGAAGTGGCGTTCGAAACGGAGGCCGCGCTCTGGTTCGACCCGCAAACAGGGCTCCGGATCGAACCGGACTAGATTCATCCGAAAAGAACCGTTGACTCGACGGTGCCCCGCCGTAGTTTGCCGAAAGGATACCGGACGAGATCCGTCCGGTTTGAACGACGATGCAAATCACGCGCGCGGCAGAGTACGGAGTCCTGGGCCTCACGGCCTTGGCGCGGCGCCCGTTGGGCGAGGTGGTGATGGTGGACGTGCTCTGCGCCGAGGAAGAGATCCCGCGGAGTTTCCTCGGCAAGATTTTCCAGAACCTTGCGAAGGCCGGCATCGTGAAGTCCGCGCGCGGTTCCGGCGGTGGATTCAGCCTCTCGAGGTTGCCCGGCCAGATCACGGCCCTCGAGATCATCGAGGCCATCGAGGGGCCCATCGCCTTCCAGCGTTGCCTCGACGAGGACCTCGGCTGCGAGCACAGCGGCGGCTGCGCGTTGTGTTCCCTGTTGGCCGTCGCCCAGAACCGCGTGAAGGAGGTCTTCCACGCCACGACCCTTTCCGATCTCGCCGGCCGTCACATCCCGAACTCCGCGGTGACCCGGGCCCGCGGCAAATCCCGCGGCAAAATCCCGTTGGCCGCGGCCTGACCTTCCACGACTGCATTTTCAGACTTTAA
Source organism: Verrucomicrobiota bacterium (assembly GCA_025363585.1). Taxonomy (GTDB): domain Bacteria; phylum Verrucomicrobiota; class Verrucomicrobiia; order Limisphaerales; family UBA9464; genus UBA6176. Next base: position 9,361 of record JANYDN010000156.1, on the reverse strand, counting down.
TCTCAAATTTCCGAAGCCATGAGCGATACCTACACGCTGTATAACCCGACGGTGATGGACCATTTCATGAACCCGCGCAACATGGGCGACCTCAAGGACGCCGACGGCGTGGGCGAGGTCGGCGCGGCGGCCTGCGGCGACATCATGAAAATCAGCCTCCGCATCAAGGACGGCAAGATCGAGGACGCGCGCTTCAAGACCTTCGGCTGCGGCTCTGCCATCGCCAGCTCCAGCATGGCGACCGAACTCATCAAGGGCCGCACGATCGAGGAGGCGATGAGCTTCACCAACCAGGAGGTCGTGAGCGCGCTCGGCGGCCTTCCGCCGGTGAAGATCCATTGCTCCGTCCTTGCCGAGGAAGCCCTCAAGGCCGCGCTCGAGGATTACATCCAGCGCCATCCCGAGGCTTCCGCGAAGAACGCCGCCGTGTCCGTCGCGGCCTGAGCCACCCGGGCGTCCGACGCGCCCCTTCCCCCGCCCCGCGCTTGCGACGGACCGCGCGGACGCGGGGGTTTCCATTCCCGAAGGTCCCGCCACGCCACGCCACGCCACGCCCCGCACGCCGCCGCCCCATCGACGCCATGAGAAACGTCTATCTCGACCACCAATCCGCCACGCCCCTTTTGCCCGAGGCGTTCGATGCCATGCGCCCGTATTTCACGGAGTATTACGGCAACGCCTCGTCCCTGCACCAACAGGGACTCCGCGTCCGGGAGGCATTGAAGAAGGCGCGTCAACAAATGGCCGCGCTCGTGAATGCCGAGAGCGAGGACGACATCTTCTTTGCGTCCGACGGCACCGAGTGCTCCAACCTCGCGATCAAGGGCGTCGCCTACGCGAACGAGCGCAAGGGCAAGCACCTCGTCGTCTCCGCCACCGAGCATCCCTCGGTCATGAACAGCGTGGAGTTCCTCGAGAAACAGGGCTGGACCTGCACGCGCGTCCCGGTGGATCCGGCCGGTCTCGTCGATCCTGCCGCCGTCGCCGCGGCGATCACGCCGCAAACCGTCCTCGTCGCGGTCCACCACGTGAACCACGACATCGGCGCGATCCAGAAGGTCGCCGAGATCGGCCGTGTCTGCGCGGAAAAGGGCGTGCCGTTCTACGTCGATTGCGAGGCGAGCGCGGGTTGGCTCCCGGTCGACGTCCGCAAATTCGGCGCCTCGCTCGCCAGCTTCTCGCCGCATCGCTTCTACGGACCGAAAGGCGTCGGCGTACTCTACCGGAACAAAAAGGCGCGGTTGGTCTCGATCATCCACGGCGGCGTGCAGGAAGGGGGGCGTCGCGCGGGAACCGAGAACATCCCTGCCATCGTCGGCGCCGGCGTCGCGGCGGAGGTCGCCGCCTCGAGACTCGACTCGCGCCTCGCGCATGCCGCCGCGCTGCAAAAGCGCCTTTGGGACGGGCTCTCGAAGCAAGTTCCCTACATCAAGCTCAACGGTCCCCTGCCCGGTCCCGACCGGATCCCGACCAACCTCAACATCTCGACGGAGTTCATCGAGGGCGAGGGCCAGTTGCTGCTCTGCGATCTCAACGGCATCGCGGTGGCGAGCGGCTCGAGTTGCGTGAGCAAGTCGCTGAAGATCTCCCACGTGCTCTCGGCCATCGGCCTCGACCATGCGCTCGCCCAGGGCAACCTGATCCTCACGCTCGGCGACGCCAACACGGCGGAGGACATGGACTATGTCGTCGAGACCTTCGCGAGGATCGTGGAAAAGCTCCGGGGCATGTCGCCGATGTGGGACGAGTTCCAACGGGGCGTCATCGATTCGGTGATCGCGCCGACGGGCCGCGGCAAGTCGTTCAGCCAGCACGCCGCCGAAGTCTCGGGCAAACCCGCGCACTGACGTAGCGCGGGCGTCCTCGCCTGCGGTATTCGCGGGCGTCCCGCCTGCGCCCAGTCCTCGGCAAATCCCCCTCCACCGTCTCACGACGGCGGCCACGCTCCGGCTCTCGCTATCCTCGGCAAGACGTAGCGCGGGCGTCCCCGCCTGCGGTATTCGCGGGCGTCCCGCCTGCGCCCAGCCCTCACCAAGTCCCCCTCCACCGTCTCACGACGGCGGCCACACATCGCGGCGCAGGCGGGCCCGTTCATTCCACCGTCTCACGACGGCGGCCACGATCCGGTGCGCTCTACTCCGCCAACCGGAAGAACGCCTGCGGTGCCGTCCCCTTCAGCACGAACGGCGAACACCAGCTTCGGCGCCGGCGGCGGCGGGGTCCCGAACGACACCATGTAGGCATAGGTGGAGTTCACGAAGCCGTTGTTGACCACCCCAAGTTGGTCCGACCGATTCCCACTGCTTGCCAGTCCGTGATGGCGGGTCCCTGCGTGACGTCCGTGAAACGGGCGCCGTCCGTGCCCGGCGCGGTGTCGCCCAACGGATTGGCACCCTGCGACACCGCGGTGACCGCCAATCGCAGACCGCCCGCTGGATCGTGGAGCCAGATGCCCTCCGCATTCTGGAGCGGGAACGGCGACGGCGGGTTCCAGTGCACCGCCCGCGCCCGGATCGCGGTCACGCCGGATCGATTCACGACCGCATCGAAACGCCGCGTCGCCTGCCCCGCGAACACGAAGCCGTCCACCAGTCCCGGCGCCGCGTCGCCGGCCCGCGCGATGATTTTGAAATCGGCGGCGGGCCCACGCAGCACCGCCTGGTCGTTGATGGCCTTGCCGCCGCTCACGGCGACTCCCGTTCCCGCGAGCACCGCCGGAAGCACGAAGATTCCCGGGGGCGACATCGCGAAATAGCGCGGGGTGCCGTCACCGTTTTGGAAAGTCAGCGCCGCGAACTTCGCGCCCGCGGGCAGCCCCGGCACCTGTCCGTCCCGGGCCGCCAGGATTTTCTGGGCGCCCGGCACGTCGTCCACCAACCCGCGCTCCAACAGGTATCCCACCCGGCCATTCTCGCCCGCGACGCAGTAGTTCACGTCAAGGCCCAGACCGGCCGACGCGATGAACGTTTGCAGGGTCCGTTGCACCGGCGCGCCAACGGACCCGAGTGAGAATCCATTGGTTTTGTTCCCGTAGGCCGCCTGGCCGGCGTCGTTGACGAACGGCGTGTCGAACGATGCCGGAAATGCCGGCGCGATCGCCTTCCACGTCGCCGTCGGTATTTGCGCGGCAAGATTTCCTCCTGCGATCAGCACCGCCAAGAGCGGGGCCCGAATGGTCGTCCGATGGTTGGGAATCATGGTTGGTCCTTCTGGTCGATCAAAAGCACGACGGCGGCGGAACGCCTCCGACGTCTTCCAATCACGCCCCTCGAACTGCGCGCGGCACTCCTTGGAGCGATGCTGCGGTTTCTATCGCAGTCCATTCGCCGCAGGCAAGGACGGTGTCCGGGTCCACGACCATGGTCGCGATTCGCAGGCCGGAAAGCCCTCGCAGGCGGGCCTGCTCGCCGAAGCCCAGCGCAGGGGGACGCCCGCGCCAACTTCAAACTTCAAACTTGAAACGCCGCCACCGCTACGCCCGTTGCTTCCGCCTCCAGAAAATCCCGCGCCCCCAGTCGTCGAAGACCGAGTAGCTCACCGGCGTCACCAGCAGCGTCAGCAACAGGCACAGCATCTGCCCGCCGATGATCACCTTCGCCATCGATGCCCGTCCGCCGCTTCCGGGCCCGGTGCCGAGCGCGATCGGGATCATCGACACGACCAGCAGCATCGTCGTCATCAGGATCGGCCGGAGCCGCGCGCGGTTCGCCTCGAGGATCGCCGCGTCGCGCTCCATGCCGCGCGCCCTCAGCGTGTTGGTGTAGTCCACCTGCAGGATGCCGTTCTTCTTCACGATGCCCACCAGCATGAAGAGCCCGAAGATCGCGTAAATGTTGAGTGGCTCGCCGAGAAAGATCATCCAGCCGAGCGCGAACGGCAGCGCCAACGGCACCGCCAGCAGGATCGAGATCGGATAGACGAAGTGCTCGAACTGCGCCGCGAGCACCATGTACATGAAGAGCATCGAGATCGCGAAGGCCAACAGGAAGTTCTCGAGCGTCTCCTGGAGTTGCTTCGCGCGCCCCACGAACACCACGCGGTATTCGGGCGGCAATTCCAGTTCCGCGACCGCCTTCTCCACCGTCTTCACCGCCTCGCCGAGGGAATAGGTCGCCAGGTTCGCGCCCACCGTGACGCGGCGTTGCCGTTGGAAACGGTCGATCTGGTTCGGGCCGCGGGCTTCCTCGAACCGCACGAAGTTCGAGAGCTGCACCAACGGCGCCGCGTCCGCCGCGCTCGCGGGCACCGACCGCAACATCACCCCGCGCAACGCCTCGGGCGTGGAACGATCCGCGCGCCGAGACCGCAGCCAGACGTCGTATTGGTCGTCGTTCTCCTTGTACGACCCGACGATCTCGCCCCCGACGAGCGTGCGGAGCGTCGACGCGATCTCCTCGATGCGGAGCCCGAACTGGCTGGCCTTCTCGCGGTCGATGCGCACCTGCAATTCCGGCTTCCGGCTCGACAGCGTGGTGTCGACGTCCGCCAGTCCCGGGTCGCCGCGCAACGTTTCCAACAGGCGGTCCGAATAGTCCGTGAGTTTCGCGAGGTCCGGGCCGAGCAGGTGGAACGTCAGTTCGGAATTGCGCCCGCCGCCGCCGCCCAGCGGGGAAATCGCCTGCACGCTCGAGCGCACGTCCGGATAGCGCGCGAGGACCTGCCTCGCCTTGCCCATCGCGTCGAGTTGCCCCCACGCCCGCGAGCGACCGCGCCATTGCTCGTAGCGCCCGCCCAACGGCGGCAACCGGCAATAGATCGATGCCTGCGTCACGTCGCCCTCGCCCTTTCCCACGCGCCCGCTCGTCGGGCCGATCGTCACCAGCGTGTCCGTGATCGCGTGCTCGTCCCCGATCTTCACCGCCGAAAGGTCGTGCTCGATCTCGCCGATCAACCTCGCCGAGGCGACGAGGCTGGTGCCCTCGGGCAGCGTCATGCCGATCTCGAACTCGCTCGTGTCATCGAGCGGCATGAACGTGAACTTCGTGTGGGAGAAGAGCGTCGGGATCGACGCCACGCACGCGGCACAGGCCAGCAGCACGGGCATGCGGTGGCGAAGGCTCCACGCGAGGATGCGGTCGTAGCCCGAGGCGAGCCATTGCATCAGCCGGCCGCCGCGCGCCTTCTTCTCGCGCAGTTTCGGATCCTCCGTGTGCCGGAGGAAACGCGCCGCGAGCATCGGCGTCAGCGTGAAGCTGATGAACAGCGACACCAGGATCGAGAACGCCACCGTCAACCCGTAGCTCGCGAAGAATTGCCCCGTGCGGCCCTTCATGAACGCCAGCGGCAGGAAGATCACCACCAGCGACAACGTCGTCGCCAGCACCGCCAGCGCGATCTCCTTCGTCCCGCGGATCGCCGCCTCCACCGCGCCGCAACCGCGCTCCTCCATCGTGCGGTGGATGTTCTCCAGCACCACGATCGCGTCGTCGATCACCACGCCGACCGAGAACGTGAGGCCGAGCATCGTCGAGTTGTTGAGCGTGTAGCCCATCGCGCGCATCAGCGTGAAGGTGCTGATCACCGACGCCGGGATCGCGATGCTGGCGATGACCGTGCCGCGCCAATCGTGGAGGAACGCGAACACCGTGATGGCCACGAGGATCATGCCCAGCACGAGGTGGAACGACACCTCGTGGAGGTTGCGCTCGATGAAGATCGACTGGTCCCGGATGACGGTGAGTTGGAAATCCGCGGGCAGCGTGGGCCGCAGTTCCTCGATGCGGCGTTTCACGGCCTCGATGAGGCGCACCGTGTTCGAGCCGCTTTGCTTGCGCACCACCAGCGACACCGCGTTGGTGCCGTTCAGGCGCGAGAGAGTCCGCGGTTCCTCGATGCCGTCCACGATGCGCGCGACGTCCGCGAGGTAGACGGGTTGGCCGCCCGGGCTCGCGACGATGATGCGGGAGAAGTCGGCGACCGAACCCATGCGGCCCAGCGTGCGCAGCGTGAGCTCGCGCCCGCCTTGGTCCACGCGCCCGCCGGGAATCTCGAGGTTCTGCGACTGCAACGCCGCGCGCACGTCCGCCACCGTCAACTGCCGCGCGCGGAGCAACTCGGAATCGACGATCACCTCGACCGCGCGGGTCCGCGTGCCCACGAGGTTCACCGCGCCGACGTCGGCGACCGTCTCGAGGTTTTGCTTGAGCTGCTTGTCCGCGACGAAGGTGATCTCCTTGAGGTCGCGCGGCGCGGAGATGGCGACGGTCAACACCGGCGAGGCATCGACGTCGAACTTGTCGATGATCGGCGGCTCCGTGCCCGGCGGCAGCCGCGAGAGGATGGTGTTGACCTTGTCGCGCACGTCCTGCGCGGCGACGTCGCGGTTCCGCTCGAGGACGAAGACGATGTTGATCATCGAGATGCCCTCGCGGCTGGTCGAGCTGAGCTCGTCGACGCCCGGGACGGTGTTGATGATCTCCTCGAGCGGTTTGGTGACGCTGGTCTCGACCTCCTCGGGCGACGCGCCGCGGAGCGTGGTGGTGACGGTGATGATCGGCAGCTCGACGTTCGGCAATTGGTCGACGCCCAATTCGCGGAACGCGAACGCGCCGAGCACCACGAGGAGCAGGTTGATCATCGTGGCGAACACCGGCTTGCGGATGCAGAGGTCCGCGAGGCCGAGCCCGCCCGCGACGACGGGCGATCCGAGCTTGTCCTTGCTCATGGCGCGGGAAGACGGAGCACGACGGGCTGTCCGTCGCGCAGCTTGCTGAGGCCCGAGGTCGCGACGCGTTCGCCGGCGGCGACTCCCGACAGGATCTCCTGCCGGCCGTCGCCGACGCGCCCGGGCACGACCACGCGCACGCGGGCCACGTCGTTGGAAACGACGAACACGCGGCTGATTCCGGACGATGTGAACACGGATTCGAGTGGGACGAAAACCGTGGGAACGGCGCGTTCGAGGATGAGTTCGCCGCGCGCGAACGTGCCCGCCTTGAGCGCGTGGTCCGCGTTCGTCACCAAGGCGCCGAACGCGAACATGCGCGTCGCCGCGTTGACCTGCGGGCTCACGAGGAACACGCGTCCCTCGAACGACCGGCCCGGATACGCATCGACGGTGAACACCACCGGCAATTCCCGGCGCACGCTCGGGGCGTGCGATTCCGGCGCCTGGACGATGAATTTCAGGACGTCGTCGTTCACGATGCGGAACAGCGGCGAGCCGGCTTTCACGTAGTCGCCGGCATTCCCGATGCGTTCGGCGACGGCGGCGTCGAACGGCGCGCGGACGCGGGAACGCTCGACGTTCAGGCGCGCGACCGTTTCCGTCGCCTCCGCCGCCTGGAGCGCCGCGCGGCATTGCTCGGCGTTGGCGACCGCGGCGTCGTGGTCGGAAGGCGAGGCGATGCCGGTGCGGCGCAATTCCTCCTGCCGGCCCAGATCACGGTCGGCACTGACGGACGCCGCCTTGGCCTGGGCGACGCGGGCCTTCGCCTGCGCGGCGAGCGCGATGTAGGAATCTGTGTCGACGAGCGCGATGGGTTGGTCGGTGCGAAGACGGTCGCCGAACTCCGCCATCGTCTTCTCGAGCTTGCCCTCGACCTCGGCACCGACCGTCGCCTCGTCCTTGGCATGCAGCGTGCCCACGACGGGCAACGTGCGGTCGACGGGCATGGAAACGGCCGCGGCGACGGTGACGGGAACGGGCGTGCCGGCGGAGGACGCGCGGGCCGGGGCCTTGGCCGGATCGTTGGGTTTGCATCCCGCCCCGATCGCCAGGAAGAGAACCGGAACCATCGCGACCGCGGCGCGACGCACCCATGGCCAATTAGTCCGCATGCGTATGATCCAAGCAAATCCGGTTTGGAGACCCGATGGAAGCGCTTGTTTCGCGAAAGGCCCTGCCGTCACCTCTGAGCCGGAACGATCCATTCGGAAAACGGGGATTTCTCACGCCAAGGGGGACCAAGGCCGGCCAAAGTACCATGATGGTGGATTGGGAGGCCCTCATCGAATCCCACCGTTCGGCGAGAGGATACTCCGGCGGATTCGGCCCCCTTGGATGGCCTTGGCCCGGCTTGGCGTGAGATAATTCCTCGGCCGCTACTGCATGGATCCGGCTTAAAGCCCGGGGTCGGGAACCTTCGGCATTGGTGGGCGATTCCCGTTTTGATAGATTTCGCCCCGGTGGGCTTCATCGCCTTCCGACACATGTCCCAAACCCCCAGCGATTCCCTGGCGCCCGCGATCAATCCGACGAGCAACTCGGATTGCCCGCCGTGTCTGTCCGTCGTCATGCCGGCGTACAACGAGGAGGACAACGTGGACCGCATCCTGTCGCTCGTCCTCGCGCAGCGCCCGGTCATGGAAGTCGTGGTCGTCGACGACTGCTCGCGCGACGGCACCTGGGCCAAACTCCAGCCGTGGGCCGCGCGCGATCCGCGCGTGCAGTTGTTCCGGCACGAAACCAACCAGGGCAAGGGCGCGGCGCTCCGCACCGGGCTTTCCAAAACCACCTCGCCCTACACCATCATCCAGGACGCCGACCTCGAGTACGACCCGCGCGAATACTACCTGATGCTGAGCCCGATGCTCGCCGGTCGAGCGGACGTCGTCTTCGGCTCGCGGTTCTCCGGCGGACCTCGCCGCGTCCTTTATTACTGGCACTCGGTCGGCAACAAGGTCCTCACCACGCTCTCGAACATGTTCACCAACCTTTGGCTGACGGACATGGAGACGTGCTACAAGGCCTTCCGACGCGACGTCGTGCAACGACTCGTCCTCAAAGAGGACCGCTTCGGGTTCGAGCCCGAGATCACCGCGAAGGTCGCACGCCTCGGCGTCCGCGTCTTCGAGGTCCCGATCAGTTACAACGGCCGCACCTACGCGGAGGGAAAAAAGATCGGGTGGAAGGACGGGTTCAGCGCCATCCGTTGCATCGTGAAATACAATCTCTTCGACTGATGTCGACCGCCGACGTCAACACCGCGGGCAACACCGCGGACTTCGAGTTCGCCGCGCTCAACGAGGCGCGGAACTACCGGGCCGCGCTCGCCCGCGAATTCGCGCCGTTTCTCAAAGGCAAGGTCCTCGAGATCGGCTCGGGGATCGGCCAGATGACCCGCGAGTTCCGCGCGCTTCCCGGCGTCGCCGAGGTGGTCGGCGTCGAACCCGACGCACGGTTCCACGAGGGCTTCGCCGCCAACAATCCGGGCACGCGCCTCGTCAAAGGCATCGTCGCCGACATCCCCGAACGCACCGGGTGGGACGCGCTCGTGAGCGTCAACGTCCTCGAGCACATCGAGGCCGACGCCGCGGAACTCCGCTCGTGGCACGGGCTCCTCGGCGAACGCCGCGGGCACGCGTGCCTTTTCGTTCCCGCCCGACCCGAGATCTACGCGCCCATCGACGCCGACTTCGG
>JANYDN010000150.1 GCA_025363585.1 Verrucomicrobiota bacterium | reverse complement strand
TCTCCGGATCCTTTCCAACGGCGACCATTATATCTCCACCTACGCCGTCGTCTCCCCGAGCCGACTCATCAACAACGGCACCGGCACCTGGGAAAACGGGCGCGTGCTCGCCAACTATTTCTCGAGCCTCGAGAACAACGGCTCCCTCGCCGTCACGGGCGACACCACTTTCGTCCACGCCGGCGGTGGTTCCGGCCCGCTCCTCGCCAACACCGGCACCCTTTCCTTCGGCACCAACTTCCTCTTCAATTCCGCCATCCTCGACAATGCCGGTCCCGCCAATGTCGCCGCGGGAACCCTGTCGTTCACCGGCTCCTATTGGACGAACCGCGCGCCGATGTCCGTCGACGCCTCGGCGAAACTCCTCGTCACGGGCGGCTCCAGCGTTTTTTGGCGCGCGCCGCTGACGGCACCGACCTCCGACTCCGTCCAATTCGCCGGATCCGACGTGAGCGTCGAGACGCTCGCTCTCTCCACGCCCGCCCTTTGGCAGCAAAGCGGCAATCTCTACCAGCGCACCAACGTCGTCGTGCCCCGCCACAACCAATCCGGCGGCACCTGGTGGGGACTCGTGCCGACCGCGATCGGCACCTACGCCATGACCAACGGCGAGTTCCGCGGCAGCGATCTCGTCGTCACCAATTTCCAATGGCATGCCGGCAGCTTGAACCGGAGCGTCGCCGGATCCTCGCCCGTCCTCACCGTTGCCGCCGGCGGACAACTCCAGATCATCACCGGCGGCGACCATTATATCTCCACCTATGCCGTCGCTTCGCCGTCCCGTCTCGTCAACAACGGCACCGGCATCTGGCAGACCGGCCGCGTGCTCGGCAACTACGCGTCGAGCCTCGAGAACAACGGCACTTTCTCCGTCTCCGGCTCGCCGACGTTCGTCTACCTAGGAGGGGGCGCGGGACCGGTGTTCCTGAATTCCGGCACGGCGAACTTCGCCACCGACGTCACGTTCTCCTCCGCCACCGCGACCAATTCCGGGACTTGGAATGCCAACGCGGGCACCACCACGTTCGCGTCGTCGACGTTCGTGCAGACCGCCGGCACGTTCAATCTCTCCGGCGCCGCCGTGGAGGGGACGCCGTCCACCGCCACGTTCTCGGGCGGCGTGCTCGCGGGCAACGGCCGCTTCAATCTCGCCGTCGTCAATTCGGGCGGCACCGTGCGTCCGAAGGTCGCCGCGCCCGGGATCCTTCAGTTCGCCACCTTCGTCCAAAACGCCGGCGGCACCCTCGACGTCGATCTCGGCCGCGGGATTCCCGGCACCAACTCGGATCTTATCCGCGTGACGGGCACCGCGAACGTCGGCGGCACGCTCAAGATGAAATTGTTGCCGGGCGTCGGGACCAACGACCAGTACACGGTCCTCGTCACCAGCGCCCGCAGCGGGACCTTCGCGACGCTGAAACAACCGGCCAACGGCGTGCTCGACGCCACCTATTCGCCGACCAACATCATATTGAACCTCAAGGAACTGTTCGACGGTTCGGCACCGAACACCGCGCTCCAACCGCTCGACGTCACCACCAACCAGGGCGTGGCGGTGACGTTCGCGTCGACCGCCACCGGCACCGATCCGATCGCGTTCCAGTGGTTCTTCACCGGCGCGCCGCTCGACGGCCAGACGTCCTCGAACCTCTCGCTCGCATCCGTTTCGCGCGACGCCAACGCGGGGAATTACTTCGTGGTCGCCAACAATGATTTCGGATCGAGCACCAGCCGCGTGGCGCGCCTGAACATCCGCGTCCCCGCCGTCATCCCGGCCGGAAACCTTGGGCCGCTCGCGCAATGGCACTTCGACGAACCCGCCGGCTCGCCGGTCGCGCTCGACAGTTCGCCGAACGTTTACGACGGCACGTTGTCGGCCGCCGGTTCCTCGTTCGCCGGCGGCATTGCCGGCCGCGCGGTGACGCTCGACAAGGCGAACGGTGGCCTAGTCAACATGGGTCCCATCCTGCCGCTCACGAACACCGACTTCACCGTCGCGTTCTGGGTGCGTGCCGGCGACGCGGAAAACACCACGACGATCCACGTGCCGCTCGTCAACCGGTTCGCCAACGGCGGTATCGACGGCTACGGGGTGGCGATGGATGCCATCCCCGGCTACGGCGCCGCGCACAAGGCGTGGCTCTACACATCGACCCCCGCGTCCAGCGGACGCGACCCGCGCTCGACCACGAGCATCGACGACGGCCAGTGGCACCAGGTCGCCGCGATCCATCGCCACGGCGGTTCCAACGAGATCTACATCGACGGCGCGCCGGTCGAGGCCACGACGGCGTCCGACACCGTCCAGCCATCGGCGGCATCCTTCCTCGTCGGCGCGACGATCTATAGCGGCACGCCGACCGCGGGATTCAATGGTTCGATCGACGAACTGTCCGTGTACGGCTCCGCGCTGACGTCCGCGCAGGTCGATTATCT
>JANYDN010000145.1 GCA_025363585.1 Verrucomicrobiota bacterium | reverse complement strand
CCGGGCACGCCTTCGACGAGCGCGTGGCTGTTGGTGAAGATGGCGACCAGGGCGAGATCGACGACCTCCGGTTGGCCGATGATGACCTTGGCGACCTCGGCGCGCGCGCGGACGAGGGTTTCTTTGAGTTGGATGACCGTGTTGTCCATGGCGAGCAAGTTTCAGCGGTGACGGAGAATGCGGGCGAGGCGTCGGAAGAAATCGGCGGGGTCCCGTTGGCCCGGGGGTTTGGCGTTCTCGAGATTGGCGGCTTCCTGGGCGTCGGCGCGCCGTTGCTCGGAGAGCGCGTGGCGACGGCCGAGGGACCGGTGCCATTCCGCGAACGCGGTGCCGGGCAAGGCGGACGGCGGCACGGAGCGCCGCAGCACGTTGAGAAGCCCGCCGGCGCTACCGCGTCCGGCGACCGTGTCGGCATCGGCGGCCACGGGCGGCGGATTGAACCGCACGCATTGGCGCCAGACATAGAGCCCCGCCAGCAACGCCAGCCCGGCCACGGCGCCACCGAGCCGGTATTTGCGGATCAGGCCCGCGACGCCCGGCTCGTAGGTCAGCCCAAGGTGGGTTTCCTCGAACACGACGCGGCGGTGCGATCCGAACGTCCATGCGAGGAATTCGGCGGAGTGGCCGCGACGCATCGCCGCGTTCGAGAACGGAAAGTCGGTGGCGAGCAGGACGACGGATCCCGATCCGAGCGTGCGTTCGGCGACGACCGCGTTGCCCTCGCGGAGAAAGAGGGGCGTCCAATCTTTTGAAAGGCCGTCGAGACTCCAACCCGCGGCCCACGGAAGGACGTCGACGGCGAAGGGCCCGTCGCCGACCCGGCGGGCGATCTCGCCGGCGTTGTTCGTCGCGGAGAGATCGAAGCCGAGGCGGACATTGAAGCGCTCGTGATGGTTGGTGGATCCGCGGGCGCTCGCGCGCAGATTGCCCATTCCATGCCGCCAGACGTTCGTCGCGGATTCCAACGACTGGTGCTGGAACGCCAGGACGAGCCGGGCGCCCGCGCGAACCTGCCGGTCCAGATCCTCGGAGTCGGCGTCCGATGGCATCGGGGATCCCTTCGCCTCGGGATCGACGCCGAGGACCACGATGGTGGTTCCGGAGGGTTCGGAGAGCCTGCCGATCGGCTCGTGGTTGCGTCCGACGCGCAGGCTTGGAAGCAACGACAGGCTGTCGTACAGGGCCTTCGACCCGAGCGGATCGGCGCGGAGCGAGGAACCCGGCGGGTATACGTCGCCCGCGGAGAACCGGTACTGGAATAGCCGGACGAGCGAGGTCGCGAACACCGTCGCGAGCACGGCCGCGAGCAGGAGATTGCGGTGCTGGGGTTTCACGGGCCCGTCCTCCGGATGGATTCGAGGCGGGATTCGGCGTCCGCGATCAGCCCCTCGGAACCGGGATGCTCGCCGTACCAGACCCGGTCGAAATCCGCGGCCGTCGCGCCGAACTCGGCGGGGATCAGCGGCGTGCCGCGGGAGCGTCGCTCGAGTTCGCGCCGGTATTCGCGGTTGGTTTTGAACGGCGCGAGGCGGACGAGTTCGCGTCGCGCGAGGTGCGCGAGACTCGCGAGATAAACGGCGCGCAACGCGAGCCGGAACTCGCCGCGTCCCGCCAGTTCGCGGGCCATCGCGATCCAGTCGTCCTCGGGCAGTTGGTCGGCGGAAACGTGTTCCTGCGTCAGGTCGGGAAGGTTCCTCACCTCCGGCGCTTCGGCCTGGACGGTCGGCGCGCGTTTTCCCCAGAGGCGGTAAAGCATCCAGCAGATCCATCCGACACCGACGACGATCACGACGACGACCAACGCCCGCAGGCCGGTGATCCAGTCGACTTGGTCCTTGCCCGTCGGAAGATTCGGGGTCGAGCGATTGGAGAAAAGCTTCTGAAGCAGGCGTCCGAGCGCCTCGAAGGCACGGCCGACATGGGTCTCAAGGAACGCGCCAATCGCCTTGGCCCGCGCGCGCAACCAGGACCGGAACCGGCCCTCGGATCGCGTGTCTTCCTCCTCGGGCGACTGCTCCCGCGGCGCGCGCCACGTGAAGTCCGGCCGATCCAGGACGACGCGCAGGGCCTTCTCGAGTTCGGGCGGCTTCACCGAAAGCGGTGGGGCGGGCGGGGCGTCGGCGCGCGTCGCGACCGGGATCGCGACGAAGGCAATGAACAGGAGCGCGACCGTCGACGCGGCGCGCGCGGCTTGGTGAAAGCGGAGACGCGCGCGGAGGTCGGCGGCGTTGTGGATCGATTCCGACTCGAAGGTCCGCACCACGTAGACCGTCTTTGCGAGCGGGTCGAGGACGAGGTACGCGAGCGCGAGCACCCCGAACACGAAGGTGCTGTTGAGCAACGCGCCCACCGAGAGCGCGAATTGGTTGTCCAGACCGAGAAGCATTTTCGCGAGGAACGGCAGGGAACCCAGCGCCACGGCGAGATTCACCAGCACGCCGAGGGTCACCGCCAGCATCAGGCCGAACACGGCGTGGTTCTGGCCAGGCCAACGGATCGTCGCGCGCCAGGCGCGCCGCATGCACGCCCCCGCGGAGCCTTCCGCGGCGTCGCCGGCCACGCTCGCACACTGGAAGTACGCGATGCACCACGGGAGCGGGACCGCCAGCGCGGCCAGGGACAGCGGGAACGCCAACAATCCCCACGGCTGGATCGCCGCCTGCGTGACGAGGATCCGGAGCCAGCGTCGCGCGCCCCACGCCGCCTCGGGTTCGGCGCGCACCCGCGCGGCAAGGCGTGCGGCGAAGACCGATTGCCAGGCCTTCATCCAGAGGTAGAGGATCGCGAGACCGAGCGCCGATTGCGCGCAGCGACGATCCGCGAACGCGCCGCGCGTCATGTCCGACCAAAACCACAGCAGCGCCAGGACGAACGGTGCGGTTCCCATGTGATAGCACAGGTGGACGCCCAGCGGGGCACCGCGCAGCAGGTGCACCGCCTCCTCGATCAACTCGAGGGCGGGTCGCCCGATCTGCTTTCGGACCGACGTGCTCATCGTGTTTCCGGGCCCATTGGTTTCACGGGCCGATGAACTTCTCCTCGACGTATCCCTCGTGCCATTGCGACGGGGTGCGAAGCAGGACCAAGCCGAGGAGTTCGAACAACGTCCACGCGACGAACAATCCAATGACAAGGTGCACCGGCGCCAGCAGCCAACGCAGGCGGAGCGATCGCGTCGACGCCGGCCGAGTGGTGGCGCGCAGGCACGCGGCGCACAACAGGCGTCCATCGTGTTCGGTGACGCATTCCCGGCAATAGATCCGGCGGCACTGCGGGCAACGCGCGGCCGCCTCGCGCGTCGGGTGGTTCAGGCAGCGCTGGGACGCGAGGGAGGTCATGGGGCCGGCGGGGCGGGTTCGGTTGCCCCGGGTTCGACGGCGGGCACCGCGACGGAATGGGCGTCGAGCGGGGCGGGCATGGCCTCGACGGCGGCGCGGATCGCGGCGACGAATCGGCGGGCCTTGGGAAGACGGACGATCCCGGGGGCAAACAAGGTTTGGACCCCGGTGCGGATCCGTACCTGGCAGAAGCGGCCGGGAACCAGGATCCAGAGCCACACGATGCCGAGAATCGCGGCGGGAATCGCGGCGAGGATGGCCAGCGCGGCTTCATCCGCCGCGGGATTGGTGACGGTGCGGAACGTGGCGAAGCCCGCGAGTCCGAGGAAGATCGCGAGGAGGATGCCGACGACCCAGCCGGCGATCCGACGCACGGAGTTGGGGCGGACGACCATCAGTTCGAGATCGCGGAGTTCGAAGCGGCGGTATTGCTCCTGTGCGAGCGTCACCTGCACGAGAAGAAGGTGATCGACGGCGAGCCAGTATGAGACGTTGCCCATGATGGCGCGGCCCTTGTTGAGGCGTTGGTAGGACGGGTCTTTGGAAAGGCGGGTTTCCATGGCGTCATTTGTTCATGAGGAGCGCGACGTAGGCGGCGATGCCCCCGCCGGCGAAGAGGAGTCCGGTGATCATCCCGGCAATCAGCGAGAATCGGGACCGCGCGACCCGGCTGGGTGGGCGCCGCAAGCCCCAGATCGCGAGGCCGGCGGCAACCAATCCGGTGATGGGCAATACGAAATAACACACCAGCACCGGCAGCAGCACGGTCCACCACACGATGATGTCCCAGCGGACCCGCGCGCGAACGACACCCTCGATGCCGCCGGACTTCTGCGCGGCTTGGACGCAGGTCGGGCACAAATGCTCCGATCCGAACGGGAGGTCGCAAAGCGCGCAGAGGAAACGTCCGCATCGATCGCACGGAACCGATGCTTTCTTGGAAGGATGGAAGAAGCAGGTGGCCTCGTCGTCGCCGCTGGTCTTCTCCGCGGTGCGCCCCACCATGGGCCCGCGTCCGAACGCGGGGAACACCGCGATCTCGAGGTCGGCGAGGCAATTCGGACACGCCGTGAGCGTCGCGAGGAACTGCGGGGCGCTCGGCAGCAGTCGACCGCAGGCGGGGCACGCGGGATCCGGATTTCGCATGGCTAGGATTTGGCCGGTGCGAGATCCCGGAAGAGCCGGTCGTATTGGATGGCGAGGGCCAGCGGGATCAGGCAACCCACCACCAGCATGCCCACGCAGAGCGCCAGGCATCCCGGGATGTAGAGAAGAATGCCGAGGAACCGGAACCAAAACGTCTGCCAGAAATGTTTTTTGGCGACGTGGTAGCTCAGCTTGATGGCAGGAATAAATTTGTATTCTTTGTCCACCACCAGGGGCAGCGCGTAGATGAGGACGGTGTCGAGCGCGACGTTCGCCAGGGAGAGGAAGATCCACAGCAAGCCCAAGGGAACCCCGAGCGTCACGAGCGAGGCTTGGTTGAACCTGCCATTGAAAAGGCCGGTCGCGCCGGCAATCCCGCCGAAGAGCATCACGGGGAGGAGCGTCGCGGCCATGTGGAGCAACATGGGGAAGAGGCTGGCCATGACCTGCTGGCCGAATCGCCGCCCGATCCCCTCGAACGCCTCGCCGACTTGCACCGTGCCGCCGCGGACCCTCCGGATGTACATGCGGAGCAGCGATCCCATCATCGGCCCCGTCATCACGATCGTCGCGATGATCCCGAGGTAGGGAACCGCTCCCATGAAACCGAGGACGATCAGGACCAAGACGCCGCCGCCGAGCAGCGGACCGGGGTCCTTGAGCATCAGGTTCCATGCCTCCGTGAAGCGTTCCACCGCGTTGAACGTGTAGTCGCGGTCGACGATTTCGGCCTCGGGAACCGAACCATGTTCGTCGGCCACGCCGGCGGACGAGCCGGCGGGAACCGGCCCGCCCTGCGCGAGTCGCTGCAGGTGCGCCGGCTTGCACGCGCCGCAAATGCGCACGCCGTTGAGTTCGATCGTGTCGTCCGCCGCGAACTCCCCGCCGCATTCCGCGCACCGCACCCTTCCGGGTTCCAGGGGATTTCCCGCGACGGAAGCAAACACCGGGGGCGGCGGCGCGAGTGTCGGGACGACTGCCGGCATGACCTCGGAACGAACCGCCGAGAACGCTTGCCATCCGTCCATCCCGTCGCGCCAGACCAAGGTGTCGTCGCGCAGCATTCCCTCGGCGGCCAACCGCGCGAGTTCGGCGGTGTCCACCGGACCCACCTGTTGGCCGTCCTGTACGTAGAACCAGTTCATGGTGTTTCGAGTGGGAGTCGGGACCCGCGGAGGGTGTCCGTCGTTTTGGCGGAAGCCAATCGAATCTTTGCGCGGGCTCTAAGCCGGAAGCATGCCGTAGCGGTGGAGGAATTATCTCACGCCAAGCCAGACCAAGGCCAACCAATGGGGGCAAAGAGCACCGGATGTCATTTCACCGAATGGTGGGATCGATGTTGGCGTTTTCATGGCGACTTCGCCGGCCTTGGTCCCCCTTGGCGTGAGAAATCCCCATTTTCCGAACGAATCTTTCCGGGCTACGGCGCGGGACCGGTCCGGAAATACTGGCGCGTTCCGTCGTTGGGCGCGGTGTCCAGAAACAGCAACGTGCCGCCGGGATCGGTGATCGTGAGGATGTCGGAAAGAACCCAATCGAGGAGATTCGTGCTGCGTTCGATGACGAACCGCTGGTCGAGGACGCCGATGAACAGGAACAGCGAATCGGTCGGTTGCCGTGGCCATTGGGCAATCTCCACGCCGTTCGGAAACGGGGCCGCCTGGGCACGGACGATCGCGCCATCGAGACCGACGGCGACGAGTTGCCCGTCGATCGAGGCGAGACCGTGGAGGGACTTGTAGGTGATGCTATCGAGGGTCGACCACACCGCGCCGTCCTGGCTCCCGAGCACGACCCCTTGGTTGCCCGCCGCGTAGTCGGTGCCGTCGACCCGGATGACGTCGTTCAGCCCGTTGGTGACGCCGGAATTCATCCCGGTCCACGCGATGCCGTCGGGGCTCGAGAGCAACGTGCCGTTTTCGCCGACGGCGACGAATCCATTCCCAAGCCAGCGGCCGCGCGTGATCGCGCGCGGGGTGGGGAACGGACGCGACGTCCATGTCGTCCCGTCGGCGCTCGACAGCAACGTCCCCGCCGCGCCGGTCGCGATCCAGCCGTCGGGTCCGGCCCCCACGGAAAAAAGGTGGTTGGTGGTGGGCGAGGGAAGCCGGGTCCACGCAACTCCGTCGGTGCTGGTGACGAGGATTCCTCCGTCCCCGCAGGCCACGAACCGATCCGGGCCGCGGTCGACGCCATGGAGCGTGGCATTGGTGGGCGAGGGGACGGACTGCCAGGAAAGGCCAAGGGTGTTCACCCAATTGGTCAACACCACCCGAACCTTCGCGGAGGCGGAGTTGGTGTAGAGATTCGTCGTGACCAACGAACTGTAGGCGACGGTGCTCGATAGGATCGTGCCGCCCGAACCGACCGCAACGAGCATTCCCGGCCCGGGCGCGACCGACAGGAGCACTTGTCCGACGGCGTTCGTGGGCACCAAGGCGGTGGTCCATTCCACGCCCGCATCGCTCTGGAGGATCGTCGGGCCGTCGCCCACCGCGACGTAGAACGTGTTCGTCGTGCGGTTCGTGGACAACAGGACGGCGTCGTTCGCGAACCGCGAGGTGATGTTGGTTCCGAACGCGACATTGGTGGCCGCGCCGAAGAGGAGGCCGCGGGGGGAACTGGACGGTTCGGTCCAATCGATCGCGGAGGAGAACAGGCTGGCCCGCACGCCGTGGACAATCTGGCCGGCGCGTCCCGCAAGGATGAGGCGCTGTCCCGTCGAAAGTCCGGCGAAATACGTCGCGCGGGGCGCCGGAAACGAGCGGCTCGAACTGGTGTCGTCGGTGAACCGGAGATTGCCGCCGATCACCGTCCCGCTGCGCACTTCCTCGTCGCCCGCGATGATCAATGCCCCGTTCTTCACCGCGAAATCGGTCCGGGTTTCCTGCGTTGCCACGTAGAGGTCGGCCGTGACGTCGGTCCGCGCGACGGTCCAGGTCTTCGCGGAGGAGTCGGTGCTGTACAGCGCGACGCCGCCGTCGCCCGCGACCAGCACGCCGTCGACGTTGCCGATGTGGAACGGCGACGCGCGGTTGAGATGGGTGGTGACCCCGCTCGTGCGCTTGGTCCATGCGACACCGTCGGGGCTGGTGGCGATTCGTCCGTTCTCGCCGACCGCGACGAACGGGCCGCCGTTGCGGTAGGCAACGCCGCGAAGCCACTCCGTGAAGCCCACCGCGTTCCTCGTCCAATTCGTGCCGTTGCCGCTGGTGTAGATCGCCGCGTGGTCGCCCACGGCGACGAGCCTCGTCCCGGACGTTGCCAGTCCTTCCAGCCAATCCGTGGTCCCGAGATCGACCAGGTGGAAGTCCGTCGCGTCCGCGCTCGCGAGGATGACGCCCTCCGACGCCGCGACGACGAGCAGCGCGGCCGCGCCGTTGGTCGCGTTGCCGAACCAAGTCGCGGCGCGGAGCCAACGCCGTGTCCCCGTGTCCTGCAGCGTCCACGTGGAGAGATCCCAGGTCGTGGCCAATTGGCCGGAGTCCGCGACGGCGACAAGCGGGTTGTTCGCGTGGTAGGCGAGGTCCGCGATGTTGTTGCCGAACGGGGCGGGATTGGACCAACGCCACGCGAGGTTGGTGGTTCCCCCGAGGGCGACGTGCGCGATCCAGCCGAGCAAAAAGGCGAGGCGCGTCGGGGAAAAGCAATTCATGCGAGAACCGGCGGCACGCTAGGAGATCGGCGGTCCGGGTGCAATCCACGCCGCCCCGTTGCCGGATCTCCTTCCCTCCCCGGGCCGTCCCGGGAATCACCCGGCGTCCGCGGGAAGCTCCAATAGGAACGTCGAGCCGTCGGGTCCCGTCCGATCCAGCCGCAGGTCGCCGCCCAAGTGGCGCGCCAGTTGACGGCTGAGCGCGAGCCCGAGTCCGGTGCCACCCGGCTTGGTGGATTCCTGCGGCGTGAAAAGCCGCGCCGCGGCCGCGGGAGCGATTCCCGGGCCGGTATCGCTCACGCGGAAACACCATCCCGATCCGGCGGCGCGCCCGGCCTCGACCCGGATCGTTCCCGGGCCATCGATTGCCTGGACCGCGTTCATGGCGAGGTTCTCGAGCACGAGCAGCGCGAGGTTTCCCGAACGGTTGTCCAGTGACGGCCCTTCCTCGGCGTGGGTCTCGAGACGGACCGTATGCCCGGCGAGGGTGGACCGCAGGCGTCGCTCGAGCTCGGTGCAGAGTTCGCCGCCGCCGATCTCGAACCCGGCCAAACCTTGTTCGTCGCGGAGGACGCGGACGACGTCGTCGAGCATCGATTTCATCCGCCGCGCCGTCGCCGCCGCATCCGCTTGGTCGGCCGCGTCCCCGCGTCCGTCCCTTGCGACGAAATGTTGCAAGGCCGCGAGGGGATTGCGGAGCCCGTGCACCAGATGCGACGCGACCGCGCCGACGGCGCTGGTTTTGGATGCCAGCGCGAGCTCGCGGTTCGCGCGCACCAGGCGTTCGGAGCGTTCCTCGAGCAGCCGGTTGAGCCGTTGCAACCGGCGAAAGACGAAACCAAGCACGGCGGCCATCGCCGAACCCAGGACGCCGAATGCCAACCAGCCTTGACGCGCGAGGCTCGAGTCGAGCCGTTCGTACTCGGCGGCGAGGCCGCTCGCGTCGAGCGTCATGGCGGCGATGCCGACCATCGTCCCGCCGGGGTCGTGCAACGGGACGGCCAGATCCAGGAGCGGTCGCGGGGACGCCGTGTAGCGCACGCCCACTTCGTCGCGGATCGCCCCGGCCACGAGTTCGGACGCGCCGGCCGGGATATTGGTGTCGCCCAGCAACGTCGCGAACAACGTGCCCTCGGGCGCGTGCAACCGGGCGCCGACCATGCCGGGCAGCCCGGGGATTGCCGCCGCGTCGAGCAACGCGACCAACGGATCCGCCTCGTCGGGGTTTTCGCCGCCGCCGATCTGTTTCTCGAGCACCGCCGCCACGATGCTTGCGTCGCGTCGCGCGATCTGACGGCGGAGGTCGGCGCGCATCGGGGCCTGGACCAGCGCGATCGCCGCGCCGAGGAATGCCAGCGCGGCGACGATGGTCGCGCCCGCGGTCCACGGCGACCGGATGCCGGGGAACCTCATCGCGTCGGGTTCCTAGAAATCGCGCTCGATCCCGACCTGCCACACGTGTCCGTGCAGGTCGTCCACGGGGACGTTCGATCGCTGTTGTTCATGATAGAATTCCGCGTACGTGCGGAACTTCGACGTCCAACGGTACTCCGCCCGCGCCTCGAATTCGAGTCCCTCGCGCGTGCGCGGACTGGGGTCGAATACCGACACGATCTGCAGCGGGAAGTGGTACGTGGTCCACCGGGTCGTGCCACGCAGCAACCATTTTTTGGTCTCGAACTTGATCGTGGCGGCGGCTCCCCACCGATCGTAGTCCGTGAACCCCTCGCCGTTGTCGGTTCTCCGGACTTGGAACAACCGCGCGGTGGTCTGGAACCGGCGCCCGGCGTCCCACGTTTGTTTCCACACCAGATCCGTCCGGAAATCGTGGGTGGTCAGCCGCGTGTCGGGGATCGGTATGCCCAGCGGGTCCGCCTGTTCGCGGGTATCGAAGGGACGGTCGATGTACGCGAACGACGCCTCGACGGAACCGTTGGTGGAATAGATCCAACCGCCCGTGAGCTTGGGTCCCCATTCCGTGAAACCCGAAACGGGGGCGCGCAGGATCTCGCGGGTCACCGGAAACCCAAGCTCCGCGAAGAATCCCCGCGGGAAGGCCTCGCGCAGGGTGGGCGCCACGATGATCCCGTGCCCCACCACACGGATGCTTCCGCGATCCCCTCCGTAGTCCGAGGCGTCCAACACCTGCTCGGTGTAGAGATGGGTCAAGGCGAGGCCGGCCGTGAAACGTTCGTTCAGCGTGCGCTTGTAGGTGACATGCGTGAGATAGAGTTGTTCCTGCGTCGCCGGCGGTTGGCCCGGGCCGGTCTCGGCCGGGTTCAGGTAGTAGCGGGCGTCGGCGCTGAAAAAGAAGAAGAGGGAGTTCTCGTCGATGGGCGGCCGGATGATCGACCACTCGACACCGAGGATCGCGAGGCCGGAATCCTGTCGTCCCGTGCTCGCGAGCAGGACGTTTTCCTTGTGGCCACCGCCGACGCGGAGGGTGAGTTCGCTGTCCCAAAGGAAAAACGGGCCGGGCTCGTCGCGGATCGGTCCCGAAGGAAACGGGCCGGCCATCGCGGGCAGGGCCAGCAGTGCGGCCAAGGAAGCGCCGGTGGCGCGCGGGCATTTCGATGGGGACCCGACCGTCATTCCGGATCAATCCGAAGGATCACGGCTTTCGCCCGCCTTTGCCCTTCGGGTCCGTGTCCACGCCGCCGGGCGTCGAGCCCTTGAGGGTGTTGCGCAATTCGCGGAGTTGCTCGCGGAGGTCGGAGCGGAGCTGCGAGGTGTCGGAGAGGAACGTGTCGCGGTTCAGTTTGAGCTGCTCCTTGACCTTCTGCTTTTCCTCGTCGGTCGCGCCCTTGAGTCGCGCGAGGAGGTCTTTCTGCGAGGCCGCGAACTTCTGGGCGGCGTCCTGATACTGCTTGATCAACACCTTGAGGGCGTCGGGAATGCTCGCGTTGGGAGGAACGCCGATTTTCGGGATCTCGAAGCCATGGCGGATGCCGTCCTTCTTTCCGGACTTGTGGTCCCCCGTACCCGGGACGTCGGAGCCACCGCTGCCGGACACGCCGTCGTCCGCGCGGACCGAGCCGGCAAGCCCCAGGACCAAGGCAAGGACCGACACGATGTTTTTGAAGCGCTTCATGGGATGACCTCTTTCGATGTGACCGAAACCGAACTTTCCGCCTTTGCCCGAATCCCTCCCGGACTCGTCTTGAACCAACGTATCTGCAACCAGCGTGCCACGGTGGTCACGCCATTGAAACCGACTAATCACTGGACTTTTCCAAACGGCCTCGTCGGCCGATCCCCGTGCAAACAACCGTATTGGGGAGCATCGACCGGAGGGCATTACGGGCGTTGGGGTGTTTCACCCACCTTCATTGGCTCCCAGCCGCTCATTATTTGCCGGCAGGCATGTCGCCGGCAGCGTCGGCATCGGTGCCGTCGCCCGACCGGACCGGGGCCAATCGGTAGCGAAGGTAGTCCCGGGAAACCCCGAGCACGCGGGCGGCGCCGGACACATTGCCGTTCTTCTGGGCCAAGGCGTGGCGGATCAGCCGTAGAATCGCCTCCTCGAGTTGGAAGCCCGATTCCGGAAACCGGTACGAGCCATTGAACCAATCGCCCGGTATCCGGCCGGGCACGGCTGTTTCGCCGGCCGCGACGGACGGGACGGGCGCCGGTATTTCCTCGATGCCGCCGGCACCGAGCAATGGGTCGAATTGAAGGCCGGGACCGTCCTCGAACACCAGGGCGCGTTCGACCTCGTGCGCCAGTTCGCGCACGTTGCCCGGCCAGCCGTAGTTCATGAGGCGGCGAAGGCCGAGTTCCGAAATGGGCTTCGCCGGCAGGCGATGCCGGCGACAGCAGCGTTGGATCAAGGATTCCGCCAGCCGCACGATGTCTCCTCCGCGCGAGCGGAGCGGGGGAATGGAGATGCGGAACAAATCGAGGCGATGGAAAAGATCCTCGCGAAACCGGCCGGCAACCACTTCCTGGCGGAGATCGCGGTTCGAGGCGGCGATGACGCGGACGTCGACGGGCATCACGCGGTTGCCGCCGACACGCCGGACGCGGCGTTCCTCGATCGCGCCCAGCAGCTTGCCCTGGACCCCCAGCGACAGGCTGTTGATCTCGTCGAGGAACAGCGTGCCGCCGCCCGCCGCCTCGAAGAGTCCGAGCCGCACCTGGCGCGCGTCGGTGAACGCGCCTTTCTCGTGTCCGAACAATTCGGATTCCGCGAGCGATTCGGGAATGGCCGAGCAATTCATCTCGACCATCGGTCCGTCGGCGCGCGGGCCGCGTTCGTGGATCCAGCGCGCGATGGTGGTTTTGCCGGTGCC
>JANYDN010000142.1 GCA_025363585.1 Verrucomicrobiota bacterium | reverse complement strand
GGTTGGCACCCTCGCAGTTCGAGTCCCCTTTGGATCGCGCGGGCGCCGCGGACCGAGCGCGCGTGGACGCGATTCAGGCAGACAAAACAAAAGCCCCGGTGGTCAGGAGGAAGTCGGCCTTCGCCGTCCGCATATATTCCGCGGCGGCAACGCAACGGAGCCTGGCGGTTTCGGAAAGCGTCCCGTCTTTCGCGTTCGTGTTTCCCGGGATGGCAACCAGTCGCGGCATGCGTCTCGCCGATCACGACCGATGGCTCCACGATGGGCAACCGTGGGAAAAGAAAGTCGGCGGAACGAACGGCATGGGCGCCCAGTCGATGTCAAATCACCGGGCGCCTCGCGTCGTCCGCCGTTTTCCCGTCCCCGCCTTTGGCCACCGGAACGGAACTGCCGTTCCTGGGGCCGGCGAAGTGGATTGAAACCGTTTAGCGGCCCCAGACCCGCTTGCCGTCGACGTTGCGGATTTCCGATATCTTCTTGCCGGTGGTGGCGAACCACGTGTGCACGTTCACGGGCTTGACCTTGAGTTTGGCCGCGATGTCCTTGACCGCGAGGCCTCCCTTGCCCGCGCCCTTGAGCAACGCGACGATGCTTTCCTTCAATTGGCCGCGCTTCTGCCGCTTGCCGCCGCCGGCAGCCGCGACGCGGGTTTTAGACGCCTTGGCGGGGGCCCCGGCGGACGCGCCGGACGAATCGCCGCCGCCCAATGCCTGGTCGATGTCGGCCAGCCTTTGTTGCAGCGATTCCTTCTCCTCGAGCAAACGGGCGATGCGTTTGAAATTCGTCGCCGTGAGTTTTGTTAGATCCATGACGGCGCCACATTGCACTAGGTACTGTCATTAGGCAAGACGCCGGAAGCAAGGGAAGCGCACTTCTTGTGCATGGTGGATTGCGGGCCGTCGGGTAGTGGCCTTCCCTACAAGTTGGTTTGCGATGGATTCGATGTCCGGCGCGACCCTTGGTCGCAAGCCAGGCAATGCAAATCACGGGCCAACCACGAAGCCAGCATTGGCCCAGTCCGCGAAATCCTCCCGCGAGCCATCCCCGGCATCCATCGCGACGAGCCCGATGAGTTTCGCGCCCTCGGGGATAGGCACGTCGAATCGCCATGCGGGCGAGAACACGCGCATCACCGGGCTCGCTGCCGCCTCGTGGCCGTCAATGAACACCTTGAACACCACGCTCGGGTATTTCGCGAGGTTCGACCCGTTGCTAACGGCGAGCAGGTTCTCGTCGGCGCCCGCCAATGCCACGAACCGTTTGTACCCGGGTTGGATCGCGTACATCAGCTCGCACGGCGCGTGCACCCCCATGCCGAGGCGATAGACGGCGCGATTGATTTTCAGGTCCTGGCCAAGGTTCGACCTGTCCTTTCGCGGCGGCTGGGTGTTGCCCGAGTAACGCACGCTGCCACCGTAGGTATGCCCGAATCCTACGCTCCGGACCGGTTTCAAATCCCCTATATGGACATCCGGCGCCACGGGCATCGCTCCCATCCGGTCGAAGGCGCCCTCCGATTCCACGCACACCGCCCTACCCTTGCTATACGCGGCCGTCCGGAGATGGGTCGTGTCGGCGAATACCAGCGGCCGGGTGTAAAGCGTCGATGCCGACGTCGGCGCGGTGCCGTCGACGGTGTAACGGATTTCCGCGCCGGGCTGGAGCGGCGCGGCCAGCGTCACCGTGACCGGTTGCTCGAACAGGTGCGGCCGCATCCGGGTTCCCCAGGGGGCGATCCGCACGGGATCGATCGGCTGGTTCGTGTCCCATTTCCCCAGCTTCGCCAACTCGGTGGCGAGGTGGATCGTCGGCGCCAAGTGCTTCTCGAAATGCTCGACCACGCGTTCCGTGTTGAGATCCGGCGTGAAGCCGACTGCCGGGTCGTAGCCCGGATGCGCGTCGGTCATGTCGCGCGCGAGCACGCAGTTCAGGCCCGCCGACTTCATCGCCCTCAAACCCATTGGCTTTCCCAACAGGCAAACCTGTGTGTGGAAGCCCACATAGATCAAATGGGTGAGCCCGTTCTTGCGGCATACCGCATAGACCTCCGCCTGGGTGTCGGGCATGAGATCGTCCGTGCCGATCCTCAGCGCGGGATGCATTCCGTCCCAGCCGTAGTTGACCGCGCATCGTTCGCGTCCGCAGGCGCAGCCGCCGGCGTCCGGCGCCGGCGGGCACGGGACGGTCACGTACGCCGGCACGGGAACCAATGGCAACGCGAACACCGCCTCGCGCTGCGGGTAGCCGACGTAGTTGTCGACCACGTCGCTCGGGCACAGCATCACCGTCATTCCGAGCTCGCGCGCGGCCTGGAGCGCCCGGTCGATGCGCGGGACGATCGCGTCGACCCTCATGGTCGCCGTCTTGCACCAATGGTAGTTCCACACGTCGACCGCGATCACGCCCACTCGCCTCGGATCGACCTTGGTCGGGGACAACACGATGTTGCCCGAGGCCGGATCGCGGGTTTGAAGGGTCAACTCGATCTCGGCCGCGCGGACGACGCCGGCGGCCATTGAGAAAAGCAGGATCGCGAGCAATGCCTTCATGATGCCTCAACCTTGTATAATTGGATCTTTCCCCAGGGCGGCCAGACGCCGTCCTTGCGCGCCCCCTGCCCCTGCGCCCCGGCGATCGCCAGCAGCGCGCCGCCCGCAAGGAACCGCGCGTGGGTGACGCGCTTCTTTGAGTCGATCGATTGCACCAGCGACCCGTCCACGGCCGAAAACACCGCGGCGTTCCACGTCCCCTGCGCCTGCCTGCCCGCCATCACGAAATGCTTTCCGTCGGGATGCCATGAAACCGATTCCATCAACCCGGACCCATGCTGCCCGTCCTTGATCTGGTCGATGCGCTCGCCCTTCGCCCAGTTCCAGCGTTGCCACGTCATCTTGCCATTGCCGGCCATCGGGTCGCCCATCGGGCCCATGCCGCAACCCAGGAGCGCCGAGCCATCCGGCGAAAACGCCAGCGCGTAGATCCCGCCGCAATAGTGATGGGTTTTCGTCGTGCCCCACGACGTGAAGTCCGGCGTGGTCCAGCGCGCCATGGGTTCGGCGCCGGTGCCTTTCGAAATCATATAAACCCGAACCTCGCCCATCATGTTCGCCGCGGCGAGATGCGTTCCGTCCGGCGTGAACGCGCAGCTCATCACGGGCGGCACGTGCGCGAACGACGCCACCAATTCGCCGGTCGCCGTATCAAATACCTTTACCGAAGGCTCGCTCTCGCCCGCCGGTTCGTATTTCCAACCCGCCGCGAGGTACTGGCCCGTCGTGGTCGCCAGATGCCGCCCGTCCGGCGACAACGCGAGTTGCCAATTCCAGAAACGATGCGCCTGGACGCGCCGCGTGCAACGGCCGGTGGCAACCTCATGCCACAGCAACATCCCGTCGTAACCGCCGGAGATCACCGTCTTCCCGTCGGCCGACACCACGCAACCGCTGGCGAACGACGCGTGTTTCGCCTCGAAGGCTTCCGTTTTCCCGGACGCCATCTCGACCGCGTTGACGGAACCGTCCGCGCAGGCGGCGAACGCGCGCGCGCCGTCCGCGGTCGATGCGAATCCCAACACGCCCGTCGGCAGCGAACGGTCGTGGAGCAATGTCAGCTTCATGGCGTCAGGCGAGCAGCTCGCGGATGGGTTCGGCTTTGTCCTCAACCCGGTGGAACGTCGGCAATCCCGGCAGGTCGTATTCGGCGTGCGGATCGATGCCGAGCGCGGTGAAGATCGTCGCGAAGAGGTTTTGCTCGTTGCGCGCCTGGCCGACCACGTCGACGCCGTCGATGTCGGTCGCGCCCGTCACCACGCCGCGTTTCAACCCGCATCCGGTCATCATGAGGCTCCACGCGTTGGGATAATGGTCGCGCCCGCGCGCCGGGTTCATCCAGGGCGTGCGACCGAACTCGCCCATCGCGATCACCAAGGTCGAGTCGAGCAACCCGCGTTGCTCGAGATCGTTCACCAGATGGAACAACACGCGGTCCAACTCCGGCACCAACATCTGGTGGATCTCGTGTTGGAACACGTGGTTGTCCCAATTCATGCCGTTGGCAACCATCACGAAGGGCGCGCCGTTCTCCACCAGGTTGCGCGCCATCAGCGCGTGCTGCGCGAAACTGCCCGGCCCGTAGCGCTCGCGGTCTTTCGGAGGAAGCTTGTTCACGTCGAACAATCCCGCGCTCGCCGCCATCCCCTTCATCCGCTCGAACGCCGCGTTCTGGCTGCGCGCCACGCCGCTCGAACGGTCCCGCTCGAATTTCGACGTCAGGAATCTCCGCAGCGTCTCGCGCGATTCCCGGTCGTCCTTCGGGATCGATTCCGTCGCGTCGTTGAGCCACTGCGTGTAATCCCCGCCGACCCTCACCGGCGCGTGTTCCGCCCCGAGCCAACCGGCCCAGTTGCCCGCCTTGAATTGCTCGAATTCGTTGCCGCCGGGAATGGGGTCGATGAAAACGAAATTCGGGATCGGCGAATCCAGACGGCCGATCGCCTGCGACAACGCGCTGCCCAGCGTCGGCCGCGTAAAGCCCGCGCGCTCCGGATTCCCGCGCTGCAGCAACGTGATCGCCAGCAGATGCTCGGGCTGCGCGGTCTTCATGTTGCGCACCACGTTCAGCTTGTCCGCGATGCCGGCGCATTGCGGCATGAGCGACGAGAAGTGGACGCCGGGAATGCGCGTCGGGATGCTCCCGAACGGCCCCCCGCTCGGACGGCCGGGTTTCGGGTCCCACGTCTCGAACTGGCTCGGCGCGCCGCAAAGCCAAAGCAGGATGCAGTGTTTCCCCGCCTTCCGCGTCTCGGCCGCGAACGCCGGGTTGTGGAACAATCCCGAGAAACTCGCGGCCGTTGCCGCCGCGCCCCCCGCGAGTCCCTTGAGGAACAACCGCCGGTGCAACGCGTGTTCGTTGGTCCGGCAACGGCCGGGAACCGGTCCATTGGATTCGGACTTCATGGCATCGTCAGGAATTCCGCGCTGGTCATCAACGCCCACGTCAGATCGCGCGCTCCGTCGGCCGGCCGTCCCGTCCGCGCCTCGAGGAAACTTCGCGCCGCGGCCGTTTCCTCCGCGTCGGGAGCGCGGCCATATACCGCGAGGAAAGCCGCGCGGGCGCGCGCCGTGGCATCGGGCAAAGCGGCCAAACGCGACACGGTTCCCTCGCCGTCGGCCTTGAGGATCGCGGCCAACGACGGGGCGTTGCACAGGAACTGCGCCTGCTGGAACGTGGCGTTGTAATCCTTGGGCAACACGTCCGGGATCGCCCCGACCACCGCCTTCCTCAAGGCCTCGTCGGCCGGCGCGCGCCCCGCCGCGATCCGCCACGAGCGCGCCAGTTGCTCCGCCGCCAGCGGACGTTCCACCACGCCGGCGAACGACTCTGGCGACGCCGTCACCCGGCCCGCGCCGTAGACGCGGCTCAACACGATCCCGCGGATCACCCGGCGCGTGTCCCAGCCGTGCGATTCGAAATCCGTCGCCAGCCAATCCAATAGTTCCGGATGGCTCGGCGCGTTGCGCGCGTTCATCTCGTCGGCCGGATGCACGATGCCGCGCCCGGTGAACGCGGCCCACGCGCGGTTCACGAACGCCCGCGCCAACAGCGGGTTTCCATGCGTGGCCAATTCCGCGAATCCCTCGCGCCGCGAGGTCTTCGGAACCCGCGGTTTCGACGCGGGATCCCTATATAAGTCGTCCGCGTCCTTCTCCTTCGCGTCCGGCTCCGGACGCTTTTCGTCAAGCACGCGGCCGTCGAGCAACGCCACGCGCGCCGGCTGCGATTCCTTTTTCAGGTTGGTGAAATTGACGAATCCGCCGGTGGCCGATTCCCCGACCGCCGTCCCGCCGTCGACGTTCTTGCAACGGTTGAACGCCGCGACCAATCCCCAGTAATGCGCCTGCTTGATGTCGCGCGCCAACGGGTGGTCGTGGCATTGCGCGCAGTCGATCCGCGTGCCGTACACCACGGGCGCCACCGCCTCGGCGATCGCCTGGTGCTCGTTGCGGCGTTCGTAGAGGAACCACGACGCGCCCCGAGTTTCCGGCGTCGCCGGCCGCGCCACGAGGATCTCGCGCACGGTCTCGTTCCACGGACGGTTCGTGCGGAACGATGCCTCGAGGAAATCCCACCAGCCGTTTTGCCGGCGCCGGTCCTCGTGCCCGTCCCGCTTGGTGCGTCCCATCAGGAACACGTCCCACAGCTCCCTCATGCGCACCGGATATTCCGCGGACGCCATCAACCGGTCCACCAACGCGGCCCGACGGGTTTTCGGCGGCATCCCTAGAAACCCGTCGGACTCGGCGGGCGTCGGGATGCGCCCGACGAGATCCAGATGCACGCGGCGGCACCACGTGCGGTCATCGACGCCGGGCACGGCCTTGATCCCGCGTTCCTTCAAACCGTCCGCGACATAGGCATCGATGGCTTCCTGGACCGAATCAAACTTGCGCGGCGCCTTCGGCTTGGAGGGCTTTTTTTGCGGCGCGTCCTTCAACGCGGCGATCCACAGGCGCACGACGTCGCGTTCCGCGTCGGTGAGCTGCTTCTTCGGCGGCATGTGCGGATCGCCGCCCGGCGCAAGATTCAGGAAGAGCGCGCTGGCCGAGGGCTTGCCGGGAACCACGACCATTCCCTCGTCGCCGCCTTTCAGGACCATCTCCGGCGAATCCAACTCGAGGCCTCCCTTGCGATCGATGGGCCCGTGGCACTTGAGGCAATGCACGTCGAACATCGGCCGGACCCGAGTGGACCACAGCGTCGCGGCGTCCGCGCCCGCGCCACGCGCCGCGAGTGCGGCGACGAGCAGCAAGAGGACTACGGCGATGCGTTTCATGGCGTGGCGTGGCGTGATTTGCAGTGCGCGGCTTACTGGATGACGCGACAGCGTGCCGTCGGAATGGGCGGACCGCAACGCCCTAGCTTGGGTAGCTCGTCGCGGCAGCGATCGTGAATCGCGGATCCCACAGCCAACGCCGCGTGGGGGCACGCGGCCCACTCAGCAAGCGACAACCTAGGAACCAAGTGCTTGGAGGCCGGGTCCCCCGACCCGGCGCCGAAAGACCACAACAACGCCGCGTGGGGGCACGCGGCCCACAAGTTTCGCTGGCGCGGGAAGCCAACATCGCTACGGCTTGCCCGGTGGCCCGCGCCCTGTAGCGTTCGCCGCATCGATCGATCACCCGACGGATGAAACCGCTTTCCTTTCCCCGCCTCTTCGCCGCCGCCCTCGCGCTTCTCCTTGCCTTGCCGGGCCTCGTGTTCGCCCAGGCTCCAGCGGCCGAACTCGCCGATCTTATACGAACCTTCGAGGCGGACCATGCCGGTGTCTCCAAGTTCTATGACCTCCCTTGGTCCGGGTTCCGCATCGAGCGATCCGAGAAACTCCTCGTCGAATGGCAGCGCCGGCTCGAGGCCGTGGACTTCGACGTCCTCGGCCAACCGGGACGCGTCGATTACCTTTTGCTCCGCACGAAACTCCGTTCCGAACTTTCCGGATTGGCCCTGGAACGAACCCGCCTGTCGGAGCTCGAGGAGCTGCTATCGTTCCGCGCGCCCGTTCAGGAACTCGAGCGACAACGGTGGCTCATGGAACCCGTCGACGCCGAATCGGCCGCGTCCAAAATCTCCGCCTTGGCCGAACGGGTGCGCCAGTTGCAAAAGCGCGTCGAGAAGCCGAAGGAGGCCAAGCCCGACGGCAAAGCGGTTGCGCCGGACGCATCGAAGGTTGCCGATGTGAAATTGGAAGCGGCCAGCCTGTCGAAAGAACTCGCCGCGAAACCCATCGTGCTGACCCCCGAGACGGCGCGGCGCGCGGCCGTGGCCGTGGGCCAGATCCGGGGGACGCTCCAGACCTGGTTCGCGTTCTACGATGGCTTCCAACCGGATTTCTCCTGGTGGCTTCGCAAGCCCAACGAGGAGGCGGGCAAGGCACTCGACGACTTCGCCAAGCACCTGCGCGAGGAGATCGCGGGCCTGAAAGGCAAGGACGAGGATCCGTTGGTCGGCGATGCCCTCGGGGCCGGCGCGTTGGCCGACGGCATCGCGGGCGAGTTCCTGCCTTATACCGCCGCGGAATTGATCGCGATCGGCGAGAAGGAATTCGCCTGGTGCGAGACCGAGATCCGGAAGGCGGCGAGGGAGATGGGATTCGGCGACGACTGGAAGGCGGCGTTGGCCAAGGTGAAGGCGGATCACGTGCCGCCGGGCAAGCAGGACGCGTTGGTCGCCGATCTCGCGCGCGAAGCCATCCGCTTCGTGAAGGACCGCGGCCTCGTCACCGTGCCGCCGCTCTGCGAGGAGACCTGGCGGCTCGCGATGATCTCGCCCGAGGGGCAGAAGAATCTCCCGTACGCGGCCTATGGCGGGCAGAACATGATGGTGGCCTACGCGAAGGAGGAGATGAAGCACGACGACAAGTTGATGTCGATGCGCGGGAACAACCGGCATTTCACCCGCATCGTCGCGGCCCATGAGTTGATTCCCGGGCATCACCTGCAAGGCTTCGTCGCGGAACGCAACCGCGATTATAGATCCCTCTTCCGCACGCCGTTCCTGGTCGAGGGCTGGGCCTTGTATTGGGAAATCTCATTGTGGAACGCCGGCTACGGGCAATCGCCCGAGGATCGGATCGGCATGCTTTTCTGGCGCATGCACCGCTGCGCGCGGATCATCGTGAGCCTCAAATTCCACCTGAACCAAATGAAGCCGACGGAGATGGTGGATTTCCTCGTGGACAAGGTCGGCCACGAAAAGTCCGGCGCGACCAGCGAGGTGCGGCGCTACATCGGCGGCGACTATTCCCCGCTCTACCAATGCGGTTACATGATCGGCGGGATGCAACTGCGCGCGTTGCGGGAGGAGATCGTGGGCGCCGGCCGCATGACGGACCGCCAATTCAACGACACCGTCCTGACTTATAATGCGATTCCGATCGAGTTGATCCGGGCGGGAATGCTCGGCGTGCCCCTGACCCGCGGGACGCAATCGTCCTGGAAATTCGCAGGGGAACATCCGGAAGCGAAATGATCGCCAGGGGGTCTTGCAAAAGGAAACGAAGCCGTTGCGGTCGGGAAATTTTTTAACAGGAGGAAACAGAGAGGACAGAGGACAGCCGATGTGAATGACAAAGGACCAACTGCCTCGTCCGGAATTCGACGCGGACCCATCGGCACATGCGAAACCCGCGTTCCACGAACGTCGGGTCCCGGCCTACGTTCTCTTCGTTCCCTCCTGTAAAAAACCTCGCCCCCGCATTCCCCCATCCTTTTTCTGGCCCGTCCCACCGCGTGTGCCTACGCTCGACGCGAGCTCGCCGTTCCCGACCCGGATCACCCGCGGGATCGCCGACCACGAAAGGCCCGTCGCATGCCACACGCCGTCATGGACCCGGAAAAGGTCCGCCGCTTCGCCGACGAACTCAACCGGTTCAACGCCGACACCCTCGCGCGCCTCGCCTCGCTCCAGGCCCGCTTCGCCTCGCTCGGCGACACCTGGAAGGACCAGGAACACGAGAAGTTTGCCGACGAATTCCTCCAGGTCGCCAAATCGCTGCGGAAGTTCGTCGAGCTCTCCCAGCAGCAGGCGCCTTTCCTCCTCAGGAAAGCCCAGCACATCGAGGAATACCTGAAGCAACGCTAGCCGACGCATCCCATGGCCGACCACGCCCAGATCCGGTCGATCGACGACATCGAGCGCTTCCGGGCCCAGTTGCTGACCTTCGTCACCGGGGCGCGCGTCGCGGTGGAGGAAGCCGGCATCGACGTCGCCCGCCAGCAGGCGTGGCTCGACATCGATCGACGCAAGCACTGGGAAGGCGAGCTCTGGAAGCGGCAACGCAAGGTCGAGGAGGCGCGCCAGAGTCTTTTCCGCGAGAGCATCGGATCCGACCGCGGCCCCTCGGGCCATCTCCAGATGCAGGTCCACCGCGCCGAACGCGCCTTCGAGGAAGCCCGGGGTAAACTCGGCCGCGTCAAGATTTGGAGCCGCGATTTCGAGAACAAGAGCCTGCCGATGGTGAAGCAGATCGAGCAGCTTCACGCCGTCCTTTCCGTCGACATGGGTCGCGCCGTGAATTTCCTCAACCAATCCCTCGCCGCGATCGACGCCTATGCCGCCCGCAATCTTGTCCCGCACCGCGCGGCACCCGAACCCGAAGGCGCTTCATCCGCCGAACCCGTCGAACCCGCGGCGTCCGGCGCGCCGACGGACACCCCCGCGAAATCGTCCGACGCGCCGCCCGCCTCCTGACAGCATGAGCGTTCACGCGACCAAGGCCCGGTTGTCCGGCATGTCCCGGCAACTGTCCCTCGAATGGGAACACGTCCGTGCGACGTGGACGGACGACAAGGCGCGCGAGTTCCACCAACGATATCTTGTCCCATTGATGGCCGACGTCGAGAAGGCCGTCGCCGCCATGGAGCAACTGGAAAAACTGATGCTCCGCGTGAAGGAAGACTGTGAATAGCGTGCCCACCATCGGACGGACCAGCGCCGTGCTCGCGGATTTCCGCCGCCTGATCGCCGACGCCGTTGCCCGCGAGACGGAACTCCAGCTCGAGTCGGGAAAGCGCTGGGCGGCGCAGAACCGCAGTGCGGAAAACTCCGGTGCCCGCCACGCCGAGGAAGCGACGCGACGGCGCGCCGCCCTTGCCGACGAACATCGCCTCGCCATCGTCCGCGCCACGCAACGCTTCCAGGCCCGCGCCGATCGCATCCAGAAAGCCCGCGTCGACAGCCGTCGCCGGGCCACGCAGCAGATCGACCAACACGACGGCCGCATCGTGTTCGGGTTCCAGAAGGCCACGCTCGATTCCGAAAAAGGCCGCGTCGCCGACCTCGCCGCCACGCAGGACGCCCTCGCGGCGATGAACGCCGAGTTGGCGACCTGCAATGCGATGTTGGTTGGGATCGAGACCCGCCTTCGTTCGACCCTCGGCGGAATCGGCCTCTTCCGGCGCTGGCAATCGCCCCTACATCCCTGGCCCGCTCCCGATCTGGTGCCCGACGAGAACGAAACCGTCGCCAACGTCCACGCGGCTTTTGGCGAACTCGAGAAGGCGCATTCGGCCCTGAAGCGATCGTTCCTGCTCCCGGTGTTCCGCTGGATGCCGACGTGGTTGTTCATCGTGTTGGCCGCGGCGGGTTTCGCGGGCGCCGTCCATGGACTGCCCTTGATCGGCCACGCCCCGATCGAGCCGAAGCTTGCCGGCATCGTCGCGGCCGTCGCGGTCCTGATATACATCGGCGCGAAATTCCTCGTCCAAAGCCAGGCCCGCTCCGCCGCGGAAGCCGCCGCGCGCGGGCTTTCCGACGTCCGGCATTGGCTCGCGTCCGCCGACGCCAAGGCCACGACGCGCCATCGCTCCGACACCGCGCGCATCGAGGAGGAATTCGCGGCGACCCAGCGTCGCATCAAGGACGATTGGTCGCGGCACGGCGAGGCCACCGCGCGCGCCCGGTCCGACGCCTGCGTGGATGTCGGCCGCAAAGCCGACCGTGCCGAGGCGACGAACCGCCGGCTGCGCGAGACCGGGCTGGCGCGCCTCGAGGCCTCGCAATGCGCGGCCGTGGCCCTGCTCGAGCAACAACTCGCCCAAGTCCGCGAGTCCCTTTCCGGAACGTCGCGCGACGAGGCGGCGCGGGTCGAGCGCGACCAGGCCGACCGCTGGACCGCGCTGTCGTCCGATTGGAAACGCGGCATCGAACCGGCCGTCGCCTTCCTCGCGGAGACCGACGCGCGGGCCGCCGAGTCCGCGCCCGATTGGGGTTCCGGCCGTTGGAAGGATTGGACGCCGCCGGCGGAATTCTCGGGCCCGCCACGGATCGGGACGTTGTCCGTCGACCTGCCGGTGTTCGCCGGCACGCGTCCGTCCGACCTCCGGCTCCGCGTTCCCGGGGCCGAACATTATACGCTGCCGGTTTGGCTGGCGTATCCGGAACAGGGATCGCTGGTGATCGAGACCGACCGGACCGGCGCGGAGGCCGCGGGACCCGCGTTGAACAACATCGCGTTCCGCCTGCTCTGCCAATTCCCGCCCGGCCGACTCAAGCTCACCGTGCTCGATCCCGTCGGGCTCGGGCAAACCTTCGCGAGCCTCATGCACCTCGCGGATTATGCCGAGGCGCAGGGCGGCACGAGCCAGCGCATCTGGACGGAGCCCGGACAGATCGAGGACCGGCTCGCCGAACTCACCGAGCATCTGGAGAAAATCATCCAGATGTATCTCCGGAACGATTTCGCGACGTTGGCCGACTACAACGCCCAGGCGGGGAGCATCGCGGAACGCCACCACCTGTTGGTCGTGACCGGATTCCCGGTGAACTTCACGGAGACCGCCGCGCGCCGCCTGGTCAACCTCGTCACGAACGGCCCGCGCTGCGGCATCATCACCCTGCTCCATTGGGACCGCCGCCAGCCATCTCCCGCCGGCTTCGTTCCCGAGGAATTGCGGAGGGCCGGTGTCGTCGTCGTCCGCGCCGGCTCCGAATTCTCCACGCTGCCCGCGCTCGGACCGGGCGTCCGCTTCGCGTTCGATCCGCCGCCGCCGCCCGAACTCGCGACCGAACTGTTGCACCGCATCGGCCGCGCCAGCGGCGACGCCAACAAGGTTGCCGTTCCGTTCGACGTCGTGGCGCCGGCGATACCGGCGATCTGGGGCGAGGGCACGATCGACGAGATCCGCGTGCCGATCGGCCGCACCGGCGCCTCGAAACTGCAATACCTCTCGCTGGGACGCGGGACGCGGCAGCACGCGCTGATCTCGGGCAAGACGGGTTCCGGCAAATCCAATTTGCTGCACGTGATAGTCACCAACCTCGCGTTGCGCTGCGGCCCGTCGGAGATCGAGTTCTATCTCGTCGACTTCAAGAAGGGCGTGGAATTCAAGGCGTACGCGACCGCACGGCTGCCGCACGCGCGCGTCGTGGCGATCGAGAGCGAGCGCGAGTTCGGCCTGAGCGTGCTCGAGAAGCTCGACGAGGAATTGCGGCGGCGCGGCGACCTGTTCCGCGCGCTCGGGGTGCAGGACGTGCCCGGATATAGGAACGGCGGCGGCAAGGAGCCGATGCCGCGATGCCTGTTGTTGGTCGACGAATTCCAGGAGTACTTCGTGCAGGAAGACCGCGTCTCGCAAAACGCCGCCGTGCTCCTCGATCGCATCGTGCGCCAGGGCCGCGCCTTCGGCATCCACGTCATCCTCGCCTCGCAGACGCTCGGCGGTACCTATGCGTTGGCCCGCGCCACGCTTGGGCAGATGGCGGTGCGCATCGCGTTCCACTGCGACGAGGCGGACGCCTACCTCATCATGGGCGAGGAAAACCCCGCGCCGCGCCTCCTCTCGCGTCCCGGCGAGGGCATCTACAACGACGCGGCCGGCGCGCTCGAGGCGAACAGCCCGTTCCAGGCCGTGTGGTTGCCCGACGACGTCCGCGACCGCTACCTCGACGAGATCCGCAAACGCACGGCGCAACTCGGCGGCATCGCGCCCGTGCCCGTCGTCTTCGAGGGCAGCGCGCCGGCTGGCATCGAGAACAATCCCGACCTGCTGCGTTGCCTCGCCCGCCCGCCGGAACGCGCGCCCACGTCGCCCGCCGCCTGGCTGGGCGCGCCCAATTCCATCAAGGGCCCGACGTCCGCCGTGTTCTCGCGCACCGGCGGCAGCAATCTCCTCGTCGTCGGCCAACGCGAGGACGCGTCGCTGTCGCTGGTGATCTCCGCGCTGGTATCGCTCGCGGCCCAGCATCCGCCGTCCGCCGCGCGTTTCGTGGTGGTCGACGCGATCCCGTCCGGCACCGCCCGGAGCGAATTGCTGCGCCTCGCGATCGCGGCGATGCCGCAACCGGTCGAGCAAGTGCAGCCCGGCCAACTGCCCGCGGCCATGGCCGAACTGTCCGCCGAACTCGCCGAAAGGACCGCGAACGGGCACGAGGGCAAGCCATCGGTCTTCGTCGTCGTCGTGGGCTTGCAGCAATGCAAGAAGCTCAAGCCCGACGATAGCTTTGGGTTTTCCAGCGACCCGGCCGATCCCGCGGCCGCGGCCGCCGCGACCTTCCAGACCCTGCAGGTCGAGGGACCCACCAACGGAATCCACCTCGTCGTGGCGGTGGATTCCTACAACAACGCCAACCGCTATCTGGGACGGAAGGGACTCACGGAATTCGAGAGCCGGGTCCTGTTGCAAATGAGCGCCTCGGATTCGTCGAGCCTCATGGACGCGCCGACCGCCAGCACCCTGGGATTATATGGCGCGGTCTATTACAACGACCGGGAGGGACGCGTGGAAACCTTCCGTCCGTACGCGTTGCCGGAAGCCCATTGGCTGGCGGAAGTCGGCAAGCGCTTGGGCGGCGCATGACGTAGCGCGGGCGTCCGCGCCTGCGGTAGTCGCGGGCGTCCCGCCTGCGCTTCTTGTGGCCAGCCTGGTGACGCCAATTGATTTAACGGAACGCAACAAAGGATACGAAGTCGCCGATCGACACCGACACCCGCACCGATTCTTCGTTCCTTTTGTTGCCTTCTGTAAAACCCCCTCCGGCCTTCAACGCGAGCCGCCACCTGTTTTCCCCGTTTCCCCCTGTAAAACGTCTTCAAACCTCCGAACATAGCTAGTCATGGAAATCACCCGCAATGGTTCGCGGCCCTCGTCCAAAGGCCCGGCCGACTGGTTCACCGGCGCCGTCCGGATCGACGCTCTCTTCCAATCCAGGCCACCCGCGCGCGCCGTGGCAGCGAGCGTGACGTTCGAGCCCGGTGCCCGCACCGCATGGCACACGCATCCCTTGGGACAGACGCTGGTGGTCACGTCGGGACTCGGCTGGGCGCAGCGATGGGGAGAGCCGGTCGAGGAAATCCGGCCCGGCGACGTGGTCTGGTTCCCCCCGGGAGAGAAGCACTGGCATGGCGCCACCGCGACCACCGCGATGACCCACATCGCCATCCAGGAAGCGCTCGACGGCAAGGTCGTGGAATGGATGGAACCGGTCGCCGACACGCAATACGGCAGGTGACCGGCCAAACTTTTTACAGAAGACAACAAAGGAAACGAAGCCGCCGAATCACAACCACCGCGCAACGATCCCAATCTTGGTTCCCTTCGTTTCCTTCGCTTCCTTCCGTAAAATCCGGGCCTTTCTTCCGTAAAACGCCTCCCGTTCCGGGTCAAACCTTGATATAGACATAGACCGCGAACGCGACGGCGGCGACGCCCACCACGGCCGCGATGGTCCACATGAAATTCCGTTTGCGAGCGGCGACCGCGAGCGTGGACACGATCACCGCGGCCTGCGCCCCCAGCATCCCGAGGAAGAACTTCCCGCTGCGCCGGTGGTGGTGCTCCGCCGCGATGTTCGCCTTGCGGACCTGCAGTTCCAGGATGTTGGCCACCGACTGGTTCATGCGCGCCTCGAGGTCATAGCGGTTCGCGTTGTACCGGATCCGCGCGAACGCCACGTCGCGGTGCAGTGCCTTGTCGTCCGGCGCCACCGTTTCCTCGATGCGGTCGATGCCGTCGCCCACCGGCTTGATCGCCGCGTCGAAGGCCGCGACGTCGTCCCGCGCCTTGGCCAGCGCGCCCGCGAGCGACGCGTCCGTCACATGATCCAACAAATCGGCGATCTCGGGCTCCGGGCGGTTTCCCTCGACGGCCGTGATCGACGCGACGATGGCGGGATCCGCCTGAGGGCCACCGGGCACGGCCGACACCTTGCCGGAGACCAGTGCCGCGAGCACCGGCGCGCCGGCATCGCCCGACAACCGTGACCCGTCCAACGGCCGGATATCCGCGGTCGCGCGGAGTTGGTCCATCGAGGTCCGCTGCATGGCGCCGCGGAGTTTCTTGGCCTGGAAATAACCCCATTGGTCGCCGGCCTTGGACTGCAGTTGCGCTCCGTACGCGCGCTCGTACTGGGCGCGGGTCATCTCGCTGGACGCCAGGCCCGCGAGCAACGTGGCGACGACGGTCATCACCACGGGAGTGACGGACAGGATCTTGCCCCATTGGTTTTGCGGCAGGTCCTGTTTCAAATCGGCGGGGATGGCGGCTTTCACGACGCCTCGACGCTATCGGAGCGGGGCCCGTCCCGCAACGATCCAGGGCGAAGGAATGCAGTCGCGGAAGAGGAAATATTTCACGCCAAGAAAGACCAAGACCGACCAAGGCCAACCCACGGACGCCTGGCGGATACTATTCGCCAAACAGCGCGACCCAATGATGGGTTCCGATCCGCCTTCACGGAACCTTGCTCCGCCTTGGTCCCCCTTGGCGTGAAATATTCCCGCTTCCCAAATGAGTTGTTCCGGCCGGGCCCGTCGCCGCTATCTCAACCGCGCCCATTCCAATCCCGGGCGATCGACGGGGAACGACACCCAGCGGCGTTTCTCCACCTCGGTCACGTACACGGTGCAACCGTCCGGGCCACCGAAACAAAGGTTCGACGGGCTCGTTCCGAGGACGTCGATCTCGCGGAGCACCTCGCCGGATGGCGACATCTTCACCACCGTTCCCTTCCCGTGCCGGGTTATATCTAGGTTGCCGTCGACGTCGCACCGCATGCCGTCGAAGCCATGGTCGGGGAATTGCCGTACCAGGCGCTTGTTCGATAGCGATCGGTCGCGCGCGATGGCCAGCCCGGCGGCCAGGACGGCGACAAGCGCTCGAATGCGACGCGGCGCGACGGGGAGCATGTCCAAAAGGAACACACGCGCGGCACGACACGGGCAAGCAAGGGCTCTCAAGGCAACCGCGGCACGACCCGGTAGAAACGACGCGGCTCGCCGTCGACCGGCGACCAGTCCGGCGCGCCCGGGCCCGCGGCCAC
>JANYDN010000112.1 GCA_025363585.1 Verrucomicrobiota bacterium | reverse complement strand
TGACGTTCCGGTTCCAGGGCCGGGACTACCGGCTGACGGACGTCGAGGGAGAGGTCTTGAAAAAGCTGTTGGGGTGAGGCGCTTGACCGCTCCCATATTTATGGGAAGTTCGGGTCGTGAAGACCACGTTCGAACTTCCGGACGCGCTGTTCAGGAGCGCGAAGGCTAATGCCGCAGGCGCGGGCATCTCGCTGCGCGAATTCTTCACCCAGGCCATCGCGGAAAAGCTTCATCCAAAGGGGAACGACGCCGGCGGGAAACCCTGGCTGAAGGGGTTCGGCGCGTTGGGCGCGTCCAAAACGATGCGCGCGGAATCCCGCCGGATCCAAAGGGCGATTGAGTCCGAGTTCGGATCCATCCGTCCGGACGACTGGAAATGATCCTCGATACCAATGCCCTATCGGCATTTGCCGACGGCGACAAATCCATGCGGGCAGTGCTGGAGGAAGCCCTATTGCTTGCCGTGCCGGTAGTGGTCCTTGGGGAATTTCGATTCGGCATCCGGTCGTCCCGGCACCGCGATGCCTACGAGGAATGGCTGGAGGCGAATTTGCCGTTCTGGAAGGTGCTCGACGTGACGCGGCGGACGGCGGCGATGTACGCCGAGGTTCGGTCCGAGTTGAAACGGAACGGAACCCCGATTCCCGAAAACGACGTGTGGATCGCCGCCATTGCCCGTGAGCACGACCTCCCGCTCCTGACTCGCGACGGACATTTCAACCGCGTGCCCAGGCTCGCGGTCCTCAAATGGTAGCAACGGCGACAGTGAACCGGAAAGTCCCGAGGCCATCCAACGGGCTGACGAAGTGGAGCGGCAGTCCGCAGCTGCGCAAATCGTGGGCGTCCCCGCCCACGCCCCGCCTCGCCAGGCGGCGCTTTGTAGCGCGGGCGTCCCGCGTGCGAGAAGCGGGGATCTTTTTGATCGGGCAAGCCTGCACAATGCCCGCGGGCGGGACGCCCTCTTTTGCGCAGGCGAGACGCCCGCGTCTACCGCAGGCGGGGACGCCCGCGCTACGTCCTCGCCGTCCCGTGCCGCCAATG
This sequence comes from Verrucomicrobiota bacterium, assembly GCA_025363585.1. Classification (GTDB taxonomy): domain Bacteria; phylum Verrucomicrobiota; class Verrucomicrobiia; order Limisphaerales; family UBA9464; genus UBA6176. Next base: position 11,650 of record JANYDN010000112.1, on the reverse strand, counting down.
CACGGCGCTTCCAATCAACGACGCATCGCGACCGGCGACGGCGCGCCGGGTATTTCGTGCGCGCAGGGCTGGTCGATCGGCACTTCGGGCACGGCGTCGCTCGGTTTCACGATCCCGTTCTGGATCATCCACGCCTCGACTTCCTCGCCGCTGACGTCGGCGAGGATGCGGCCGTCGATCTCGACGCACGGCTGCTTCATCTGGCCGGTGAGCTCGACCATCTCCTGGAAGTTTTCGGGACGGTTGATGACGTCCTTGTCCTCGAAGGCGAGGTTGTACTTCTTGAACACGGCGCGGACGCCGCCGCTCCAGCCGCACGACGGTTTCAACCAGGCCCGGATCTTGTGGTTTTGCATGATATCGAGGGAGGAAGGTTGCCACGCCGCCGCGACTCCGCAAGGAACGGATTTCGGGCGTCCGCGCGCCGGCCGGGGCTGATACGGGAAGGAACGTCCCTCGTTCGTTTCTCACGGGCTCGTCGCGCGATAGAACATCGTGTCCCGGGATTCCGGATCGAGCGACACGCTGACCTCCGGCCCGGCCCGATCCACCGACCGTAGGGGCGTCCAGGGACCCGAGGGACTCGTCGCCTGATGGATCGTATAAGGTTGCCCGGGAACCGAGGCAAAGCGCACGCGATGGGATCCATCGTCGGCCACGTCGAACACGACGACTGGCGTCCCGGGCGTCGCCGTCCATTCCGAATCCAGATTCGCCATTGCACCCGGCATCCCGGCCAAACGGATGGCGACGCGTTGGCCATTGACGAGATCGAGCGCCAGCGGTCTCAGCGAATCGAGATTGGCGAGGGGCCGGAAGGATCCGTCCGGAAGCTCCTCGAGCGCGGCCAACGCGGGCGGGATCGATCCCGCGGAATCGTTCGTCGCGGAAACACGGACCAACAAGCGCCCGGAACCGCTCGCGACGTGGCCCCACCACAGCGTCTGCGAGCGAACGAGCGACGGCAACATCGCCGCCTCGACGGCCTCGTACTGGCCCGGGGCAAACACGATCTCGTTCACGGTTTGCCCGACCGGCAACGGCAGGCGGTTCGCGATCAGGTCGCTGGCGTCCCCCGCGGGATCCCCGGGAGGAATCACGTAGAGCGCACTGCCCTCCGGTTGCGCCTGGTTTCCGGCGGACGGCGCCATCTCGATGACCATGGGTTCGCCGGCGGTCGCCGTTCCGGCCCATTCGGGCAGGTCCACCCCATCCGGCATCAATGATTCGAGCGAACCCAACTGCGTCCCACGAAATACCCTCAGGCCGTCGCCCGCATGCATCGCGCCGAAACGAACCGTGCCGCCACGTGCCGGGCGATACTCGAACCAAACCCCGGCGCGCGCCGGCTCCGGCTCCCCGGCGTCCGCCGTGGCGCCGAACACCGTCGAGTATACGACGCGACGGCTCCCGTCGAATACCCGCCGCGCGTCGAACGAGTCGTTGTCCGCGCTCCGGAACAGACGGAGGTCGAAAAAGATGTCGGCCGGCACGACGTCGGGCGAATCCCGCGACACGACGATCCGATAGGTGTTGCCCGATGTCGCCGTGAACACGCGAGAGCCCCGCGGCAAGGGCCCGGAATCGACCCGCTCCAAGGCGGACAACGAGGCCCCCGAAACAACCTCGCAGCCGTGGCTCACGGGGGATGCGACGAACACCTCATACAATCCCGACTCCGAACAGGTCCACGCGTACCAAAGCGTCGGCTTGCCGTCGCCCACGGAAACCGGCTCGCCCGCCTCGCGGGAGGCGTACACGAAGTTGCCCGAGGCGACGGCGGACGCACCGGCAAAGCCCAGGATGTCCGCGTCGGCGAAATCGTCGTTATGGGGCGTGATTGGAACACGCACCGTGAAGGACTGTTCCGAGTTGGTCCCGCGGCGATACACCACGTTCAAGGTTTCCGAACCTTTGCCGACCGGGATCCACTCCCAGTCCAGGCCCGAGCCCCGGATCGTGCCCGCCTCCGGGATCAGTTTCACGGTCGCCTTGGGTTCCGCGGGATCCAGATCGACGAGATGGATCGCCAATGGCTTCCCGGCGACAACCCGCGGCGGCACGGTGGCCCAATCCAACGTCTGCAAGACCGGCAGGCCGAGCCGGAACGTCGTGCCGGAATCCGCGGCGATCCGATAGGTCTGCCCGCGTTCCACGTTCCAGCGGACGCTTCCCGAATCCCCGCCGTTCGCCCGCTTGAAAGGAACGGGCGCCAACGACCCGAGGGTGTCGCCCTGATAGATGCCGAAGGCCGGGTCCACGGCGGATGGGCCGGAATCATATAGGGAAAACGGAAGGACCAAAATGCCGGATGCCGGCGCTTCATAGACCCACCAGAAGGAATGGCGTGCCGGGGAGCCGCCGTGCGTCGGCTCGCCCGGCTCCGCCCCGGCCACCGCCGGATTCCAGACGAAATCGGGATCGATGCCCGGGAGCCACGGGGCATCCGCGAAGGCATCCCCCGGCGGACGCCATATAATACGCAGCGAATAGAAGCGGTCGGCGGAGACGGACAGGTAATAGGTCTTTCCGGCGACCGCTGAAAATCCAAGATCCGCTCCACCATCGCCGCCCCTCAGGACTTCCCGGACGTTTTCGTACGTCGGATTCGAGCCGCCCTCGAACACCGCGAGGTCGCGCGGCAATGGCACGCCCGGGGCCGGCATGACCCGGTAGGTCCCGCCACGGATCGGCTGGAAGGAAAACCAGACCGTTCCCAAACCCGCTCCGCCCGGGTCGGGCTCGCTGGATTCGCGCGTCGCCGCCACTTCCGCCGCGCCGGCAAAACCCGTGGACTGCGTCGGTTCATAGATATCCAGAGGGACCGCCGCTTCCAGATCGTCGTTCGCCGGGGAGACGAGCACCGGGACCACGAGTTTCGTCTGGCCGGAGAAGTTTGGAATCCGGTAGGTCACCGACAACGTCGTGAGGCCCGACGCCGGAGGAACCGCATCGAAAATGGACGGTATCGCGGAAGAGGTGGCGAGCACCGTGTCGTTCCAGCGGATTTCATCCACAATAGCCGAGGACACGCCTACCGGCCACAGCCCGATCACCGCCTTTTTGCCGGCGTTGAAGTGCGCGTCGAGCCCCGTCCACCGGACCTTGTGTTGAAACATCGGGTACAACCCGACGTTTCCGGTCCCGCCGATTCCGACCAGATACGTTTTCCCCGCGCTCGTCGGAAAACTGATCAGGGTTAAGTTGGGGGCGATGGGCCTCGGGATTCCGACCGACACCAGACGATCGCCGTCCGCCGTGAAAACCCCTAGGCTCGCGCCGTCCGTTGCGGAGATCTGGATTTCGGAATACCCGTCCTCGGCCGCCTCGTAGCGCCACCATCGCGTCGGCGTTCCCGGCTTCCCAAGTTGGGGAGGATCCGACGGATCCCACGACGCAAACCGGAGGTTCACGGTATCGATGGTGAAGCCCGAGGGAACCGGGATGGCGGTGCCCGGCGCATCGTTCGCGACGAAGCCCACCACCACCGGCCGACCGGCAACGCTTACCCCGGAATCGTTCGTCGCGCTCGGCGTCAATCGCATCCCGGAATCCGCGAAGCTGACATTCCAATCGAAATAGGGAGTGCCGTCCGGATACGTCCCGCTCGGCAATTGTCCGTTGAGTCGGACGCCCACGACGGGCTTGTCCGGAAAACGATTCGACACCACGACCCGGATCACCGGCGTCGTGGCGGCGAACACCCAGTTGGTCGGATCGACGGTGCGGGCGCTCGGGGGAAGCACCACCTGGAGCGAGTCCCTGAAAATCGCGACCGAATCGAACCGCCGGGTCTGGGGTTCGCCGGCGACCAAGAGTTGAAGAAAATAATCCTCCCCGGCGACCGCATCGAATGCCAATCGGTTGAACTGCGCGACGGGATTCGTTTGCCCGAGTGGATTCCCGCGGTACACCGCCCACACGCCGTCCGGGTTGCTCGAGAGGTTGACCCGGTCGTCGAAGCCAGGGCGGAGATGGAACCAGAGCGTTCCCGGCGTCCCGAACCAGAACGTTCCCGACGTCCCGGACGGAATCGAGTGCAGCGGAAGAAACTCGCCCGCCTCGGTCCCCGCCGTTCCCATGCTCAGAAGCGTGTCGTACCGGACGAACGACGCCTGCAGTTCGATGGCATTCGCCACGGCATCGCCCGGGGTCTCGTTCGAGAACATCAGGCCCAGCGAAAGTTCCCCCAGCGCGTCGAACGCGCCGAGATCGACCACTCCCCCGGTCAGGTTCGTATAGGTCGCGACCCACGGAGGACTCGTGACCTTGGCAAACTCGACGGTGGACGGGCGCCCGTTCGCGTTGATCGGCCCATTGAGCACCGCGAAACGAACGCCCCCGGAAAGATCGTACGAGCCGGTCGATACCGCCTCGAGCCGCGCGGTCCCGCCCGGTGCCAACCGGAGCGTCGGGGAGTCGGTCCGCAGGTAGAACTGCGAGAATGCCGCCCTGAGCTGGATGGTGGTCTTGGACGAGGTGTCGAACGCGATGCTATAGGTCTCGCCGGCCTTGGCTTCCCAGAAGATTTCCGGCAACGCGTCGTCGATCGACCCCGACCGCACCGCCCCGAGCGTCGCGAGCGTCGAGTTGGTGTAAACGCCCACGCGCAGGTTGATGCCCTCCGCGCCGGGAGGCCGGCGCACGGAATAGCATCCATCCTGGACCGCGGTGAACCGGAACCAAACCGAGTGCCGCGCGGGACTTCCAGCGTGGGCCGGCTCCGATGGTTCGGCCGTCGCCGCGCTCGCATTAAACGCCGGTAGATCGATCAGGGATGTCACCGGAGGCGTATCGGTGGGAAAGTCGTCCGAACCCACCAGGGTGATCGCCCTCACCGAAACGGACATGGTGACGAGCAACCCGAGAAAGACGGCACGGAGCAGTCGCGGAAGATCGGGTGGGGACACCGATTTAGGCTATCGGGTGCTCTCCGCTCGCGGCAAGGCCAGATCATGGACCGACGGACCCGCGCGTCGCGACGATGTCCACCGAACAATGCAAGGGGGAGACCCTAAGATAGCCGAGAAAACGACGGCTTGAACTTCGTTTTCTTTCACGGCTTCGCGCGAGTCCTTCCGCAGCCAATTGGGCTCCCAGAACGGAAGCGTTTTCACCGGAGAAAAGGGCGTGTGGCTTGGTGCTGACGTCGGGGCCGGCGGCAAGCCAACCGCTCCTTTTTCTCCGGTTGGCAAGCCACTCAAGTCTCGCCACCCGCGCGCGTCAGACGCGCCAGCCAATCGACCGACGCGACGAACACCAGTGCCCCCAGGACCAGCACCTTCCACGGCATCCCTACACCCACCGCCGGATCGGCGAATCGGAAACCGAAGATCGCGACGAAGACCGCGAGCGAGAATTGCGCGATCATGCAGGGTCCGGTTACCCCCGCGCGAAGCCGGATCCAACCCAACAGCAGCCCCTCGGGAATCCGCGGGATCACGCCGAACAGATCGAGTCCCAAGATCGCGAAAGCCAACGCGGACCAAAGCACGCCCGCCAAGGGTCCGTGTCGCCGCGCGACCGCCGGCTGGACAACCCCGCGGCAGATCATTCCCTCGGAAAACGCCGCGACCGCCGGACCGAGAAGGAGGGCTCTCCCGCTGGTCATGGCAGTGGCGACATTGACGCCGAATTGGCCGGCGAACCTGGCAAGGCCATCGGCGATTCCGCACCACACGATCCCGCCGGCGACCCCGAGGAGGACGACCGCACACAGCAACTGCCGGCTCGCGATCTTGCGGGGAAGGACCGAGCCGATCGGAACCTTTGCCACCACGGGCACCAGGGACACCGATGCGAGGCACGCGGCGACCGGCACCAGGATCTCGCCCCACATCGCGATTCCAGCGACCACGGCGAGAGACATCGCCGTCCCGATCATGATCAACTGGTGGACCATCCAAGCCACTCCCAAGTAGAGGCCCAGCAGCACCAGAGCTTGAGCGACGCCAATCGATGGAAGAGTCGGTGGCAGTGGTGGTGGAGGCGCGATGGGCACGGGTTCGTTCGGCATCGCGGGTTCGTCGGGCACGAGGACGAGCATGTAAATCATCCTCGCCGTGGCAAATGGATTTCCCATGACGCACGACGGACTTCACCCTTGCACCGCGCCCCATGCGCGGGATGCTCGGGGGACACCATGTCGAACCGATTTCCGAACCGGCTCCTGGCGCTTGCCGGACTCCTTCTCGCGACGCTCGCGCCGGGTCTGGCCGCACGCGCCGCGGACAAATTCGAACTGCGCGACGGCGACCGCGTCCTGTTCATCGGCGACACGATTTTCGAGCGCGAGGTCGACTACGGCAACCTCGAGGCCGCGCTGGCCACGCGGTTCGGCGACCGCGACGTAAAGTTCCGCAACCTCGCCTGGGCCGGCGACACCCCGATGGGCCGCGCGCGCGCGAGTTTCGACTGGAACCATCCGGAGGAAGACTGGCTCAAGCGCGTGAAGGAACAGGTCGGGCTCGTGAAGCCGACCGTCGCGTTCCTCGACTACGCCATGACCGCCGCGCTCGAGGGCGGCACCAACGGCGCGCCGAAGTACGCCGCCGATCTTTCCCGACTCATGGCGGCGATCAATGAGACCAGCGGCACCAAGGTGCGTTTCGTCCTTTTCGGCCCGCTCCAACAACAGGGCGAGCGGCCCGGTTCCCCGCGCACCCTCGCTCTCGAGGCCATCAACGACGCCACCGCGCGCGTCGCCCGCGAGCACGACGCGATCTTCGTCGACACCCTTCGCGTGACCCGCCCGCTCACGATGGTCCGCATGGTTCTCTACGACAATCCGGTGGCGTTGAATCCCATGGGCCACGCGATGTTCGCGCAGCGGGTCGTCGACGAACTTTGCGGCGCGCGCGACGGCGCGGCACCGACCGAGCCGTTGCTGGCGGCCATCCGCAAGAAGAACGAGCTCTTCTTCCACCGGTGGCGTCCGGAAAACTGGACCTACCTGTTCGGGTTCCGCAAAGGCGAGCAGGGCCGCAACTCGGTGGAGATTCCCCGCTTCGAACCGCTCATCGCCGAATGGGAATCGCGCATCGCGAAACTCCGCGGCGCGAACCCGCCGGCCGACGTCTCCGCCGAGGTCCTGCGCCTGACCGGGCCCGCCGCGCGCGAACCGCACAAGGATCCGAACTTCCGCGAGCAACCGGTGCCGACGTTCGACGTCGCGGATGGCTTCGAGGCGACGCTCTTCGCGGAGAACCCGCACCTGTACAAACCGATCCAGATGAACTGGGACTCGCGCGGACGCCTGTGGGTCGCGAGCTCGCGCGTGTACCCGCAGATCCGGCCGGGACAGGAAGCGGAGGACGCGGCGATCGTGCTCGAGGACACCGACGGCGACGGCAAGGCGGACAAATCGACGGTGTTCGCCGACGGCCTCTTGATCCCGACGGGAATCCTTCCGGACAACCGCGGCGGATGCTACGTGGCGGCGAGCCACCAGTTGCTGCATTTCTCGGACGAGAACGGCGACGGCAAGGCGGACAAGCGCCGCATCGTGTTGTCGAGCTTCGGCACCGAGGACACGCACCACAACCTGCACACGTTGCGCTGGGGCTTCGACGGGCACATCTACCTGAACCAATCGATCTATACCCACACGCACATGGAGACGCCGGACGGCGTGGCACGGCTGAACTCCGCGGGGATCTGGCGGATGAATCCCGAGACGCTCCACATGGAAATCTTCACTCGCGGCGGCTGCAATCCGTGGGGACATCACTGGGACCAGTACGGGAACTCGTTCTTCACCGACGGCGCCGGCGGCAAGGGCGTTTACCACGCGATGGAAGGCGCGACGTATTTCACCTACTCGGACATGCGGCGCGAGGCCGACAGCATCAGCCCGGGAAGTTACCCGAAATTCGCGAGCCTCGAGCGGGTGCAGAGTCCGAACTTCCCCGACGATTGGCAGGGCAACCTGATCACGTGCGATTTCCGGGCGCACCGCGTGGTGCGGTTCTCGTTGAAGGAAACGGGATCGACGTTCCAGACGGTGGAGATGCCCGACCTCCTGCGCTCCACGAACGTGACCTTCCGACCGATCGACCTGCGGTTCGGGCCGGATGGCGCGTTGTACGTCGCGGATTGGTCGAACCCGATCATCCAGCACGGCGAGGTGGATTTCCGCGACCCGCGCCGCGACCACGAGCACGGACGGATCTGGCGCGTGACGCGCAAGGGTGGGCCCTTGGCGAAGCGCCAGAACCTCGACCAACTTTCCGAGAGCGAGTTGCTCGACCGCACGCTGTCGAAGAACGGCTGGGAACAGGAACAGTCCCGGGTGGTGCTGCGACAACGCGGACCGCGCATCGCGCCCGCCGTGGACGCGTGGTTGGCCAAGCAGACGGATCCGCGGGCAAAACTCGAGGCGGCATGGATGCACGAGGCCATCGGCCGCCCGGCCGAGAAGTTGCTCGGGGAGTTGGCGGCGTCGGGCGACCCGCGGTTGCGCGGCGCGGCCGCCCGCCAATTGTCGCATTGACGGGTTTCGCCCGGATTCGAACACCGCTATACAAATCGGGTCGGTGCGGTGTCTGTGTTTGTGATGGCCCGAGAAGAGTCAACGTCCGGCGGTTGGTGCGAGGCGCTCTACGACGCGCAGGCGCCGGCCTTGCTGTTGTATGGCCGCGCTCTTGGGCTGGACGCCGCGGAGGCGGAGGACGTCCTCCATGACCTCTTCCGCGCGTTGCTCGAACTGAAGGCCCCGCCCGCCGAACCCACGCACTACGCGATCCGCTCGTACCGCAACCGGGCGTTGAACCGTCGCCGGGGATTCTTCCGCCGATGCCTGCGCGAGCGACACTCGGTCGACTGGTTCGAGCCCGAGCCCGACCTTTCGGCGGCGGAACGCGGCGCCATGGATGCGTTGGCGCGGCTTCCCGACGACCAACGCGAAACCCTCGTGCTCAAGTTTTGGCACGGGTTGACGTTCGACCAGATCGGGCAAGTCCAGGGAGTTTCCCCGAACACGGCCGCCGGCCGTTACCGCTACGGCGTCGCCGCCATCCGTCGTTGGGTGGGCACGTTGCCCGCCGCCCTCGAATCCGTCTTTCCCCATCCCCAACCATGAATCCCTTCGAGAACTGGAAGCCGCGCCGCCCGTCGCCCGAACTCCGCGAGTCGCTGTTCGGACGGAACCCGGCGCCGCGAAACGGGTCGTCACGGCGGCCGGGCCCTTCGCGGCCGTTCTGGCCGTCGGTCGGCCTGGTGCTGGGCATGTCGTGGTCCGGCACGTTGCTGCTGTGGTTGCACGGCGACATCGACATGCCCAAGGAGCCGCCGGTTTTCACGGTTTCCACGGCGCTCGCCTTGGTCGCGCAGAATTCCATCCCGGTGGCGACGACCAGTTTTGCGTTTACAAACTCCGCCCTGATTCCCTCCACTAACGCCTCTTTTTCCGGGCCGACCAACGGCCGTTACTGATCGTCCGATACCATGGCCAAAACAAATTCGCCCGCCGCACCCGGCGCGCCCACGCGCCCCCAGCAGAAGATGACTCCCGTCGCGGCGGCTCCCAAGGTGGCCTCTCCTCCCGACCTCCCGGTGGCCGGGCGCCTTTTCCGGGGAATCGACTGGATCGTCTTCGCGCTCGTCACGCTGGTGGTGTTCATCGGTTACTACTACACGATCGCGCCGGACCTCACGCTCGAGGATTCGGGCGAGCTGGCGGTGGGCTCGATGTATGCCGCCGTGCCGCATCCGCCGGGTTACCCGGTGTGGACGATCTACACCTGGTTCTTCACCAAGCTGCTTCCGTTCGGGAACATCGCGTGGCGCGTCGCGATCTCGTCCGCCGTCGCCGCGTCGATCTCCGCCGGCGTGACCGGCATGCTGGCCTCGCGCGGCGCCTCGATGATCCTCGAGGGCATCAAGGACTTCAAGGAAGCCCACGAGAACTGGGGCCGGCCCATCGCCCTCGTTTCCGGCTTCGTCGCCGGGTTGATGATCGGCTTCAATGGCTACATCTGGAGCCAGGCGGTGATCGTGGAGGTGTACACCATCGCCGTTCTAACGTTGGTCGGCGTCCTCGGCGCGCTGATGCGCTGGACCTGGGCCCCGCACCAGCGCCGCTGGCTCTACCTCGCGTGTTTCCTGTTCGGCCTCTGCTTCTGCAACCACCAGACGCTCATCGTCGCGGCACTCGGTCTCGAGATCGTGGTCTTCATGGGAGACCGCCAGGTGGGCCGGGACCTGATGCTCCTGAACACGGTCATCTGGTGGACGGCGCTCGCGCTGCACGTCGCCGGAAAAATCCAGATGTTCGCGGCGAATCCCTCCCTGCTGTTCATCTTCAATATCATCGGCGTCATCTCCGCCGGGTTGTGCGTCTGGGCCGCGGTCCAGACGGGACGGATGTTCACGCGCGTCCACATCGCCCTGTTCGCGGCCGGTTTCTGCATCCTCGGCGCGCTGGGCTACTTCTACATGCCCCTTGCCTCATCGACGAACCCGCCGATGAACTGGGGCTATCCGCGGACCTGGAATGGATTCGTCCACGCCTTCACGCGCGGCCAGTACGAGAAAACCACGCCGGGAATTTCCTGGGCTGCGATACGGGCCTATTTTGGAGGGCTCGAGGAGGAGTTCAACTGGGCGAACGTGATCTTCGCCATCGTCCCGTTCTTCTTCATCCACAAGTTCCGCAGGAAGGAACGCGGTTGGCTCATCGGCTTGACCGCCATCTACCTCTGCCTCGCGTTCCTGCTGATGTACCTCCTCAACGCGGGCGTCGACATCCAGTCGCGCAAGTTGACCAAGGTCTTCTACACTTCCTCCCACGTCATCGTCGCCATCGTCATCGGGTTCGGCATCGCGATCGTGTCGGGTTTGATCCTCGCGCAGAACGCGGAACGCCGCCTCTTCCTCCTCGCCGGGGGCGCGGTCGCCACCGCCTGCAACCTCTACCAGGTCTTCGAGGTCTTCAATCCCGCCAACAACGTCTTCTTCATCCCGCGCGTCGCGGCGCTCCTCAGTCTCTTCCTCTCGATCGCATTCATCGCCCTGCTCTTCTTCGACTCGTTCTTCGAGGCGTCGACCGGCAAACGCGGCGCGGTACTCGGTGCCATCCTCGGCGTTTTCGTCCTCATCCCGATCGACTCCGTCCTCGACCATTGGGCCGACAACGAGCAGCGCGGGCACTACTTCGGGTTCTGGTTCGGCCACGACATGTTCGAACCCGGCTTCGACACCGCGGTCGCCAAGGCGCCGAAGGACAAGGCCGCCAAACCCCTCTACCCGTCGATGTCCAAGCACGCGGTGCTCTTCGGCGGCACCGACCCCGGCCGCTTTTGCCCGACCTACATGGTGTTCTGCGAAAGCTTCATCCCGGCCAAGGATCGCCGCGACCCGAACTTCGACCGGCGCGACGTGTACGTCATCACCCAGAACGCGCTCGCGGACGACACGTACCTCGACTACATCCGCGCGCACTACAACCGCAGCACGCAGTTCGACCTGCCGTTCTTCCAGTCGGCGCTGAACGACAAGGTGTCGATCGCGCGGAAATCCACCAACGGGTTGGCCGCGATGTTTGCGCCCGTCGACCGCGCCGTCACCGGGCTGGGCAACCGCATCGAAAAGCAACGCCGCGTGGGCGCCTCGTTTTTCGAACCTGCGGACTTCAAGGATTTCGCCGGTTTCC
>JANYDN010000065.1 GCA_025363585.1 Verrucomicrobiota bacterium | reverse complement strand
CTACAGCGACGGCGCGGACGACGGCGAGACGGGCGGCTGGTTGCTGTTGGTCGGCGCCTACGAGGGCATCAACCTCGATGGCGGCGGCTCGACCACGATGTCGATGCTGGACACCACGGGACGCGCCGTCCGTTTGAACCGGTCGAGCGCGGTCGCCGATTCCGGAAAGGAGCGCGTCGTGGGCAGCCACTTCGGCGTGTTCGCGAAACCCTTGGTCGGGTTTTTCGGAGCGATCGCGACGCATCCCGACGACACCGCGGCATCGGTCGTGTGGACCACGTCGGTCCCCTCGACCACTCAGCTCGAATACGGACCGACCGCGGACTTGGGTTCCACGACGCCGTTGGTGTCGACGCCGACCACGAACCACACGGCCTTGCTGACCGGCCTGACTCCCGGCACCGAATATTTTCTGAGGGCGGTCGGAACGGCGGCGAACGTCGCGCATGATTCGGATCCCGTGACGTTCATGACCCTTGTCTACGCCAACACGAAGGAACTCGTCGCGGCGACGAACTCTTGGCGCCACACGTTCGCGAACGTCGACGGAACGCCGTGGACGACGAAAGGCTTCGACGATTCGTCATGGGACGGCCCGGATCCCGCGGTGTTTTGGGCGGACAGCCATGGCGTTCCCAACGCCGACATCCCCGGGACCACCACGCAGCTTGGCATCGACGCGGGGACGGGCTCTCCGTACGTCACGTATTATTTCCGGACCCACTTTCAATCCCAGGGCGTGGCGCCGGGCGCGGCCCTGCGGTTCTCCGCGTACATCGACGACGGCGCCGTGCTGTATTTGAACGGGAAGGAAATCAGCCGCGTGCGAATGGAGGATCCGCCCGCGGTCATCGCGAACGATACGCTCGCGACGATTTATCCGTGCTTGGCCGACGCCACCTGCTCCGATGATTTCGTGGTGGACGGCATCGTTGCCCCGCTGCTCGACGGCGACAACGTGCTGGCGGTCGAGGTCCACAATTTCAACCCGGCGAGCCACGACATCACGTTCGGGCTCTCGATGACCGGCGTGACCTCGCTCGTGTTGCCACCCACGCTCGCGCTCGCCGCGGACGCGTCCGGCGTCACCCTGTCGTGGGACCGCGGTGGATTCGCGCTCCAGCAGGCGGGCGCGCCCGAAGGCCCTTGGACGGACGTTGCCGGGCCGGTGGTGGTGGGCCCGTACACCGCGACGCCGAGCGAGGCCGCGCGCTTCTACCGGCTGCGGCGTTGAGGGTGCCTCATTCGCCGAAGTAGCGCGCGAAAACGACGGACAAGCTCGCGGCCTGCAGGAGCACCGGCGGCAACACGAGCCACAAGGCCAGCCGCATCGGACGCTGCGTCTGCCACCGCACGATGATTCCTTTCCATCCGAGGAAACACGTGCCGAGAAGGCAAAGGTACAACCCGATCAGATAACGGCCGTGGAGCGACGGCGTCGACGTGGTGACCCTCGCCGCGTAGGCAAACGCCGCCGCGGTCGCCACCGCCCCGGCGATCACCGCCACCGACCGGACCAAGCGCGGGCGGTTCGGATGCGACGACAACCGCCAGAACAGAAGCGCAATGCCGAGTCCGAAGAATGTCGTCAGCACCCGCGATTCCCAGAGCGGCGCGAGGGAGTCGAGATACCCGTTCTCCAGCCAGAAAAACCGGGAGACCATGACGTCGCCCGCGCCCGGTCCCCACGATCCGACGAATCCCCGCACCACGCCCGAGACGTATTCGCCGACGGGCGGGTTCGGATCCGACGCCTGCAACAGGATCGCGGACGGCAGGAGCCGTTGTTGGTGCGGGAAAAAATCCCAGAGTGGAACGGCCTCCTGCAATGCCGGCACGTGCGGCGGTCCCATGACGAGGTTGGCGGCCATGCCGACGACAACCATCACCGCGACGACGCGAAGCGCGGGCCACTGGACCGACGACGCGCCGCCGGGACGATGCGCGCGCGCGGCCCACGCCGCCTCGAACAGCGCCAGCACCGCGCAACCCCCGAGCAATCCCAGCCAGATCCACCACGCGCCGCGACCCGCGAGAAACGGGACTTTCGACGCGATCGTCCGGACGAGTTGCTCGTCGTATTCCGCGCTGCTGGCGAGATGCGCGACGACCATTCCGACGCCGAACGCGAGCCACGCCAACGCCCGCGATCCGAGGACGGCCGACGGTTCGCCGGCGACCGTGGTTTGCCGCGCATTCTCGCGGCCCAGAAACCAACCGGCCATTGCAGCGACGACGATCACAGTCATCGGCAACGCGTTCACCGACGTGTGCACCGCGAGCCCGAACACGAGGCCGAAGAGTCCCAGCGTCGTCGCCGGCAGCGTCGCGTGGTTGACCATCCGTGCGATGCACGCCCCCGCCACCGCCCAGAGCCCGATCAACAACGGGTAGTTGGAAACGTTCATCGCGAAGTACGGGAGACTCGGGACCAGGAGAAGCCACCAGCCCAACGCCGGGGCCCGCGTCTCGCCTCCGCCGCCCCGCGCCAAAAGTCCCCCCGCGATCCCGATCCCCGCCGACGCCGCCAGCAGGCTGATCCAGCGCAGGCGCCAGATCCCGACACCCGCCGGCTGCCCCTCGACCCAACCGCGCGTCGCCGTCCATACCCGCGCGGCGAGGACCGATCGCAGCGCCGGATGCGTGTCCATCGTCCCGGGGCCATCGATGAACCACCAGAATTTCGTCCCGACGTCGCCCGGCGCGAACTTCTGGTGGGGACGCATCATCATCCGCGCGAAGTGCGTCCGGTATCCGAGTTCCCATGCCGCGTGGGTCGCGTCCGCGTCGCCCTTCCAATTGTGGTAACTGAACACATGGGAAGGCTCGTCGATCCCCATGAACGGCGGCGTCACCAGCAGATGGACCAGGCCGAATCCTCCGAACAAAAACCCGATCGCCGCGCCGGCCAGCCTCCCGGCACGAGCGGTCTCGCCGACCGGCACGCACGCGATGCCGATGCCGACCATCGAGGCCGCGACCACGATCCAGAAAAACGTCCACGATGCGGAACCACGTTCCCAAAGCGCGGCGATCAATCCGGCGCGGCTCATTCCCGGCGCGTCCGACCAAGTGGTGGTGCGCCCGTGCGGGTACGCCCAACGGACGGACGCGGAATTCGCGACCGGAATCCGGATCGCCATCGTCCCGCCGTTCGTGATGCCCGCCTCGGCGGTGGGCGGGCTCACGAGGCAGCGCAACGCGATCGAGACGTCGTCGCGGGTCTGGATCTCGAGTCGCCAGCGCGAGGGTTTTCCACCCGCGACGGCCGCGTCCGCCTTTCCGGGATCCGCCGCTTTCCTTCCGCCCGGAACCCGGAATTCCACCAGATCCTCCGTGCGCGCCACCGTTCCGTCGCCCGACACCAGGATCCTGCCGCGATCCAGATCGCGCAGCTCCGCATGCATGAAACGCGCTTTTCCCGGACGCTCGCCGAGCTGCGAATCGCCGGCCCGGACATCGACGAGGAAATCCACGCTCCGCAATTCGTCCCCGGGAAGCGGTGCCAATTCCGCGATCTCGACGGAATGAATCCAACCCCCGCCCGCCAACGCCGCACGCTCCATCGGCGCGCCGCCCGACCGCAGGCCGAGACCGAGATGCAACGGCCGGTCCGGACTCCAGTGCTCGATCAGGTCGGTGCGATACGGAAGACCCGGACGCGTCGCCAGCGCCAGGAGGAACGCGAGGAACGCCCCGCCGACCACGAACGCCAACGCGGCACGCTGCCTCCAACCCCAGGGCGCGGGCCGTTCGCCCGCGGGATCACGCGTGGGGTCGGACGCGACCTCGCGCGCCCGGGGCATGCCCGTGCGGGTCGAGCGCCGGCCGGCGTCGCCTCCGCGGGTGAACATTCGGTGTCTGGACATCGCGTCTCGGCCTTACTTCCCCGGTTTGGATTTGCGGGCGGCGCTGGCCTCCGCGCGGCGCCACGCGCGTTCGCGTCGCCCGGTTTCCGTCCGCAGCAATTCCTCGGCGGACCATCCGCGGTCCTGGCAGATTCCCGCGAGTTCCATGAGGCGCGACCCGACGTCCGCCTTGCGGGTCGTGCCCTTCGCCCGCGTGGGCTCCGAAGCCACGCCCGCCTTGCGCGCTTTCTTCAGCAGCTTCTGCGCGCGCTGCAGGGCCGGCAGGTGCCGCGGCACGCCGTCCAGCGCGGACTTCCGCTCGCGCACCGATCCCGCCTTCTCCGCCTTCTTGATCTTCTCCCAGTTCGCCCACACGTGGCCGACGTCGCGGACCTTGGCATCGCCGAACACGTGCGGATGACGGCGGACCAACTTCGCGACGAGCCCCCGGCAAACGTCGTCGAAGTCGAAGGCCTTGCGCTCGCCGCCGAGTTGCGCGTGGAAGACGACCTGCAACAGGAGGTCCCCCAACTCCTCCACCATCTCGACCTCGTCGCCCGCCTCGATCGCGTCGAGCAACTCGTACACTTCCTCCACCGCGTGCCAACGCAGCGTGAGGTGGTCCTGCTCGCGGTCCCACGGGCAACCGTCCGGCGCGCGCAACGCCGCCATCACCTCCAGCACCTGGCGGATGGGCGGAAGCTTTGCGGACGGGGGTTTCGGCATGGGCAAACCATGTTGGAACCCGCGCCCCGCGAAAACCGAAAACAAGTCCGCGCTTCATTCCCCCGCCCCGATTCCGCAGAGTCGCGGCATGTCGTTCAACGCGGCGGATCTCCCCCGCCTCATCGACCACACGCTGCTGAAACCGGACGCCACCGCCGCGGCCATCGAGCGGCTCTGCGCCGAGGCCATCCGGCATCGCTTCCATTCCGTCTGCGTCAACGGCTCGCGCGTCGCCCTCGCCGCCGCGCGCCTCGCCGACTCGGAGGTCGCCGTCGCGGCCGTGGTCGGGTTCCCCCTCGGCGCCACCGACGGCGATGCGAAGCGCTACGAGACCGAGGTCCTGATCGACCTGGGCGCGCAGGAGATCGACATGGTCCTGAACATCGGGCGACTCAAGGACGGCGACGATCGCGCGGTGCTGCGCGAATTGCGCGACGTCGTGGAGGCCGCCGACGGACTCGTGGTGAAGGTGATCCTCGAGACCGCGTTGCTCACCGACGACGAGAAGCGCCGCGCGTGCTCGCTGGTCGTCGAATCCGGCGCGCGCTTCGTCAAGACCAGCACCGGCTTTGGTCCCGCCGGCGCGACCGTCGGGGACGTGCGCCTTCTCCGTGAATGCGTGGGCCCGAGCTTCGGCGTGAAGGCGAGCGGCGGTATCCGCGACCGGGCCACCGCCCTCGCCATGATCGCGGCCGGCGCGACGCGGCTCGGCACCTCGGCCGGCGTGGCAATCGTCGGCGGCGAAGATACAGGCACCGTCGCCGGCTACTAGCCGGGGCGCGCGGATCCCATGTTGCTCTTCCGAGAAACCTTCCCGGCCGACTGGCTCCCGCGGGTTATGCAAAACCTCGGGGCAGTGCTCGTCGACCACGCCCACCTCGAGCGCAAGGCCGCGACGACCGCCATCACGCTGGAGAAATACCGACCCCTCTTCGCCCGCGTCCACGAGCTCAACGCCATCGCCATCGAGGAACTCCAGCACTTCGAACTCGTCCTGCGTTTGCTCGAACGCCGCGGCATTCCCTTCGGCCAACCGGTGCGCAGCCCCTGGATCAGCGGCCTGATGGGCGCGGTCCGCCGCGGCGACAACCACGAGCAGGTCATCGACCATCTCGTGTGCGCGTCGCTCGTCGAGGGCCGCAGTTGCGAGAAGTTCCAGGTACTCGCGCGGGAACTCCGCGGCGTGGATCCGGAACTCGCCGACTTCTACGGAGGGCTCGTCGAATCCGAGGGCAACCACTACGCGACCTATCTCCTGATGGCGCGGCACATCGACGAGGCCGAGACGGACCGGCGCCTCGATTGGTACCTCGATCTCGACGCGAGGCTGGTGGTGTTGCCAAACCCGTTGCCGATGCTGCACTGAGAACCCGATGCCGTCGGGTAATACGGTGGATCCGATCACTATGAAGAAATGGAGGGAACTCTGCGCGGAACGACCGCTAAGCCTGATCCTGGCTTTGGGAATCGTCCTGCGCGTCGTGGCGTTCGTCTTCCTGTCGCCCTTCAATCCGGATCCCCACTTTCCGTTGGTGGAGTACATCCACCAGCACCATTCGATCCCGCCCACCTCGAGCATGGCGATCGCGTTCCATCCGCCGCTCTATTACCTGATGGCCGCCCCGCTCCTCTCGTTCGGAGGCGCCAAGACGGTGCAGATATTGTCCCTCCTGCTTTCCGTCGCGACTTTGCTCGTGATCCATCGCTACCTGGAAAGGCCGGACGCGCGGGGATCCATCGCGGCAAAATGTCATTGCCTGTTGCTCGCGGCCTTGCTGCCGGAATTCGTCATGTTCGGGCTCTGCGTCTCGAACGATTGCCTGGCATTTTTCCTCGGCGCCTCGATCTGTTTCCGGATGTTTAGTTATATAGGCAATCCGACGCGGCGGGCCGAATGCCTATTGGCCGTTTTGCTGGGACTGGGGTTGCTTGCCAAGGGGACTTTCCTTGGTTTTGTACCGGCACTTCTCCTTTTGGTCGGCTTCGTGAATCTTCGTGGCGGCCAAGCTTCCGGCCGGATACTCGGGCGTCTCGCCGTCTTTTCCGCCATATTCGTCGCCTTGGGTTGCTATAAATTCGTCGACAACCAGATCCGGGAGGGCAAGCCGGTGATACACGGCCTCGACTACAAGCCCTGGTGGGCCGAGCTCCAAAAGCCGACTTATACCGGGGTGGCATCCGTGATCGACATCAACGTCGCCAAGCTGGCGATGCATCCGATGGTGTCCGACGAGACCCGGCATTCCTATCCGCTGCTGTTGTACGCGACGTTTTGGTACCAATACGTTTCCGAGAACAATTTCTCGGGAAACAAGTCGGGCTATGGGTGGGTGGGAAGCCTGATCTATATCGTCGCATTGGTCCCGACCGGCCTGATGCTTGTCGGCGGCTGGCGGGCACTTGCCGGGGCCCGGAGCCTGCTTCGCGCCGGAACGCTGGCAGACCCCGGGTATCGCCAGGCCCTTTGGGAAGCCTCCTGCCTGTTGCTCTTGGTGACCCATTTCTCCCTGGTGATCCTTCTCGGGGTCAAATACGACGTCTGGTCCTGCTTCCAATCCCGGCTGGTCTTCGGGGCATTCGTCCCGTTCCTGGTCCTCATGGGGTCGGGCCTGGCCCAGTTCGAACACCGGGAATGGGGTGCCGTATTATATTGGCCCTTGAGGATATTGGCCGGGTTGTTCGTGCTTTATTTCGCCATCGAGGTGGCACTGCAGTTCGCCGTGGGCATCGCCCGATTCCACCGCATATAAGCCGGCAAGAGGGTTGGGGGATATTTCACGCCAAGCCGAACCAAGACCGGCCAAGGCGGCAAACGAGCGGACCGGCATCCAATATTCGAATCCGTTCTGTAAATCGATTCCCTGCGACCGTCACCCATTCACGGTCGTCACCCAACGCCTCGGATGCTCTCGATGAAACCAATCCCAAGCTCCCCTTGGTCCTTCTTGGTTTGCCTTGGCGTGAAAACAAAAAAAGCCTTCCAAACCTCACTGCGCCGCGACGACCCGGATCGCACCGGTCTGCGGATCGTAGAGGAACTTCTGCCCGCGTCCGGGCGTCGGGACCGATCCCAGGTAGTGCTGCGACACGAGTTCCTCGAGACTCTTCGGCAACCGCTCTTCCATCGCCTGGAATTGCTGGATCGCCGACTGAACCTGGGCGACCGAAATGACTTTCTCCGAGTGGCGTTTCGCCTGCCCCTGCACGGCGAGGTAATCGAGGGGCGCGGTGAGCGTCGAACGGTTCGTCGCCGCCGCGGCTGGCTTCGCCTTGTTGTCGCATCCAGCGGTCGCCGCAAGGACGAACCACGCGGCAACGAGGGCAATGCGACGGCGCGGGGAAATCATGGATCTTCGCTAGCACGGCACGTGCCGCCGTGCGAGCGCGGAGATGGACACGGGTAGAGCGGCCGTCCCCGGCCGCGCAAAGATCCCTGTCCCGGTGCGTCTTGCCGCGAGGTGCGGGGCACGGGCGGGGACGCCCGTGATTTGTGCAGGCGAGGACGCCCGCCCTACGGGTGCCCGCGCCGGCCCACCGCGGAACGGCAGCATGGTGTAGAGCGGGCGTCCCCGCC
>JANYDN010000063.1 GCA_025363585.1 Verrucomicrobiota bacterium | reverse complement strand
CATCCACGGATGCCCGCCGCCGGCTTTCACCAACAGCTTCGCGTCGCCTCCCGCCGCCACGATCGCATCCGCGAGTTTCCGCGAATGCGACAGCGGCACCGTCTTGTCCGCGTCGCCATGGATCAGGAAGAACGGCGCGTCGGGGCGTCCCTTCACCTGATGGAGCGGCGAGATCGCCCGCGCCTGGGCCTGGATTTCCTCGTCCGTGTGCCCCTTGGTGCCGCCCACGAACAACAACGGGCCCATCACCCCGAGGTCGGACGGCTTCCCGTCGCCCGACCAATCCAGGAAATCCGTCGGCGGGAAAAAAACCCCGACCGCTTTCACCGCGGTTCCCTGCCGCTCCGAAGCGTTCTTCGCGTCCGGCTTCGGCGCCTTCGGCGACAACGCCGTCAACGTCGCGAGATGCCCGCCCGCGGACGCGCCCGTGAGCCCGAGGCGCGCGGGATCGATCGCGTATTCCGCGGCGTGATCCTTCGCGAACCGGATCGCGGTCTCGACGTTCTGCACCATCTCGGCCGCGGTGTAGCGCGTTTTCGAGCCGGGCCGGGCCGCGAACACCACGTATCCGCGCGAACAGAAGATCGTGTATAACTGCGCCAACGTATGGTCGCGGATTTTGTTGCGGTCCGAGTACCACGCTCCGCTCACCACATCCACGATCGCCAGCCCGTTCGGCTTCCCCGTCGGCGTGAACACGTCCATCAGCAAACCGGTCCCGTGAACCTCGGCATAGACAACGTCCTTCTGCTGGCGGTACGGAAGGTCGTCGGCACGGGCGCCGAACATCGCGACGGCCACCGCGACAAGGATTGGAGCCAAGAGATTGGTTTTCATGAAAGTCGAACGGGCTTCGGCAGCGACATAGAAGCAAGACAGCGGCTGCACGGAGATGCGGCAACCCTGCGAAGAATCTCGGATCCGGTCGAGCGTGGCTTTGCAGGGAGACCCCGCTCAGCCGCGGGCCGTGCGCCATAACAACGGCACGCCTCCCCAAGCCCGGATCCGCGTGTCGTTGGTGATCAGCCGCAACCTGTGGACAAGGGCCGTCGCGACGATGAGTTGGTCGGCGGGATCCTTGTGGAAACCGGATTCCTCGAGCTCGGTCACCCGCGCGGCAATCTCGGGCGTTATCGGGAGCACCGCCAGATCGGGCGTCACGGCCATCCGGAAGAATTCGCCGAGCGACACCGACAACCGCAACCGACCGAGCTCAACCAGTTTCGCTGCTTCCCAGAGCGAGATCGCGGCGATCGCGAGGGAACCGGAATGTCGCTCGCAGGCTTGCCGAACCAACGGGGGCAACGGTTCGTCCGCGACGCGTTGGATCCATGCATGGGTATCGAGCAAATGGGTCACCGCGACGCCTCCCAGTCGAGACCCGTGCCGAAAATGTCTCCCTTGATCTGGATCTGTCCCTTCAACGACTTCTGCCACGTTCTGGGCTTGGCGGACTGGAACAGGAACCGTTCATCGCCCGAGGTGACTTGGATCGTCTCGCCGGTCGCGGCCACCGCTTTCATCCGGGCGAAATCGCGCTGGAAATCCCGGGAGTTCACCTTCATGTCCGTCATCATGACGGACAACGGTCTTCCTCGCAAGCCGGCCCTTCATGGGCGTTTGCACCGCCCTGTTCCGTTTCCCCACCGAATCCCGTTCGCCGGACACTTTGTCCTTTCCCTCCGTCGTCCCCGCCGGCATTTAAGCCGCCCATGCCCCTGTTGTTGGATCGCAAGACGCAGCCGCAATACGACGTCGTCGTGGTCGGCTCCGGCGCGGCCGGCGGACAAACCGCCTACGTCCTGGCCCAGGCGGGCGTGAAGGTCCTCGTCCTCGAGGCGGGACGGAACTACGAGCCCGCCAAGGAAACGCCGATGTTCCAGACGTCGGGCCAAGCACCGCTCCGCGCCGCGCCGACGCCCGACAAAAATTTCGGCTTCCATGACGCCACCGTCGACGGCGGCTGGACCGTTCCCGGCGAACCGTACACCACGCGGCGTTCCGACGATCCGTCCGGAAAATTCCACGCCGCCAGCGAATGGCAGGCCGTCGGCGCGAAACAGGAATGGATGTGGTGGCGACCCCGCATGCTCGGTGGACGCACCAACCATTGGGGACGCATCGCGCTCCGCATGGGACCCCACGATTTCAAGCCGCGCTCCCGCGACGGGCTCGGCATCGATTGGCCTTTTGGCTACGACGACATCGCGCCGTACTACGACAAGGTCGAGTCGCTGATCGGCGTCTACGGCGCGAACCAAACGCCCGAACTGGAGAACACGCCGAACTCCTCGCCGGGCGTCCTTCTCCCGCCGCCCAAGCCGCGCGCGCACGAACTGCTCATCCAGAAACACTGCAAGACGCTCGGCATCCCCGTCATCCCGGCTCACATCGCGATCAAGTCCGCGCACCCCAATTACGCCGAGGCCGCGGAACGCCTGCATCCCGGCGATCCCAAGGCGCAGGCCATCTTCCTCGCCGACGCCAAGAAGCGCGCGCCCTGCTTCTGGTCCACGCCGTGCGGACGCGGTTGCAGCATCCGCGCGAACTACCAGTCCACCACCGTCCATCTCCCGCCCGCGCTCGCCACCGGCAACCTCGACATCATCACCGACGCCCACGTGCGCGAGGTCAGCGTGGATGACAAGGGCCGCGCGACCGGCGTGTACTACGTCGACAAGAAAACCCGCAGGGACATGCACGTGAAAGCGCGCGTGGTGGTTCTCGCGGCGTCGGGCTGCGAGTCCGCGCGCATCCTGCTGAACTCGCGCACGCCGCGTTTTGCCAACGGCGTCGCCAACTCCAGCGGGAAGGTCGGGCGTTACCTCATGGACACCGTGGGAGCGGAGGTCAGCGGGCAAATCCCCGCGCTCGAGGGCCTGCCGGTGTGGAACGACGAGGGCGCCGGCACCGCGATGCACCTGTATTCGCCGTGGTGGCAATATCCCGAGCAACTGGCCGGCAAACTCGGGTTCGCGCGCGGCTACCACATCGAGATCAGCGGCGGACGCCGCATGCCCGCCAACGGCGTCACCAGTTGGATGAGCGACCTCAACGGCGGCGCGTACGGCAAAAAGCTCAAGGAGGATGCACGGCGTTACTACGGATCGACCATCAACCTTGCCGGCCGCGGGGAGATGATCCCGAACGACGATTCGTACTGCGAGGTGGACCCCGAGGTGAAGGACGCGTGGGGCGTTCCCGTGCTGCGGTTCAAATTCAAGTTCTCCCAACACGAGAGCCGCCAGGCCGCGCACATGCACCGCACGTTCAAGGACATCATCGAGGCCATGGGCGGCCGCGTCCTCTCGAAGTTCGAGACCGACGGCAACAAGGCCATCTATCCCGGCGGCGCGATCATCCACGAGGTCGGCACCACGTGCATCGGCTCCGATCCCAAGGACTCGGTGCTCGATCCATGGTGCCGTTCGTGGGACGTCCCCAACCTCTACGTCACGGACGGCGGCCCATTCGTCTCGAACGCCGACAAGAACCCAACCCTTTCGATCATGGCCCTCGCATGGCGGTCCGCCGACCACATGCTTGCGGAGATGAAGCGCGGCAACCTCTGACAACCTCCCGAGCATGAATTCCAACGAACCGATCCGGATCTCCCGACGCGACGCGATGCAATGGGTGGCGGCTGCCGGTGCCACGCTGGGCCTCGCGCCCGGCATGGCGTTCGCCGCCGAAGCCGAGGCCGCCGTCGTGGGCGCGAAGCCGTACGGCACCGACCCGTTGCTCAACAAGACCTACAAGCCGGGCGACTTCTGGCCGCTCACGCTCGCGGCCGCGCAACGCCGCACCGTCGTCGCGCTCTGCGACCTCATCCTTCCGGCCGACGACAGATCGCCCGCCGCGAGCACGGTCGGCGTTCCCGACTTCATCGACGAATGGATCAGCGCGCCGTATCCGCTCCAGCAGGCCGATCGGGCGACGGTGCTCGCGGGACTCGCGTGGATCGACGCGGAGGCCCAGCGCCGTTTCGGAAAAGACTTCGCGTCGTCGGACACGGCGGGACAATCGGCGATCGCCGACGACATCTGCCACAAGCCGAAGGCGAAGGCCGGGTTCGCGTCGGCCGCGGACTTCTTCGCGTTGTTCCGGAACCTGACGACGACGGGTTTCTACACGACGCCGGTGGGAATGAAGGACATCGGGTTCGTGGGCAACGTGCCGCTGGTGAAGTTCGCGGGCCCGCCGAAAGCGGTGCTGGAGAAGCTTGGCCTCGCGTAAGTCTGCGTCCGTGGCAGCCATCGTGAGATGGCGGACCAAAGCCATTCCCTTTTGGTTCCAACG
>JANYDN010000051.1 GCA_025363585.1 Verrucomicrobiota bacterium | reverse complement strand
CGAGATCGAGGAGATCGGGCGCCGCGAGTTGGAGGCGTGCCGCGAGTTCGTAGCTCTCCATGCGCGCCGCGAGCCGTGAATCGCCGGGCCGCCCGGCCGCGTGCGCGGCGTTCATCTCGCGAAGCAAAGCGAGCCCGTCGGACCGGCTCTCCGGCGTGATCCGCGTCGCGTCCGCCGGCGGTTGCAGGTGGCTGATCGGGCGCGGCGCGCCGATGTGGATCACCGTTCCCTGGTGGTTCGCGGGAAGGAATCCCGACGTCAACGCGCTCTTGCCGTTGTACGGGAGCCCGCGGGAATCCGGCAGCGCGACGAACGCCGGCACGTTGTCCGCGAGGCTTCCCAGCGCATGCGAGATCCATGCGCCCGCGCACGGGAATCCCGGCAATAGGAAGCCCGACGTCTGAAGGTACGACGCGGGTCCGTGGACGTTCGACACCGACGACATCGCCATGAGGAACGCCATGTCGTCCACGTGCCGCGCGAGGTGGGGCAGGGCGTCGCTGACCCATCGCCCGCACTGGCCGTGGCGCGCCCATGCGAACGGGCTCTTCATCACCGCGCCCGGCGTGCTGATGCTGGCCTCGACGCGCGCGTTGCCGCCCGGATCGAACGGCTTTCCATGCAATGCCTCGAGGCGCGGCTTGTAGTCGAAGAGATCGCACTGGCTCGCGCCGCCGGTCATGAAGAGCTGGATGACGCGCCGTGCGCGGGGCGCGAACTGCGGGGCGGCCGCGAGCAACCGGTCGCGCCCGAGCAACGACGCGAACGCGATGGCGCCGAGTCCGCCCGCCGTTTGGGCGAGGAATCCGCGGCGCGTGATGTCGGGACGATTCGGGTTCAATCGAGGTGGAGGAATTCGTTGCCGTTGAGGATCACGCCGCACGCATTCGCGAGCCCGTGGCGTCGCGTGTACGCGGCGAACGCGGCGAGTTCGCGTTCGTCCGGAGCGCGTTGAAGCATCCGCCGGAATGCCGCGCCGACCTGTCGTTCCGGTGTCGCGCCCACGCCGGCGTCCCCCGCCGCGCGAGCCGCGATGTGGTCGCATTGGCGGATGAGGAACGCGTCGTTGAGCAACGCGAACGCCTGCAACGCCGTGGTCGAAGTGCCGCGCGCGGGCGTCGACGCGCCGCCATCGGGAACATCCAGCGCCTCCATCAACGGGTCCGCGACGGTGCGAAACACGAAGCGGTACACCGCGCGGCGTTGGTTCGAGGGCGAGTCGGGCGCGAAGTTCTCGTAGTCGAGGAACGCCGGAGCGCCGCCGCCGGGACGGAAGGTCGCGGCACCGTGGTCGACGAATTGCACGGCCGCCGGCCCGCCCATCGTCGTGTCGAGCCGACCGCCGGCCAGCAACACCGCGTCGCGCAATTCCTCGCCCGAAAGTCGCCGCCGGTCCGCGCGCCACAACAGCCGGTTGTCCGCGTCGCGCGCGGTCGCCACCGGATTCTCCGTTACGCGTTGCCGGTAGGTCTCGCTCGTCACGATCAACCGGTGCAACGCCTTCAACGAACCCTTCGCGTCGTCGCGGAACCACGCCGCCAGCCAATCCAGCAGCTCGGGATGGCTCGGCGTTCCGCCCATCTTCCCGAAGTCGCTCGGGGAATCGCACAGCCCGCGGCCGAAATGATGATGCCACACGCGGTTCACGATGCTCCGCCACGTCAGCACGTTCCGATCGTCGGTAAGCCACAGCGCCAGCGCCGCGCGCCGTGCGGACTCGTCGTCGTCGTCGCGGATCGACAGCGCGCCGGGAAGCCCGGGCACGCAGCGCAACGCGGCGGGCGCGGCCGCGTCCCCGGGTTTGCCGAGGTCCCCGCGCGACAGAACGTGGATGCTTCGCGGCGTCGCGGCAGGCTTGAAACTTCCTTCCATCGGAAAGTCGCGCGTCACCGCGTACACCATCCGCGGCTCGGGCAACGTCGCCAGCGCGCGCCCGGCGTTCTCGCGGATCACCGACAACGCCAGTTCGTGGCGCTGCGCTTCGGTGCGTTCGATGGCCGGCACTTTCAAGAGCGCCGCGATCGACGCCGGCGGCGCGGCCATCGAGCCGTTCGCGTCCGCGTCGCCACCCGCCGAGATCCGGAAGCGTCCGATCCCATGTCCCGCCGCGCTGCCCTGGTGCTCAAGAAGGATCGTGAACGTCGCGCCCGCCGCGATCTCGACCGGTTCCTTCAGCTCGAACACCGCGTGATGCGGTTGGCCGTAATGCGGATGGATTCCCCAGTGCGTCGTGTCGTCGCCGTCGATCGCCTGCGCCGCGGACATCGTCGGACCCTCGTTTTGGTCCGCCGTCGCGCGTACGAACCGCAGCGCCGCCGCGTTGCTCGTCGTGCCCGGTCCCGACACGAACGCGCGGAATTCGGTGAGGTGGAAATGTCCGTTGTCGAAGCGTCCCGGGCCGCGGTTGGGCAACCGGTCGTCGGGCAACACTTCGAGGCGCATCGCGCGCAGCGGACCGGCCTTCCACCGTGCCGATATTATATAAGTGTCGCGCGTCGGCCGGGGTCCGCCGGCCAACCACGAGTTGTCGGGTTGGCGTTCGAAAGTCGCGCCGCCCGTCGAGACCACGCTGGTGGCTTCGAACGGCGTCCACGTCTTTTCCCAGCGCGCGGCCGTTGCCTCGGCCTCGGCCACTTCGGCGAGCACCGGCGCGGAATCGAGCGTCGCCATCAACGCCGGCGCCCGCGTCGTCGCCAGCCTTAGACGCTCCATCAATGATCGACGGTGCGCGTGCGTCGCCGGATCCGCGTCGAACGGACGATCCGCGCGGTCCACGCCCGCGAACACCGCCTGCAAGCCGTAGTAGTCGCGCTGCGAGATCGGGTCGAACTTGTGGTCGTGGCACCGCGCGCAATGCACGGTCATGCTCTGGAACGTGCCCACGACCGTCGTCACCATCCCGTCGCGGTCCAGGTTCTGCGCCATGCGGTGGTCCACCGTGTCCTCGCGCACGCCGACCATCAGCGTCTCGTCCCACGGTCCCGCCGCGAGGAATCCGAGCGCCGCGATCGCCCGCGGGTCGTCCGGATACAAGGCGTCGCCCGCGACCTGTTCGCGAACGAACCGCGCGTACGGAAGATCGTCGTTGAAGGCCCGGATGACATAATCCCGGTACGGCCACGCGTTCGGACGCGCGTAGTCATGGTCGTTGCCGTGCGTGTCCGCGTAGTGCGCGACGTCGAGCCAATGCCGCGCCCAATGCTCGCCGTGCCGCGGCGACGCCAGCAACCGGTCCACCAACGCCTCGTACGCATCGGGCCGTGTGTCCGCGACGTACGCTTCCACTTCCTCCGGCGTCGGCGGCAATCCCGTGAGATCGAATGTCACCCGGCGGATCAGACTCCGCGCGTCCGCCGCGGGCGACGGCGCGAGGTCTGCGTCGGCAAGCCGCGCGCGCACGAACGCGTCGATGGGATTCCCGCCTCCTTCCGGAACGCCGGGCCGGACCAACGGTCGGAGCGACCAATGCGTCGGCGTCGCCGCGTTCGTGCCGGCGGACGCGTCGGGCCACGACGGACCCGCTGCGATCCACGCCCGCAACGCCGCGAGTTCGTCCGCGTTGATCCGCGCCTTGTCGCTCTTCGGCGGCGGCATCTGGGTTTCCGGATCATCCGACGCGACGCGGCGGAGCAGGGCGCCGTGGGCGCCGTCGTGGGGAACGATCGCGGCCTCGCCACTCTCGCCGCCTTTCAACGCCGTCTCGCGGACGTCGAGGCGATAACCGGCCTTCTGCTTCTCCGCTCCGTGGCAAGCAAGGCAATGACGTTCGAAGATCGGCCTGATATCGCGCGCGAAGTCCGGCGCGGCGCGAACCGGGAGCGCGCCAAACGCCGCGGCGACGAGGATCCCGATCCACGCCGACGCCCGCGACCGGCGTTTGCCGGCGGGGAGATCGACGTGAATGGCGGATCCTGAACCCACGCGCCGAGGCTACGGATGCCGCGCGCGCGCATCAAGCCGCCGCACCGACGTGACATGACGACGTGACGTAGCCGCCGAAACAATGTGGCCGCCGTCGTGAGACGGTGGACCGAAGCCGGACCGAAACCACCCCCGCGCGAAGCGCTTTCGGAGTGCGGTGGGAAGCCTTCGGAAGGCGCCACACCGCTTTCGTCGCACTATCCGCGCCCGATGGAAGCCGCTGTCCCGGCCTCGCGCCGTTCGTCGAAGCACAAGCAAATCCACGACTCCTTTCCTCCGTTCGGCGAGGCGAAGGACGGTATTACTTAAACCCAGAGAATCCTGGCAGAAAGACAGTCGTCGTGTCCGCCGCGGTGACGCGGTGCACCGGCGAGACGTGGTGCGGGGGTCCATGCCTGCGGTCGTCGTGGGCGTCCCGGCCTTCGCCTGGCTTTGGAGAACAGGCTTGCCTGTAGGCCGCGTGCCCCCACGCGGCGTTCCACCTCTGGATGCAGGGCTGGTGATTACCTGTTGCCGGACTTTTCGGCGCCGGTTCGGGGGACCCGGCTTGCAAGTAGATGGCCGTGCTCCGGACGCACCTCACCCGTTGCCAACTGAAACGCTGCCCGGCACCGTATGTCCAGTGAACGCACAGCCGCCTCCGACACTCCTGCGCCCGCTGCTCACCCCCGAGCAGATGGCCCGCATCTTGTCGTCGCGGCGCTCGCTCACCTCCGCCGAGGCCTATCGCCAGATGGCGGCCCACCTCGGCCGCCCAGTCTCGCCCGGCAGGAGGAAGACCTCCGTCAATGGGCAGTCGGTCTGGGTCTGCTGCTAGACCCGGCGCGGTTGCCTGCGAGGGCCGTGCGCGGCGGGATGGAGCACGACCTTTTCCACGACGAACCTTCCGACCGCTACTTCAAGGTCACCCGCCACGGCGTCTTCGGGCTCAGTCCCGGCATCGAACTCGCGCTCGTTTCGTCTGCCCGGGATCCGCGCCGCTTCCACCTTTGGGAAGCTACTCCGATCGAATACCTGGAACGTCTCGCGCTCCTCAATCGGCTCGTGCCCGATCTCAATTCCCTGGAAGGGGTCATTGCGCAGGCCGACGGCGACACCGCGATTGTCACGTCCCAGCCCCGCTTCGATATCGTGGGCGTGACCCAGCGCGAGATTGACGGATGGTTCGCGTCTCTTGGCTTCGAGCGGGTGACGGACGCCGCCTACTACCGGCCCGCCGACAATCTTGGCGTGTTCGATGCCCACGAGAAGAACGTCCTCCGGTCGGGCGAAC
>JANYDN010000021.1 GCA_025363585.1 Verrucomicrobiota bacterium | reverse complement strand
CCGGGCATCCGCGCGTCACGCTCGGACGCCAGCAACCGTTCGTGATCCGGGGCGAGGCCGTCGCGTTGCCGATCCGCGCCACGCTCGAGGAAAACGGCGAGATCGTGATCGCGGCAAAACCCATGTCTCCCGCGCCCCGTCTGGTCGCGTTGCCGACGGGCATGTGGATCTACCGGCAGCAACCCGCGCCGGAAATGGCGCCCGTCGGGCTCCCGGCGCAATTCCTCGCCGTGTTGCAGAAGCCGCTTCGCATCGCGCGCGCGCAGGTGCCGTCGTTCCTTTCCAACGACTGGCCGCGCCTGATGGCATCGGGAGCGACGGAAGCGAATTTCTCGGCGTCGGATTTCGAACTCGCGCCGGCGGCGCCGCGCTTCGTCCTCGAGCTCGCGGGCGGACTCGCGCAGCTCTCCGCCACGCTCCAGTGCCGCTACGGGCCCCGCATCATGACCGTCGGCGTCACCGGCGCCGGCGAGGCGGCGTGGTTGCCGGATCCCGCCAACCCGCGTCGTTACGGCACGCGCGATCTCGTGGCCGAACACGCGGCGTTCCAGCGATTGCGGCAGGCGGGATTCTCCGGTCCCGATTCCCAGGGCCGTTGGCAACTGGTCGGGCAGGACCGCGTGCTGGGATTTTTCTCGAGGGACTTCGCGCGGATGCAGCGCGATTGGGAAACGACGCTCGAGGAACGGCTCGAGCGCAGCACGCGCGCAAACTTGGAGCGCATCGAACCGCGCCTCAGCGTCACGCCGAGCGGCGAGCAATGGTTCGATCTCGAGGTCGCGTACGCGGGCTCCGGCGGCGAGCGCTTCTCGGCGGCCGACATCCAGCAACTCCTCCGCGGCGGTGGTTCGCGAAAACTGCGCAACGGGAAGTTCGCCCTCATCGACACCGGCGCCGTGGAGGAACTGCAGGAAATCCTCGTGGACTGCGCGCCCGAACGGCAGCAAGCCGGCGCCGACGGCGCGGTGAGTTACCGGATGGGAAAGGCGCAGGCCGGGTTTCTTGACGCGAGCCTCGCGGACCAAGGGCTCGCGGTGGAGGCGCCCGCCGCGTGGCGCGACCACGCGCGACGGCAATCCGGCACGCTCGAGATCGCCTGCCCGCCGCTCGGCCCGCTCGAAACGGTGCTGCGCCCGTACCAGAAGCAGGGCGTCGCGTGGCTCCGGTTCCTCCGCGAGAACCGTTTCGGCGGAGTCCTTGCCGACGAGATGGGCCTCGGCAAGACGCTGCAGGTCCTCGCGCATCTGCGCGGGCTCGAACCCACGAAACCCAACCTCGTCGTTTGCCCGACCTCGCTGGTGTTCAATTGGGCCGCGGAGGCCGCGCGATTCGTTCCCGACATCCCCGTCGTGGTCCTGCACGGCCCGGACCGCCACCGACATTTCGATTCCATTCGTACGGGCACGCTCGTCGTCACCAGCTACGCGTTGATCCGTCGCGACCTCGAGCGACACCGGGCGATCTCGTACGACACGGCGGTGCTGGACGAGGCGCAGCACATCAAGAACCGCGGCACGCAGAACGCGCAGTCGGTGAAGGCGCTGCGTGCGGACCACCGGCTGGCGTTGACGGGCACGCCATTGGAAAACTCCATCCTCGATCTCTGGAGCCTCGTCGATTTCCTCATGCCGGGCTTCCTCGGCACCGCCCGGGATTTCCGCGAACGCTACGAACTCCCGATCACCAAGGAACGGGACGCGGGCACGCTGGCTCGGCTTTCGCGTCGTGTCCGGCCGTTCATGCTGCGGCGCCTCAAGCGCGACGTCGCGAAGGACCTGCCGGGAAAACTGGAACAGGTCGGCTACTGCGAGCTCACCGAGGAACAGGCGGCGGTCTACAACCAGTTGCTCTCGGCGACGCGACGCGAGGTGACCGCGGCGGTCGGCGCGAACGGCCTGGCGAAGAGCCGCATGATGGTGCTCACCGCCCTGCTCCGCCTGCGGCAGGTTTGTTGCGATCTCCGTTTGCTCGCCCGTCCGCAGGACGACGCGGCGCCGGATCCTTCCGCGGCGACTCCCGCTTCGCCGACGAGCGACACCGCGCCGCCGTCGGGCAAGGTGCAGATGTTCGGCGAGTTGCTCGACGAGATCGTCGATGGCGGGCACCGCGTCCTCGTGTTCAGCCAGTTCACGTCGATGCTCGACCTTTTGCAGGAAGATCTCGAGGCGCGCGGCGTCGCTCATTGCCGCCTCGACGGCTCGACCCGTGACCGCGGCGCCGTGGTGCAGCGATTCCAATCGGACGCCACCGTGCCGGTGTTCCTGATCTCGCTGAAGGCCGGCGGCGTGGGACTCAACCTGACGGGCGCGGACACGGTGATCCATTTCGACCCGTGGTGGAATCCGGCGGTCGAGGACCAGGCGACCGACCGCGCGCACCGGATCGGCCAGACGCGGGTGGTGACGAGCTACAAGCTGATCACGCGGGGGACGGTCGAGGAAAAGATCCTGGCATTGCAGCAGAAGAAACGCGGGCTGGCGGAGGCGCTGCTGACGGGCGAGGACGCCTTCACCAACGCGCTGACTTGGGAAGACATCCAGGAATTGCTGGGGTGATGCGGCATCCCCCAGCGTTCCCGCGCGCGAAGCGCCTTCGGAGTGCGGTGGCAAGGCCCGCGGTCGCGGGCCGCGACACCGCTTTCCGCGCCGGCTCCCATCCGTGCTTCACAGCGGTGTGGCGTCCTCCGAGGACTTCCCACCGCACTTCCCGCGACGGCGGGACGCTCCGCGCGGGGATGGTTTGCTCCACCGTCTCACGACGGCGGCCACGGTTCCTGGTCGCCACGCTTCCTCGCACCACGCGTTTCGGCGCAAGCAACGCGGAGGCGGACCGAACGCCGGCAAGGATGCCGGCGCTCCCGGGCCATTCCCGGCGCGCGGAGTGCTAGTACCCACCCTTGGGCGTCGGCTGCGCCTCGGCGGACGGCGTCGACTGCGCCTTCTCGGGCTCGTGCACCGGCTGCGCAGCGGGCTTCGCCTCGGTCGGGTGCGGCACCACGACCCAGAATTGGCCGCGCACCGCGGTCCAATTCTTGAGCAACTCGCCAGCGCGCGGTGATTCCGTCGCCTCGAGGTGCGCGTACAACAGTTTCTCCACGGACTTCGCCTCCTCGTCGTTGGTCAATCGCTCGATGCCCACCATGCCGGTGTTGAGATTGGCGGCGAACTGCAGGTCCGGATCCCACACGTAGGCGCGT
>JANYDN010000003.1 GCA_025363585.1 Verrucomicrobiota bacterium | reverse complement strand
ATCGCCGAGTTGCTGTCGATCCCGCCCAACACCGCGGCGAGTCGCTATCGGTACGGCCTAGACAAACTCCGGGACCGGCTGCGTCCCATTTACGAAGAGCGGCAATGAGAGTCCTGCCATGAACGAACCACTCGATCCCCTTGAATCGCGGCTTTCCCGACAAGCGTTGCGCGGCGCGCCGAGCTATTTGCGCCGTCGAATCCTGGCATCAGCGCAGACGGTCGCGACGCCGCGCCTGAAATCCACGTGGCCGTGGCACGGCGAATTCCCGTGGGCTTGGGGCGCGCTGGCGTCGGTGTGGATCGTGGCCCTCGCGGGCTCGCGGGTCGATCGATGGATCGCCGGCTCCGAGGCCGCCGTAGCGGCGGTTCCCGCCGAACAACGCGTGTTGGCCCGGTTGCAACGCGAAGAGTTGTCCGAGGCCATCGGCGGCAATTGGCGCGGCTTGGATTCCAAGCGGGCGATTCCGGATCGAGTGATGCCGGACGCGGTCCCGCAACCGCGCAGCGAACTTCGCTTGCGACCCGCCTTGCGTCCGCTCGGATGGTCTTCGGTCGATTCGGTCTCGGTCTGATTCATCCGCAACGATTTCAATTTATGAGTCCTCAAACATTCTGCCTCTGGGTCGCGGATCGCTGTTTCCCGTGGTGGATTCTATTCCGTAGGAAGCCGGAGCAGACCCGGCGCCTCTCGTGGAGCGTCGTTCCTGTCGCGACTGCGGTCGGCGCGTTCGTGGTGGCCGCACCCTTCACGGTCATCGGTGGGCTCGTGATGGGGCAATCGAGCGGCATTCCGGCGGGATCGCTGCGTGCGATGGCGGATCCGGCATTGGAGTTCGGCGCCATCGCCGGATTCTGGCTCTCGATGTTCGGAAGGTTGGTTTGGAACCAACGCGCGGCGCGCATTGAAGCCGGTACCTTGACCGCTCCGACGACGCCAGCGTGGCCCGGGTTGCTCTTGCTCGGACCGATCTACTGGACCGTCCTCGGGGTGTTTCTGCCCGCCATGCTGTTCACCGGCGTCGAAAACATCCGCGGCGCGCTCCGCTGGAACTCGGTTCGCGCCGAAGCGCTGGCCGCCGGCGAAACACTGCGCGTGCAGGATCTCCTGCCGGCGTTGGTCGCGCCGGAGGATAACTTCGCGGCCATTCCCGAGTTTGCCGGCATGTTCGAATACCATCGCACTCCGGGAAATCCCGAGGCGCAGAAGGGAACAAACTTTCTGGCGACGGTGAAGGCGTCGCCGCTGCCCTACGAGTTTCTCCCGAAACGCGCGACGAAGGCTCCCAAGTCGCCGCGAGAGACGCTCGACGATTGGACCGAGGCGTTTCGCGCGGCACGAGAGGCACGCGCGGCGGGAGATCCAAAGGCAATGGAGTTGCCCGAATACGGAATGGCACCGGACAACGCGAACGCGGCCGAAGTTGTCCTCGCGGCGTTGAAGGGTTTCGACGGCGAATTGAAGCATCTCAAGGAGGCCTCGCGGCGGCCGCAATCGCTGTTCCCGATCCATTGGGACGAGG
The DNA here is from genome assembly GCA_025363585.1 of Verrucomicrobiota bacterium. Lineage (GTDB taxonomy): Bacteria > Verrucomicrobiota > Verrucomicrobiia > Limisphaerales > UBA9464 > UBA6176. Next base: position 29,559 of record JANYDN010000003.1, on the reverse strand, counting down.
GCTTCGAGGCTTTGCTCCCCCATCTCGCCCGATTGAAAGCGATCACAACCATCCTGGATCTCCGCGCCTGGGCCGAACTGGAACGCGGGGACGCTGCCGCGGCGTTCGACGATGCGCTGGCCGCCGCCCGGATCGCGGATGCGCCGCGGGACGAGCCGCTGCTGATCTCGCAGTTGGTGCGGTACGCGGAGTCCGCGATCGTGGCGCGGACGATTCACCGTGGCATCGAGCGGCATGCATGGACCGAAGCCCAGTTGGCGGAACTTCAGAAGACCGTGGAATCCTGGAACCCTTTGGCCGGATTGCATCTGGCGTTGCGCGGCGAGAGGGCCGAGGCGTCGATGGTCTTCGACCGTTGGGCCGTCGATCGCCGCTGGTTCGCCCAAGAGATCTACGACGTGGGTCAATCCGAGGCCGCCGAGTCGCGGGCGGTCGATTGGACGGCGTATCTCACGCCGACCGGATGGATCCGCAACGGGCAGGTCGGCGTCTTTCGCTACGAGCAATCCATCTTGGACACGGTGAAACCCGTGGTCGGCGGAATTCCGGCCGACGGACTCAAGCCGGTGTTCGATCGGATCAATCGCTTGGAAGACCAAATGCCGAACCATCCCGACTTCGCCCGGCCGGGAGGCACCATCGCGCGGATCCTGGCGCCGGCGGTGTCCAAGGCGATCGGCAAGGGCTTTAGCGCCGAGCAGAACGCGCGATCGACCGTGGTGGCCTGCGCGCTGGAACGCCATCGGGTGGCCAAGGGGTCGTATCCGGAATCGTTGTCGGCCTTGGTGCCGGCGTACCTTGCGAAAGATCCAATCGACGTGATGGATGGCAAACCGTTGCGGTACCAGCGGACGTCGTTGGGCTCGTTCCGGATCTGGAGCGTGGGCCTGGATGGCGTCGACAACGGAGGCCAAGCCAAGGCGCCGCGGACCAACGAGCCGCTGGATTGGGCTTGGCCTTGAGCCGGAATCCGGGGGCCGCGGATGGTGTCGATCGAACCGCCGTCACCCTTCCAAAACGCCCCGGATTTCGACGCCGCGCGACTTTTCCATCGCATCGCGGCGCCTTCGGGCGCTCAAATCCTTCGGATTCCCGCCTTGCGTCCGCCTTACAAGCGCGGGCATCGTTCCGCAAGTTTTTCACCGTTATGGCTGATTTGAACGGCAATCTTTTGGTCGCCCAATCCGGCGGCCCCACCAGTGTCATCAACGCCAGCATTGCCGGCGTCATCACCGAGGCCGGGCACCACGAGTCGATCGAGGAGATCTACGGCGGTCTGAACGGCATCCTTGGCATCCTCAACGAGGACTTGGTCGATCTCGGCGACGAGAAGCGAAGCGCCATCGAGGGCCTCCGCTACACGCCCGCCGCCGCGCTCGGCACCTGCCGTTACAAAATCGACTTCAAGAAAAAGCCGGAAAAGGCGGCCAAGGACATGGACCGGCTGTTCGAGGTCTTCAAGGCCCACAACATCCGCTACTTTTTCTACGCCGGCGGCAACGATTCCCAGGACACCGCGCACAAAATCCATCAGGAAGCCGTCAAGCGCGGTTACGAGATGCGGGTCATGGGCGTGCCCAAGACGATCGACAACGATCTCCCCTGCACCGACCACTGCCCTGGTTACGGATCGGTCATCAAGTATAACTCCACCGTGGTCACCGAGGTGGCCCTCGACGTGGGTTCAATGGCCACCGATGACGGCTCCTGCTGCATCATCGAGGTCATGGGTCGCGCCGCCGGCTGGATCGCGGCCGGCACGGTGTTGGCCAAGCAGGGTGATCCCGCCCGGGCTCCCCACATCATCCTCCTTCCCGAGATCCCGTTCGACGAAGCGTTCTTCCTCGCGAAGGTCAAGGAGACCGTGGCCGCCCACAAATACTGCATCGTCGTCTGCGGCGAGGGCGTGAAGAATGCCGCGGGCGAGGAAATCGGGGCGGACAAGACCCGTCTCGATGCCTTTGGCCACGCGGTCCTCGCGGGCGCCGCCGAGAAGCTCAAGGAGATCGTCCAGGGCAAACTCAACCTCAAGACGCGCACCGTGCTGCTGGGATACGCCCAACGGGCCGCGGCCCATTTCGCGAGCCAAACCGACGCCGAGGAAGCATTCGCGTGCGGTTCGGTCGCGGTCCGCGCGGCCGTCGAAGGCCGGTCCGGCCTGATGCCGAAGATCGTCCGCCAGTCGTCCAAGCCCTACAAGTGGACGATCGAACTCGAGGACTTGGCCAACATCGCCAACGTCGAGCATTTCATCCCGCGCGATTGGATTTCCGAGGACGGCCTGATGCCGAACGAGAAGTTCGTCGAGTACGCGCTCCCGTTGATCGCGGGCGAGGTGAAGGTCCCGACGAAGGACGGCCTGCCGCAATACGTGGTCCTCGCCCGCAGCCCGGTCGAGAAGACGCTCCCGGCCCGGGCCTGATCCCGGGCGGTTTGCCGACGCCTTTCCAACGCCGCCTTTGGGTCCGGACCCGAAGGCGGCGTTTTTCTTGCGATCCGATCCGACCGATGTGGAGGCCGTTTTCTGGATTCGACGGATGGGTTTCGGACTCCACGCGGCCCGCCGTTTGCCGCACCCTTCTCCCGTGCCGAGTTCCCTCGATTGCGTCGCCGTCGTTCCCTGCCTCAACGAGGCGGCTTCGATCGGGAACGTCGTCCGCGGATTAAACGCCGTCCTGCCCGCGGTGATCGTGATCGACGATGGGTCATCCGACCGGACGTGCGCCGTGGCACGCGCGGAGGGCGCCGAGGTTTTGGAACTAACGCCGACCCGGGGCAAAGGAGCTGCCCTCGCGCTTGGCTGGAGCCGGGCCGCCGAGCGGGGCTTCGAATGGGTGCTCTGCCTCGATGGCGACGGCCAGCATGATCCCGCGGATGCAGCGCTGTTTTTGGCGGCGGCCGATCGTCCCGGTACCCGGATGGTGGTGGGAAATCGATTCCACGATCCCGCGTCCATCCCATGGGTCCGACGTTGCACCAACCGCGTGATGAGCCGTTGGATTTCGCGTCGGGCAGGAGTCGTGTTCCCGGATTCGCAGTGCGGGTATCGTTTGGTTCACTTGCCCACGTTGACCACGCTGGGTTTGCAGACCACGCACTACGAGATCGAGTCGGAGATGGACGTTGCCTTCGCGCGGGCGGGGCATGGCATCGAATTCCTTCCGATCCAAGCCCGGTACGGCAAAGAGCGCAGCAAGATCGATCCCGTGAAGGACACGCTCCGCTGGTTCGGTTGGTGGCGTCGGAGCCGCTGAGGCGTCGATCAGGAACGCGCTGCTTTGGAACGAGTCAGGACCAGCCCGGCCGCGGACAGCGATAGCAACGCACCCGCTGCGACGGTCCCGGCTTCCGGTGCGTCGACGAGCGGCGCGGTGAAATTTGCGGTGAAAGCGAAATCGGAATGCGTCGTGGGATTGTATTCGTTCCAACCCGGATCTCCGAGAGTCGTCAGGTCTCCACCGCCGTAGCCCTTGACGAAAGCCGAGCCCAAATTGTAAGCGTCATTCTCGACCAAAGCCACCCCGACCTCCGCCGAATCCCAGGTGCTGGTGTCATTGGGATCGGCGTCCGCGACTTCCTCGGAAGACGCCACCAAGACCAGTTGCGTTCCCGCGGGACTGTTGATCGAGAGGCCACTGGGTCCGGCGAGTTGAAACGAACTGGGGAAGGAATTCAGCGTGCCGCTGGCGTAGAGAGCCGAGCCCGTGGTGTGATGGTTGACCGAGTCCCAATTGAACACATAGAACCGAAGCACACTGGGGGTCTGGGTAAGATTCGCGTTCAGTGCGAACGAGAAATCCGTAAGGACGGTATCCGTCGCCGGAGCCGTGACGACCTGACCGAACGTGGCGAGGGAGGCGGGATCGAGATTGTCACCCAACGTGCCGAAGGCAGAGGTGCCGTCCCAAAGCGAAGGCACCGTTGTGTCGATGCTGGTTGCCGCCATTCCGATCGATCCAGCGGCGAGGGCGCCGGCACATAGGAGAAAAGTGCGCTTCATGAATGTCGTAGTGGATTTACTTACAGAAACGTGGAATGGCAAGGAATGACCTTGCCAAAACCCGCGTCACCGTTGGAGAGGTGACGCGCCCACAAACGACGCACCCGAGCCGCTATTTCGTTCCGTTTGCCCGCTTGGTCTGTGGCATTCGACTCGGGTATCATCCGCCCATGTCGTTCGCCCTGGGGATTCTGTCCACGAGCCTTGCTGTCGCCGTGTCCGTTCAAGCGAACGATTGGCCGGAATTCCGGGGTCCGACCCGGCAGGGACATGCCGACGTGAAGTCCGCTCCGCTCCATTGGAGCGCCACCAGCAACGTCGTCTGGAACGTTCCCATTCCGGGCGCTGGTTGGTCCTCGCCCTCGTTGTCCAAAGGTCGGCTCTATCTCACCACCGCCGTGAAGAGCGACGCGGGTCCCAATTCCCTGCGGGTGCTTTCGCTGGATGCCGCCGATGGACGGGTGGCGTGGGACGTCGAGGCGTTCCGCGAGGTGCCATCCACCCCGGGCATCCATTCCAAAAACGGCCATGCCAGTCCCACGCCGCTCGTCGAGGGCGACCATTTGTTCGTCCATTTTGGCCACGAGGGAACCGCCCGCCTAGGACTCGACGGCAAAGTGCAATGGCGCCAGTCCTCGCTGCGCTACACGCCGATCCACGGCAACGGGGGATCGCCCGCGCGCGTCGACGACCTCCTGGTGTTCTCCGAGGACGGTTCCGAAAACCCCATGGTGATCGCACTCGATGCGGCCAACGGCGAGGTTCGCTGGAAGACGCCGCGAGGGATCGAGGTCAAACGATTCTTCTCTTTCTGCACGCCGCTCGTGATCGAGGTGAAGGGAAAGAAACAAATCGTGCTGCCCGGAAGCGGCGCCGTCGTTGCCTACGACCCGGCGGATGGGCACGAAATCTGGCGTGCGCGATACGGCGAGGGCTACTCGGTGATTCCGCGTCCGGTGTTTGCCAACGGTTTGCTCTACATCGGCACCGGATACGATCGCCCGTGGATCTACGCGGTCCGGGCGGACGGCACCGGCGACGTCACGGACACGCACGTGGCGTGGAAGCTGTCGAAGGGTGCGCCGAACACACCATCTTTGCTTGCGGTAGGCGACGCGTTGTACGCGGTGAGTGACGCGGGCATCGCGAGTTGTCTCGACGGAAAGACCGGAGAGGTCCGGTGGAGCGAGCGTTTGGGCGGCGATTTCTCGGCGTCACCCGTGTTCGCCGCCGGCCGGCTGTATTTCCAGAACGAAGCGGGCATGGGATTCGTGTTGGATCCGGGGAATACCTTCCAAGTGCTGGCCAAGAACGATCTCGGCGAACGCACCTTGGCCTCATACGCCGTCGACGAGGGCACCTTCTATATCCGAACCGCGTCGCGCCTCTTCAAGATCGGGACCGTGGAGTCGCGGTAGGCCCATCCTAAAAACGAAAAACCGCCGGGATCCGAAGATCCCGACGGTGGAAACGAACGCGATCGGCGTTCGCCGTGGCTCAGTACGCGGCCTGCGCGCCGCCCGTGTTGCGCTTCTGCATCCACGGCATGAGCGAGCGAAGCTTGGCGCCCGTCTTTTCGATCGGGTGGTTGGCTCCGGCCTTGAGCAACGCGTTGTAGCGCGGGTAACCGGACTTGTATTCGTTGACCCAGTCCTTCGCGAACTTCCCGTTCTGGATGTTCGTCAACGCCGCCTTCATGCGCTTCTTGACCGAGGCGTCGATGATCTTCGGGCCGACCGAGACATCGCCCCACTTGGCGGTCTCGGAAATGGAGAAGCGCATGCCGCTGATGCCGGCCTCGTTCATGAGATCGACGATCAACTTGAGCTCGTGGAGGCACTCGAAGTAGGCCATCTCGGGCGAGTAACCCGCCTCGACCAGAACCTCGAACCCGGCCTGGACGAGCGCGCTGGCGCCGCCGCAAAGCACGGTCTGCTCGCCGAACAAGTCGGTCTCGGTCTCTTCCTTGAAGGTGGTCTCGATGACGCCGGCGCGGGTGCCACCGATGCCTTTGGCCCAGGCGAGCGCGATCTTCTTGGCGTTCTTGCCGGGGTTCTGCTCGATGGCGATGAGGCTGGGAACGCCTTTGCCCTCGGTGAACTGCCGGCGGACGATGTGACCCGGGCCCTTGGGGGCGACGAGGATCACGTTGATGTCCTTGGGCGCGACGATCGTCTTGAAATGGATCGAGAAGCCGTGGCTGAAGAGGAGGGTCTTGCCTTTGGAAAGATTGGGCGCGATGTCCTTCTCATAGGCGGCGGCCTGCTTGGTGTCGGGCAGCGCCACGAAGATGACGTCGGCGCGCTTGACGGCCTCGCCGGTCGGGACGACCTCGAAGCCCTTCTCGCGGGCGACGGCGATCGACTTGGAGCCCTCGTAGAGGCCGATGATGACGTTGACGCCGCTTTCCTTGAGGTTGAGCGCGTGGGCGTGGCCCTGGGAGCCGAAGCCGAGCACCGCGAGGGTCTTGCCCTTGAAGACGCCCAGATCGGCGTCTTTGTCCGTGTACACTTTTGCCATAAAAAGAGAGGCGACCCTACCGGAGTCACGGGCCGGTGGGAAAGGCCGAATTCGGGGTCGCCGACGCTTCGCCATGCCATGAAACGTCTTCAAAACCTCCCTTGACCGGCCGGATTCCCGATCCCTAGTCTGCCTGTTCTTTGCCGCGAGCCAGCAATGTGCCGGCCGCGGCGTGTGTCCAGTCAGCGAAAGGCAAGCATTGTGAACGTTTCCGTTGAGTCCCTGGGTCCCTGCAAAAAACTCCTGCGCGTCGAAGTGCCCGTGGAAAAAGTGAACGCCGTGTTCGATGAGATCACCGGCCAGTTCCAAAAGGGTGCCCAACTCCCCGGATTCCGCCCCGGCAAGGCCCCAAAGCATCTCATTTCCCGCACCTACGAGGGCCGCATCGTCGAGGAATCCCGCAAGAAGCTCTTTAACGATTCCTATTCCGCCGCCGCCAAGCAGGAAAATCTCCGCGTCGTCGTCACCCTCGACATCGAGGAACAACAGTTCGGCCGCGGCCAGGAAATGAAGTTCACGGTCACGCTCGAGACCGCGCCCGACTTCACCCTCCCGGCCTACAAGGGTCTCAAGGCCCAGCGCCAACTCGCCGTCGCCAGCGATGCCGACGTCGACCGCGCCCTCAACATCCTCCGCGACCAACAGGCTACCTACGACGACGTCACCCGCCCGCTTCAGGACGGCGACGTCGCGGTCGTCAACTACTCGGGGACCGTCGACGGCAAGCCGTTGACCGATCTGGCGCCGACCGCGAAAGGACTGACGTCGAAGCAAAACACGTGGATCCTGCTCAAGACGGGTTCGTTCGTCCCGGGTTTCACCGAGCCACTCGTCGGCGCGAACATCGGCGACAAGCGCACCGTCAACGTCACGTTCGAGACCGAATTCGTTCACCCGGAACTCGCCGGCTTGGCCGCCACCTACGAGGTCGAGATCCTCGGCATCAAGGAGAAGGTCCTGCCCGAGGTGAACGAGGAGTTCGCCAAGAAGTTCGGCGCCGAGAGCGTCGAGCAGCTCCTGCAGGGCATCCGCAACGACCTCCAGCGCGAACTCGACAATCGCCAGCGCCAAGGAGTCCGCGACCAGTTGCTCAAGGGCCTGTTGTCGCAGCTCGAGTTCGAGCTTCCCGAGAGCGTCATCGCCAACGAGACCAAGAACATCGTCTACGGCATCGTCAACGAGAACCAAAAGCGCGGCGTGCCCCAGGAAGTCATCGAGCAGAAGAAGGACGAGATCTTCTCGAACGCCAAGACCAGCGCCAAGGACCGCGTGAAGGTCGCCTTCATCCTCAATCGCATCGCCGAGTCCGAGAAGATCGGGGTCGACGACAAGGAAATGACCCAGCGCGTGATGTGGCTCGCCCAGCAGAACAACGTCACGCCCGACAAGATGGTGAAGCAGATCCAGGATCAGAACGCCGTCGGCGAACTGCGCCAGGACATCCTCACCGGCAAGGTGCTCGAGTTCCTCGAACTCAACGCCCAGCTCGAGGACGTGATGCCCGTGGTTGCCACCGCGCCAGCGCCCGCCGCCTGATCCGAGGCGACGCGATCCCCTCGAAACGCGACAACCCCGGCCTTTGAAGCCGGGGTTGTTCGTTTTTGGGTGACGGCAGGGCCGCCGTCACCATCGCCGACTGCATCGGTACGTCTCAGTTCCGGTTGGTGACGACCAGCACCGAGGAGGGTGGCCGGCCCGTCGTCGGGGGTAGCGGCGGCGGTGCCGGCTGGTTGAGCACCAGACGTCTCCAGGCCGTCCTTTCCTCGGGCGACATCGCCTGCCAACGCGCGGCGTTCTTCAGGAATTCGGAACGTTCGGCCGGGTTCAACGCGTAGAATTTCTCGAGTCCGGCGATCAACCCCTCCCGTTCCGCCGCCGTCATCCGCGAGTATTGCGACAACGCCTGCTCGATGGTCGCCCGATCCGGACCGGCAACACGGCCCAGCACCTTTTGGCGCCGCACCGTTTCCAAGTCGAAGATGCTCCGGAACGCCATCGTCCGGTCCGCCCGTTCGGCGTCGGACAGTGATTTCCAGCGCGCGAACTGCGCCTCGACCTCGCCTTGGCGCGCCGCCGGAAGCGCGGAGAGAACCGTTTTCAACCGGGCCGGATCCGCGGTTTGTTGCCGGGCGAAGTAACGGAGCGATTGGTCGCTCTCCAACACCACCTGCCGCGCGCCCGGTGTCAACGCATCCCATGCCTTCAAGCGGTCGACGACGATCGGACGGGTTTCGACGGGGATTTTCTCCAACCGGGACGCGCGCGCCGTCGGCTCGATGGTCAAAAGCGGCAAGAGGTAATACCTGAACTCCGCCAAGCGAAGTTGGAAGTCCGCCTCTTCCCGTCCAGCCGATGGCAGGGCCTCGTAATCCTGGACACGGCGGAGGATCAGCTCGCGCGCCTCGGGTCCCTTGTCGGCCAGCATTTCGATGCGGCGCGACGGTGTTGCTCCGAGAAGTTCGCGGAAGAATTCGGTGGGCGCCCGCGGCGTCGGCGGCAACGGCGGCGTCCGGTCCTTCGAGGCGGCCGGATCCGCCGCCCAAAGACCGGCGCCCAAAGTCGCGACGAAACCCCAGACGATGCAGTGGGTCGTCCAAGTCCGCTGGATTCCCGGCGCCTTCATTGGGCGAGTGCGACGATCAACGCGTCGTCGTCCGGTTTGGACTGCTGGTCGAGATGACGGACGAGTTCGAAGTCCGCGAGTGCGCCCCCATCCACGCCGGACGAGACCCGGGCCACTTCGACGGCGCCACGCATCATCCGGTCCTGGCGTCGCGAATCCATCCTCCACCATCCCGCACCCAAGGCCAGCGCGAGCGCGGCGAACGCAGCCATGCGGGGCAATCCCGACGAACGCAGCCACTCAAGGACCGAGGACATCGGGGACCTCTTCGGTGCGCTGCGGGAGACTTCGGCCATGACCAACGCGGCGAAGTTCGATGAAACCGGCGGCGCGGGGCGATGGGCATCGAGAAGGTCGTTCAATGCCAATTCCCGCTCGAGCCGGCGCTGCTCGGCCGGCCGGCCGGCCATGGAATCCCGCAGCAGCTCGCGTTCCCGTTGCGCCAATCGCCGGGCGGCCACCACGTCGAGCCAATCGTCGTGTGATTCTGGGTTCATTGTATCGCTCTCCTGCATGAATCCCCGTTCCCGGGGCAAAGTTGCGTCAGGGTTGGTCCCAAGTTCCCGTCGACAGATAGGGCTTCAGCCGGGTCTTCAGGGTTTCCCGGGCGCGATGGATGAGCGATTTCGTGGCGGGGACCGTGGTCTCGAGCACCACCGCGATTTCCTCGTAGCTCAATTCCCCTTCCCGGCACAAAGCGAGCGCCAGGCGCTGCTTCTCCGGGAGATCCGCCAAGGCCTCGTCCACCTTCACGATCAATTCCGCCCGCTGTGCGGCCACGTCGGCGGGGATTTGTCCCGCATCGGGCAGCGGCCGCTCGGGCGATTCGTCGTCGCCCGGCAGGCGCGGATCGAGGGGTTCCGCCGGATGACGGGACCGACGGCGGATTTCGTTGAGGCATAGATTGCGGGCGACCGTGAAGAGAAAGGTGCTGAAACGGGCCGTCTGCCGGTAACGCGGCGCGGCTTTCCAAACCTGCACGAAGACCGCCTGCGCCAAATCCTCGGCCTCGTCCGGATCCGAAAGCAGCCGGTGGACGAAATTCACGACGGGCTTCTGCCAGCGAGCCACGAGATCGCCGAAGGCTTCCGCGTCGCCACGCTGCACGCGCAGCATCAACGCGGCGTCCGGATCGGCCTCGGCCGGCAAATTCATCGTTGTAAGCGTATCCACCACCGGTCGCCGGTGGAAGTTGTGCCGGGAACTTGTTTTGTTCGGGATGGCGACGGTCCTATCCCCGAATTTCCCCCGGATCGTGGGCATTCATTAACCCGTCCGGCACATGGCCGTCACACGACGGGTGCACGGTGGCTCCATGAACGAGCCTGTGTCCTTCCTCGGGACCCACGGTCCCGCCCTGGGATTTCCCGAGGATCTCGCGGAATCCAACGGTGCCGTCCGGCTGATGCACGCGGTCCTGGATGCGGTCACCTGGGTCGGTGCCCCGCTGCTTCCGTTCGGGCGCACCGGCGGCCCGTCCGCCGGTGTTCCCGTGCTGGCGACGCTGTATACCTTTGCCTTGGCCCGCGGTTGGTATTGCGCCGACGAGATCGCGGCCCGAATGGAATCCGACGGCTGCCTGCGTTATCTCGGGCGGGGCGTCCAGCCCGACGCCGGGATGCTCCGGTCGTTCCGGCGACGGCACGGCGGTACCATCGCGCGGGCGTTGGCGCGTGTCGTCGCGACGTCGTCGATCGCGACGGAGTCCGTCGACATTTCGGTCCATCTCATCGAGGCCGGACGCCGGTTGCAGGCCGCGATCGAGGCGGACAGTTACGCGCTGGATCTTTGATCTTCCACGGCTCGCCCGCGCGTGGGGGGCCGCGTCTCGCGGACGGCGACCGAGCCGTCCCGGGTTGGAATCGTGATGCTTTGTAAACCGTAGAATCGTGTCGTCGGGACCAAAGCACCCAAGCCGCTGGCGACATGATTTGCCTATGCACATGACCGGCACACAAAAGCGTCTGCAGGTTGTGGTCGGAGCGACACGCACCCCAATCTGTTGTGGCATCACGGTCTGGCAACTCAGGAATGTGCACATGACCGGCACATAAGCGTCAGGCCCAGAATGGGACGTACCGTGCATGCTTCTTCGATTTGCTGGTTGGGTCTTCCAACCGGATCAAGCCCGAGTTCACGGTGTCACGAATAATGCGTGAGGCCACCGGGTAGTCGCTCTCGGCGATCTTGAAACGTTCCCGCAACGTGGTGTTGGTCATGACGCGGTTGGAAACGTGGAGCAGGGAGCAATGCAGGTAACAGGCGCGTACCTTGTCGCTCCTGTGCATTTTCGCCAAATTCCGGTGCGCGAACAACACGACGCGCGTGTGCGTCATGTCTGTTCGCACGTCCGGGGCCGGCAATTGGAAAAACTCGAGATCAAAGACGACCTTGTCGAAACCGCTTCCTCGCTCCTCGCAGATGCCCAAACGTCGCATCAGATCCGCCAACATCTCGTTTCGCGACCGGGGTGAATGATCGAGGAACCGGAGCGTGTCGATCAACGGCAAACCCGGATTGCTCACCTCCAACCGATCATCGAAAATCTCCACCATCGGACCGGTGCCGCTCATGCCGAAATCCTGATGGATCATTGCGTTGGCCACCAATTCTCGGATAGCCCGCTCGGGATACATCCGTGCCTCTTTTCGCAAGGTCTCACCGAGGATCTCATTTCGCGGAAGCAGGTCGTTGATATATTCCACCATCCCTTCGCAGTCCGACGCGTAGCCCTTCATACCCGGCTTCTCATGTTCCGTTTCGACGCGATGCACGCCCTTGTATCGAATCACCCGGAACGCCTTGCGTCCCAGTCCCGCAAACTGCGCGAAATGCTTGGCGTACAGGATGGCCCCCAGATTCGTGATGTCGTATCGATCGCCTCCCTTCGGGACTATCAAGCAGTCCACAGCCAGACGCTCAAGGATGCCGGAACGATTGGCGGGCAATTTCTGTCCTGAAAGCTCGAAGTACTTCGGGTAGTCAAGACTGGCCAGAACGTCGTCCCCGGATGCATCGGCCGCCGCGATACCTTTCTCGAAACTTAACCGCGACAGCGCGAGCCATAGCTCCTTTTCCTTGCCCGGATGGTCTCTGAGCTTCTTTTTTGGCTCCCCACACGAATCCACTCGGTTCCCTTGAACGCCACAGGCGCCCCAACTGCGGGCTGCACCTTCAGGAGAACCATTCGCTGCGCATGCTCCCCCCATTCGTGGAATCGGAAATCGACGCGAGGTGCGACCAGATGCGCCAGCCAGTTCTCCAGTTCCTCGTTGCCGATCCTTCGCTGGCGCGGACCCGCGGTAGTACCAACGACTCGACGCGTGCCGTCCTCGACACCCCACACGAGGTAACCGGCCTCGCGTCCATGCAATGCCGCCGAATTGGCCAGTGCGGAAAGGTATTCGCCGATCTCCTCCGGTGCGTCGTTGTTGTGCTTGAACTCCACCCACTCCACCTCGGCGGGCAGTGCAAGCAGCGACTTGAGCAATTGCTCCGCATTCATTTCGGAAGATATCGACGGTCGATTCGAACTGTACCGACCCGGCCGGGTTTGCTTATCGGATTCTCGGGATGTGGTTCAAGAATTGGGAGCCTCGGATTTCCACCCAAGCGGCAGGATGACGTCACGCGACAGGCGATAATAAGCTCAAACACAAATTGGCGACAAATTGCGGAGGCTGTCGGCTCCGATCCATGGCCCGTGCATTGAGCATCCACGAACCGGACGTGCGATCGCGGTCGTGTTCCGCGGGAACAACGGTGCCGGACAATCCCGATGCGACATTCAGAGCAAGGTTGCGCGGTTGGCCCCGGCGTAGACCTCGCAACAGCCGGCATTTCGAAAAAAAGTTTGGGCGCCCCGGTGGCTTGCGTGCTATGAGTTCCTCGGAATTCGATCCGATGAAAAAGACACTGGCAGCACTGGGAATCGCGTTGGCCGCCGTTTTGACGGGTTGCAACGACAGTGACGGTGGGTCGAAACCCACTGCCACCAACGGCGCGGCCGGTGCTTCTGCCACGGCGGGCACGGCGGCAGCAGTGAAGCCCTACCCCCTCGATATCTGCGTCGTTTCGGGCGAGAAACTCGGCAGCATGGGCGAACCCATCGTCCTCGAATACCAAGGGCAGCAAATCAAATTGTGCTGCAAGAACTGCAAGCCGGACTTCGAGAAGGAACCGGCGAAGTTCATCGCCAAGCTCGCCGGCAAATAAAGCCCCGCTCCGCCGCGGCCCCGCCGTGGTTTCGATAGCCGTGAAATCAAAACGCCTGCACTGGCTTGCCCCGCTCCTCGCGGTTTGGGTGACCGTATGGCAGGCGTGCTTCGGCGCTTTGGCGATGTCGCCCGTGGATTCCCCGCGGGCCGCGTGCTGCAGCGCCGGGTTCCATGCGTCCCGGCCCGCGGGCTGCCACGCCTCCTGCTGCGCCACGCCCGTCGGCAAGGATGCCGAACGCGCTCCGGCGGCACCCGCTCCCTCCACGACGTCGGTGGTTCCCGATTGGGTGCCGGCATTGCTCGTCGATTTTCTTTCTCCCCGGGTCACCGCCGCGAACGCTTCTTTCGTCGCGTCGGCAGACCCTTCGCTGCACTCGGTTTCCGCGCCGTTGTTCCGGCGTTATTGCGCCCTGTTGATCTGAGCCCGGGACGTTCCCCGCGCGAGGAGTGTCCGGCGCCGGCATTCCTTCTCGAGTTTCGGGTGGCGCCGTCGCAATCCCGTCCCATGGCTCAATGTATTTTCCAGTTTCTCCCGCCGGTTTCCGCTCGCGCGGGATACGGCTGACCCTCGCGGTCGTTGGCTGCGCGTGGTCGTTGGGCGCGGCGCTCGTCGCGGCTCCCGAAGTCGTCGATGCCCCGCTCGTTTCGCGTCTCGCCGCCGAAATGCGGACCCAACATCCCGCGCTTCGGGCGCTGTCGGCGAAGGTGGATGCCGCGCGTTTGGCCGCGGACGGCACGCGGCGATGGGCGGATCCGACGGCCACTGCCGGCGGAGCCGCGTACCGCCAACCCGGCATGGCGCGCGACAACGGCGACCTGTACTACGGCGTCCAGCAATCGCTGCCGATCCTTGGCAAGGAGAAGGCGGCGCGGGCGGTGGCGGGATCCGAGGCAATGGCCGCGTCGATCCGGCTGGAAACCCGGTACGTCGAGCTGCGCCGGGATCTGGCGCTGGCGTTGATCGCCGCGGCCCACGAACGCGACGCGTTGGTATTCGCGCGCGAGGATTTGCTCTGGCTGGAGGCCCGGGACGCGACGGCGCGCGCGCGGCTTTCGTCGGGTCGCGAGTCCCTCGCCCAATTGCTGCGCCTCGAAAACGAACGCGCCCGACTCCGGGTGGATCTCGCGAACGACGAGGCCCGTCTCGCCGATGCCGAAGCCTCGGTGCGGCGTTCGCTCGGCCGGACCAACGAGGCTTCTCCCGGGGAATTCACGTTGCCGCCGGTCGGTTCGGAAATCCCGGCCGACGAGAAGCTCGTCCAACGCGCGGAGGCGGCCGACCCGATGGTGCGCACGGTCCATGCCCAGGGACGCATCGCCGACGCGAGGCTGGTGGCCACGCATCGCTCCGCGCGCCCCGACATCGCGTTTGGCGTGCAGGCATACCAATACACGGGAGACGGCGGCATCGCGCAGGGCATGTTCGGCATAACGGTGAATCTCCCGTGGTTCAACCGCGCGAATTACCGCCGTGACCTTCGCCGCGACGAGGCGCGCGTCTTGGCGAACCGCCTGGAGGAAGCCGACGCCACGTCCGAGGCGCGCCGCTCGGTGCATCGCATCGTGGCGGATCTGGCGGCCGCCCGGCGGATCGCGGTGCTGTATCGCGACGACATCCTGCCGCGCACGAAAACGACGCTGGCGGCACTCGAGGCCGCGTGGACGCCCGGCGGTTCCGACCTTCGGGACCTTCTCGAAACGCGTCGCCAACGGGTCGAGGCCAACCGACTCGCCGTGCGCGCGACCGCCGACTACTGGAACGCCATCCACGAATTGCTTCTGGTCTGCGGCACGGAGGACCCAGGGATCCTGACGTCGCTGCCGTCCATCGAAGGGGCCCATTCCCGATGAAACCCTTTTCCGCACTCATGTTCGTCGTCGCCTTGGCCGGCGCCGGTGGCGTCGGCTGGTGTATCCGGGACGCGGCACACACCCATGACGCACCGGCGGCGGGCATGAGTCGGCGCGTGCGATTCTACCAATCTCCCATGCACCCGTGGATCAAGCAGGACCAACCCGGCCTTTGCACGATCTGCGGCATGAAGCTCGTGGCGGTGTACGAGGGCGACGACGAATTCCGCGCCGCGTCCGTGATCACCTTGGCCTCGAACACGCCGTCGATCGCCGGCATCGCGACCACGCCCATCGAACGCCGGCCGATCACCCGCACGATGCGCGTGGCGGGCACCATCGACGACGACGATACGCGGCACCGCATCGTGACGGCGTACGTCGAGGGCCGGCTCGAGGAAATGCCGGTGCATCACGAGGGCGCGGAAGTGAAGGCGGGGGACCCGTTGGCGACGTTCTACAGCGCGGGCCTGTTGGCATCGGTCCGCGAATACCTGGCACTCGCGGCGAGCCCTGAATCGAAGTCATCCCTTGCCACCGCGGCAGCGTTGCGCCTGCGCCAAATGGGTCTCGGCGAGGCGCAGATCGCGGCGTTGCCGTCCACCTTCAAGGCGGATTCGACGACCCTGCCGCTTCTCTCGCCGGTTTCGGGAACCGTGGTGAAACGCATCGCGTACGCCGGACAATTCGTGCGCGAGGGCGAACCGTTGTTCGAACTCGCCGACTTCGCGGTGATGTGGTTCCGCTTCGACGCGTACGAGCGCGACCTTCCTTGGCTGCGCATCGGCCAACGCGTCGTGGTCACCACACCGTCGCTCCCCGGCAAGGCGCTCACCAACACCATCGCGTTCATCGATCCGAATCTCGACGCCGTGTCCCGCACCCTGCGGGTCCGCGTCGAATTGCAAAACCCGCTCGTCGGCGAGGGCACCGACCGCGCCCGGTTGCTGAAACATCGGCTCTACGCGGAGGGACGCATCGAGGTAGCGTCGGGCCCCGTGCTCGCCGTGCCGCGCGCCGCGGTGCTCAATCCCGACGGCCGACCCTTCGTCTGGAAGAGCGTCGGCTCGTCGTCGTACGAGCGCCGCGAGGTCGTCCTCGGCCGGCGCGGCGACGAGGATTGGGAACTGGTTTCCGGTCTCGATCCCGGCGATCGCGTGGTTTCGTCGGGCGGATTCCTCGTCGACGCGCAGGCGCAATTGCAGCATGTCGAAGCGCCCGCACTATCCCCGGCCGGCGCCGTGGCCACCAACGGCGTGCCCATCCCCGCCCCCGCGGTCGCTCCTCCCACCGACGCCCAGTGGCTTGCGGTCGGGGAAGCGTTGAAGGCATCGGTGCAAATGTCGGCCGCGCTCGCGTCCGACGACATGAAGGCATTCCACCGCGCTTGGCCCGCACGAGTCGCCGCGTCTCGTCGGTTGGCAGGGTTGGGCAATGGAACCCGCAAGGACGTGTTCGCGGATCTGGAAGCGCTGCCCGCCGAACCGGCGGACCTCGCGTCCGCGCGGGCCGCACTCAATCGTTCCATGGACGCGCTGATGCCGTGGGCGAGTCGACTGAAAGAGCGCGCGGGCTTCGGCGAGTTGAAGGCCTACCGATGCCCGATGACGCGGAAGTCTTTTCCCGACGCCCCTCCCGAGGCGCGTTGGTTGCAATTGAAGGGACCCAAACAAAACCCGTGGTTCGGCGCCGACATGCTCGACTGCGGGACGGAGATCCCATTGTGAAGCCCATCCATTTCTCCGGCACGGACGCGGGGTCGCGTCGGAGTTCACCAACACCCGCATACGGAAAACCAAACCAAGCATGAACCGCATCAAGTCCCAACTCGCCGTCGTGGCCGCGCTCGCCGCGCTCGCCTTCATCGTCGGCTGCCAGTCCACGTCGCCGTCCACTGCCGGCGCCAAACCGTACACCAGCGACAAGTGCATCGTGTCGGGCGACAAGCTCGGCGGTCACATGGGCGACCCGGTGGTGTTCGTCCACGACGGCCAGGAAATCAAACTTTGCTGCAAGGATTGCCGGAAGGACTTCGACAAGGATCCCGCGAAGTACATGGCCAAGCTCGCCAAGTAACCCGGTTCCGGCGGGAGTGTCGGCCTCGTGCCGGCACTTCCGCCCGGTCGCTTCCCGCAATCCACCCGCTCCCGCCGTGATCGCTTCCATCGTCGATTGGTCGTTGCGCAACCGCTTCCTCGTGGTGTGCGCCATGCTCGTCGTCGTCGGTTGGGGCCTCAAGGCGCTGCGCGACACGCCGGTGGACGCGATCCCGGATCTCTCCGAGAACCAAGTCCTCGTCTACGCCGACTGGCCCGGCCGCGGCCCGCAGGAGGTCGAGGATCAAGTCACGTATCCGGTCAGCGTGAACCTCCAGGGCCTGCGCGGGGTCCGAGCCGTCCGCGCGTCCTCGATGTTCGGGTTCTCGCTCGCGACCGTCGTGTTCGAGGACCGCATCCCCCCGCTCGAGGCGCGGCAACGCGTGGCCGAACGCCTGAATCTTCTCGCCGCCCAATTGCCTTCCGGCGTCACGCCCCTGCTCGGTCCCGACGCCACCGGACTCGGCTGGGTCTACCAATATTATCTTCACGTCGACACCAACGCGGCGCCGTCCGGCGGTTATGATCTCGGCCGCCTCCGCTCGATCCAGGATTTCAACATCCGCCAGCAATTGCAGTCGGTCCCGGGCGTCGCCGAGGTCGCCAGCATCGGTGGATTCGTCCGCCAGTATTCCGTCGAGGTGAATCCAACGCGCCTGCGCTCGGCCGGCGTCTCGCTCTCCCAGGTCATGGACGCGCTGCTCGCCAACCACCTGAACGTCGGCGGGAAAACCATCGAGGAGAACGGGCAGGAATTCGTCGTGCGCGGACTCGGCCTTCTCCGCGGTCCCGCCGACATCGCCGACGTTCCCATCGCCGATCGGAACGGCGTTCCCATCCGCATCCGCGATGTCGCCGAGGTGGAGACGGGCGGCGATTTCCGGCGCGGCGCCCTCGATGTCGGCGGCCAGGAATCCGTCGGCGGAATCGTGATCATGCGAAGCGGCGAGAATGCCATGGCCGTCATCGAACGGGTGAAGGCGCGCCTCGGCGAGATCGCCCCGAGCCTTCCCCCGGGTGTCGTCGTGCGCCCGTTCTACGACCGCGGAGATCTCATCGCGCGAACCATCGCCACGCTCAAGGACGCCCTGCTCGAGGAGATCCTTCTCGTGACGCTCGCGCACGTCGTCTTCCTGTTCCACTTCCGCAGCATCCTCATCGTCACGATCCCGCTGCCATTGAGCATCCTCGTGTCGTTCCTGTTGATGCGGTTCTTCGGGATCACCTCGAACATCATGTCGTTGTCCGGCATCGCCATCGCGATCGGCGTGCTGGTCGACGCGGGAATCGTGATGACCGAGAACGTCATCCGTCATTGCGAGCGGGAGGAGGAACGCATCGGTCGCCGGCTGACACCGGGGGAAACGCTCGAATGCACGCGGGTCGCCGCGCGCCAAGTCGGGCGGCCCATCTTCTACGCGATGGCGATCATCGTCCTCGCGTTCGTTCCCGTGTTCGCGCTCGAGGGACAGGAAGGCAAATTGTTCCACCCGCTGGCCTTCACCAAGACGTTCGCGTGCGTCGCGGCCACGCTGCTCGCCGTCACCGTCGTCCCGGTGCTGTGTTCGCTTTGGGTCCGCGGACCGTTCCGTCGCGAGGAGGACAACCGCGTCATGCGCGTTTTTCTCCGCGCCTACGAACCCGTCCTCGATTGGGCGCTCGCCCATCCGCGCGGCGTGCTCGCGGGAGCGGCGTTCGTGCTCGCGTTCGCGGGCGTCGTCGCGTTCGGACTCCCGCGTCCGTGGATCGATCGACTCTCGCACTCCCCGGCGGCGCCGCTCGCCCGCGTGTTCGCCGGCTTCGGCACCGAGTTCATGCCGCCGCTCGACGAGGGATCGCTCCTCTTCATGCCGGTGCTCGCTCCCGGCGTTTCGCTGACCGAGGTGAAGCGCATCATGGCGTGGCAGGACACCGTGATCGGCTCGTTCCAGGAGGTCGCGAGCGTCGCCGGAAAACTCGGCCGCGCGGAAACGCCCACCGATCCCGCGCCGGTCGAGATGATCGAGACCACCATCCAGTTGAAGCCCAGGTCCGAATGGCGCGCCGGCGTCACGCGCGAGTCGTTGGTGGCCTCGTTGCAGGCGGCATTGGTCGCCGTTCCCGGCTATTCCCCGGGCTTCCTCCAGCCGATCGAGAACCGCGTGCTCATGGTCTCCACCGGAGTCCGCGCGCAACTCGGCGTGGTGCTGCTCGGCACCGACGCCGCGAAGCTCCAGGCCGCGGCGTACGAGGCCGAGGCCATCGTGCGATCCGTGCCCGGGGCCAGCGGCGTCGCGGCCAGCCGCCTGCAGGGCAAACCGTATCTTGAGGTCGAGGTCGATCGCCCCGCCGCCTCGCGGGCCGGCGTCAGCGCGCGCGATGTACTCGAAGTCGTCGAGGCCGGACTCGGCGGACGCAACGTCGCGACAATGATCGAAGGCCGCGAACGGTACCCGATCCAAGTCCGGTTGCAGCGGGACGTCCGCGACGATCCCGAGAAAATCGCGGAGGTCCCGGTGACCGGTATGAACGGACGCACCGTCCCGCTCGGCCAAGTGGCGCGGATCCGTCGCGTGTCGGGTCCCAACGAAATCACGAGCGAGAACGGCCGGCTCCGCGTGTTCGTCCAGGCGAACGTCGTGGGACGCGATCTCGGCGGCTTCGTCGGGGAGGTCCGCCGCCGTCTCGAGACCGAGCTCCAGCCGCGGTTGCCCGAGGGCATCACGATCTCGTACAGCGGCCAGTTCGAGAACCTGCTGCGGGCGCGACGCACGTTGTGGCTCATCGTGCCGGTGTCCCTGCTCGTCATCTTCCTGTTGCTGCACGCGATCTACCACGATGCCCGCGAGGCGGCGCACGTGATCCTTGCGGTGCCGTTCGCGTTGAGCGGCTCGGTGTTCCTGCAAGGGCTGCTCGGATATCCGTTCAGCGTCGCGGTGTGGATCGGCTACATCGCGCTCTTCGGCATCGCGATCCAGACCGGCGTGGTGATGGTGGTGTACCTCGAGGAAGCGGTGGCCGCCAAACGGGCAGAGCGAGGCGGGGCCTTCGACAAGAACGACCTGATCGCCGCGGTGAAGGCGGGCGCGCGTCTGCGCCTGCGTCCGAAGCTGATGACCGTGGCGACGACGATCGCGAGCCTGCTGCCGATCCTATGGAGCAGCCGCGCGGGATCCGAAGTGATGAAGCCGTTGGCAGCGCCGGTGATCGGCGGAAGCATCAGCAGCCTGCTCCACATCCTCATCGTGACGCCCGTGATCTTCGCCTGGCTTCATTCCCGCGGAATCGGAAAGACCACGGAAACCGCAGGGAACGTGGAAGGTGATGGCCACCCCATACATTGACCACGGATCACACGGACCACACGGAATTGGAAACCACTCAGGCGCCCTCCTTTCCGTGTCCTCCGTGTGCTCCGTGGTAAAAAAGCCGGTCTTCTCGTCCGATTTTGTCCGTGGGCTCCTCGTTCACTCCCCGAGTTTGCGCAGCCAGATGTTGCGGTAGCGCACGGGGTTTCCGTGGTCCTGCAACAACAGCGGGCCCCTCGGCGTCGCGCCGCTGAACTTCGCAGCGGTCGTCGCGTCGCCCGCAACCGTGACGTGGTCCTGCACCAGCACGCCGTTGTGCATCACCGTGAACGAACCCGGCGCCGTCTTCCCGTCCGTCGCCGGCTTCGGCGCGTGGAACACGATGTCGTATGATTGCCATTCGCCCGGTTTCTTCGACGCGTTCACCAACGGCGCGTTGTGCCCGTAGAACGCCGACGCTTGTCCGTTGAAATACGTCGGGTTGTGATACGAATCCAAAACCTGGATCTCGTAGCGCCCCTGGAAATACACGCCGCTGTTGCCGCGTCCCTGTCCGTCGCCCTTCACCTCCGCGGGCGACGCCCACTCGACGTGCAGCTGGATGTCCCCGAATTCCTCGCGCGTCATGATGCCGCCGCCGCCCACCTGCGCCACGCCGTCGGCGATCTTCCACTTCGGTTCCTTCCCGTCCTCGCCTTTCCACGCGGACAGATCCTTGCCGTCGAACAACACGATCGCGTCCGCGGGCGGCTGGGCGCCGTGCGAGAACGTCGCCCCGGGCGTCACCTCGCGCGGTTCGGTTTCCTTGGCCGGGCTTTCTCCCCGGACGAACAGAGCCATCGCGGCAACGCCGGCGGCGAAAACAAAGCGGTGGGATTTCATGCGCGCCGACCTTGTTGCATCGACCGTCAGTCGGGCGAGGCCGAATGCCGCGACCTCCCGAAAACACGGAGACCGGCGGGAACACGGAAGGACACAGGCAGCCGATACTTTGACCACGGAGCACACGGAGCACACGGAACGAAGGAGCCCGAGTGGTTACAGTTTCCGTGTGGTCCGTGTGCTCCGTGGTGAAAACTCCGGGCTCCCACCCTACGGTTCCGTGTTTCCGCAGTCACTCGCCGAGCTTGCGCGGCCGGTTGGACCAACTTCTGCCATCGCCAAATCGCGCGCGATTCGGTTTCAATCCGTGCAGGCCCCCGTACACGACGCATAATGAAGTCTCGTCCGTCCCCTTTTCGCCCGGCCGCCGTCTGGCTCGCCGCCGTCGCGATGTCGATCGCCGTACATCCCGCGGTGTCCGGCGAGGAACCGCGGCCGGCGATCGCCGAGAAAGCGCGCTCGCACTGGGCCTTCAAGGCGCCCGTTCGTCCCGCCCTTCCCGATCCCAAGAAACGCGGCTGGGCGAAGAACGATCTCGACCGCTTCGTCCTCTCGCGCCTCGAGCACGAGGGCCTCGCGCCCGCGCCCGAGGCCGACCGCACCACGTTGATCCGCCGCCTCAGCCTCGATCTCGTGGGGCTGCCGCCCACGGTCGAGGAAGTCGACGCGTTCATCGCCGACAAATCGCCCGAGGCCTATCGCAAGGTCGTCGAGCGCCTGTTGCAGTCGCCGCACTACGGCGAGCGCTGGGGACGCCTATGGCTCGACGCGGCGCGCTATGCGGATTCCGACGGGTTCGAAAAGGACAAGCCGCGCTTCGTCTGGGCCTACCGCGATTGGGTCGTGAACGCGTTGAACCGCGATCTCGGCTACGACCGGTTCGTGGTGGAACAGATCGCGGGCGACCTGCTGCCGGGCGCGACCGACGAGCAGCGCGTGGCGACGGGTTTTCTTCGCAACGCGATGCTGAACGAGGAAGGCGGCGTCGATCCCGAGCAGTTCCGCACCGACGGCCTGATCGACCGCATGGAATGCGTGGGCAAGGCGGTGCTGGGCCTGACGATCCAGTGCGCCCAGTGCCACACGCACAAATACGACCCGGTAACGCAGGAAGAATATTACCGGATGCTGGCGTTCCTGAACAACGACCACGAATCGAGCCGCATCCATTACCTGCCGTCCGAGCAGATGGCGGCGAACGATCTCGGCCGCGGCATCCGCGATCTGGAGGAAGGACTGCGGCACTCGACGCCCGGCTGGGAACAGCGCATGGCGGCGTGGGAGGAATCGACGCGCGGCAACCAACCCGCGTGGCAAGCCGTCGAATGCCGCAACGCCGGCGACAACGGCGAGCGCTTCTACTACCACGCCGATGGCTCGATCCGGGCCGCAAGCTATGCGCCGACCTATTGGACCGCGCATTTCCGCGGCACCAATTCCCTGCCCTCGATCGGCGCGTTCCGCATCGAGCAATTGCCCGATCCGAATCTCCCGAACCACGGGCCGGGCCGCTCGATCTATGGGCTCGCCGCGTTGAGCGAGTTCAAGGTGACAGCGATCGACGCATCGAACCCGACCAACAAGGTCGAGGTGAAATTCGTAAAGGCCACCGCGGATTTCTCGAACGAGGAACGTGGGCTCGAGCCGGAATTCCAGTCGGAGAGCCGGAAGAAGAAGGACGGCGACAAGCGGCGCTATGGGCCGGTCGCCATGGCGATCGACGGCAACGACGACACCGCGTGGGGCATCGACGCGGGTCCCGGCCGGCGCAACGTCGCGCGCCAGGCCGTGTTCGTCCCGGACAAGCCGGTGCAATTCCCGTCGGGAACGATCCTCGAGTTCCGGCTGGGTCAGACGCACGGCGGCGACAACTCGGACGACAACGAGACCTATAACCTCGGTCGGTTCCGCCTCGGCGTGTGCGCCGACACCAACGCCGTCGCCGACACCGTTCCCGCGGCGGTGCGCGAGGTGTTCGCGATTCCCGCGGCGCGGCGGAGCCCGGCGCAGATCGCGGTGGTGTTCTCGCACTGGCGCACGCTGGTTCCGGAGTTCGCGGATGCCAACGCCAAGATCGAGTCGCTCTGGAAACAATGGCCCGCCGGAACGCCGACGCTCGTGCTCGAGGCGCGCCGCGGATCGGGGCCCGGCGACGAGATGCGCCCGACGCACCTGTTCAAGCGCGGCGATTGGCTCAAGCCCCAGCAGGAAGTCGGGTTCGGCACGCCGGCCTTTCTCCATTCGCTGCCGAAAGACGCCGACGGATCGCGCCTCACCTTCGCCAGGTGGATGGTCGACCGTCGTTCGCCGACGACCGCGCGCGTGGCGGTGAACCGCATCTGGCAATCGTACTTCGGCACGGGCCTCGTCGAGACGCCCGAGGATTTCGGGCTGCAGAGTCCGGCGCCGACGCATCCGGAGCTTCTGGATTGGATGGCGGTGGAGTTCATGGATGGCGGTTGGAGCATGAAGTCCGTGCACCGTCTCGTGGTGATGTCCGCGACCTATAGACAATCGAGCCGAGTCAATGAGACAGCTTATACGCGCGATCCCCTGAATCGTTTGTTGGCGCGCGGTCCGCGGATCCGCGTGGACGCGGAGATCGTGCGCGACGTGGCGCTCGCCGCGAGCGGGTTGCTCGAGCCGAGGCTCGGTGGACGCAGCGTGTATCCGCCGGCTCCCGACTTCCTGTTCCAACCGCCGGCGAGCTACGGGCCGAAAGTCTGGACCGAGGAGAAGGGTCCCGACCGATACCGCCGCAGCCTCTATGTTTTCAAGTTCCGCAGCGTCCCGTATCCGGTCCTCCAGAATTTCGACGCGCCCAACGGCGACTTCTCGTGCGTGCGACGCTCGCGTTCGAACACCGCGTTGCAGGCGCTCACCACGTTGAACGAGACGCTGTTCGTCGAGTGCGCGCGTTCGCTCGCCCGCAAGACGCTCGAGTCGGGCGGAGCGACCGACGACGCGCGGGTCGCGTACGCCTTCCGCCGGGTGCTGGGACGGATGCCCGTCGCCACCGAGCGCGCGGAGCTGGGCGCTTTTCTCAAGCGCGAGCGCGAGCGGTTCGCCGACGGATGGGCGAACCCGGCCGACCTTGCGGGACTCACGCAGCCCGTTCCGTCGAGTCTTCCCGCGGGTTCCACCCCCACCCAGTGGGCGGCCTATACCGCGCTCGGACGCGTGCTGTTGAATCTCGACGAGACCGTGACCCGCGAGTGACCGGGCGAGACACACTCCTTATATAACCCGCGAATTCGATGAACCGAATCACACCATTCCAGGAAGCGGTCGAGAGCCAACGACAGGCCATCGCGCGCCGTTGGTTCTTCAAGCAATGCGGCGTCGGCCTCGGCGCTATCGCGTTGCGCTCGCTGTTCGGCGAGGCCATGGCCGGGTCGGTCTCCGCCAACCCGATGGCGCCGCATGTTCCCCACCACGCGGCCAAGGCCAAGCGCGTGATCTTCCTTTTCCAAGCCGGCGCCCCGAGCCACCTCGAGCTCTTCGACCACAAACCCGAGCTCGCGAAGTGGAACGGAAAATTGCCGCCCGAGGAATTGCTAAAGGGCTATCGCACGGCGTTCATCAATCCCAACGCCACGCTGCTCGGACCGAAGTTCAAGTTCGCGCGCCACGGGAAGTCCGGCCTCGAACTTTCCGAGGTGCTGCCGCATCTCGCCGGCGTCGCCGACGATCTCTGCATCGTGAAGTCGATGCATACCGACGCGTTCAACCACGCGCCGGCCCAGATCTTCATGAACACCGGCTCGCAGCAATTCGGCCGGCCCAGCCTTGGCGCATGGTCCACCTATGGACTCGGATCGGAGTCCAGCGACCTGCCGGCCTACGTCGTCTTCAGCACCGGCAGCAAGGGCACCAGTGGCGGCTCGTCGAACTGGGGTCCCGGCTTTTTGCCCACCGTCCACGGCGGCACGTTGTTCCGCACCGGCGGCGATCCCGTATTATATCTATCCAATCCCAAAGGCATCGACGCCGGGATGCAGCGGGACGCGCTCGACACCATCAACCGCCTCAACCGCGAGCGTCTCGGCGTGATGGGCGACCCGGAGATCGCCGCGCGGATCAATTCCTTCGAGATGGCTTATAGAATGCAATCGAGCGCGCCGGAGTTGATGGATCTCTCGAGGGAATCCAAGGCCACGCTCGAGGCGTACGGCGCGGAGCCGGGACGTCCTACCTATGCGAACGCCTGCCTGCTCGCGCGCCGGTTGGTCGAGCGCGGCGTTCGGTTCGTGCAGATTTTCCACGAGGCATGGGACCAGCACGGCAACCTCGCCGCCGATCTGAAGAAGAACTGCGGCCACACGGATCGGCCGACGGCGGCATTGATCCGCGATCTCAAGGAACGCGGGATGCTCGACGACACGCTGGTGGTCTGGGGCGGCGAGTTCGGCCGGACGCCGATGGTCCAGGGCGGCGACGACGGGCGGGACCACCACCCGAATTGCTTCTCGATGATGCTGGCGGGCGGCGGGACGAAGCGCGGGTGCTCGGTCGGCGAGTCCGACGAGTTCGGATTCAACGCGACGCGCGACAAGGTTCACGTGCACGACTTGAACGCGACGATCCTGCACCTGCTGGGCTTCGATCACACGCGGCTGACGTATCGTTTCCAGGGCCGCGATTTCCGCCTCACCGACGTGCACGGCGAGGTCGTGGAGAAGATGGTGGCGTGATCGGGCTCCACCGATCTCGGAGGGAGGAACAGACATTGCTAGGAATACGTTAGCCACGGATTACCGGCTCATTTCACGGATTCATTCCTTTGTATCGCTGCATAGGGCCGCGAAGCATTCCAAAGATAAATCTGTGAAATGAGCCGATAATCTGTGGCTAACTTCTGCCTGGAGTACCTCGACAATCCGGGTTCCCCATCCCGAGTCATCTCGACCTAATACGCGACAATCCGCGGTGCCGCCAAGTAACTATCGGTGCGCCAGCTTGGGATCGAAATGGAACTCCGCGACCCGCTGTGATTGCGGGATGAGCTCCAGGTCGAGGGTCTTGGCTCCAGGCGGTATCTTGAGATCCACCGTGATCCATCCCTTGTATTCCGAGCCGCGATTGCTTCCGACCGGCCTTCCCCGATCATCCCGTCCGCGGATCATCAGTCGATCGCCCGCCGGCAGGTTCGAGACGGTCATGTAAAGGTGCGGCATGGAACGATCGAAACGCTCGGTTCGCGATCGGCCATCCGAGCTCGTCGAGGACCCGTTGCCGCTGGGGACGTTGGTCGAGACATGGGTGAGGACGTTGTTGGACCAGGTATAAGTCGCGGCCGCGGCGATGCCTTCGATGCGGAATTCAACGCCATGAACGATTCCGGTCGTCGCGTACGGGACGCGCTGCCCGGGGGCAGGAACAGGCACCGATGGAAGGCGGATCAGCTCGTCGTCGGCATGCGGCGACTCGGGATTCCGGAACCACGTCGTCGTGAGCTTCCACGCGGATTCAGTCTCGCAGACGCGGTTCCATCCCGTGTTGCCCGTGGCGTCCGCGTAGAAAACCGAGTCGAGCACCCAAGCCGGGTCCGCCACGCCCG
Organism: Verrucomicrobiota bacterium; assembly: GCA_025363585.1. GTDB lineage: Bacteria > Verrucomicrobiota > Verrucomicrobiia > Limisphaerales > UBA9464 > UBA6176. The sequence continues at coordinate 2,523 of JANYDN010000003.1, read as the reverse complement.
CCTTCATGGCGGTTATCGTCGGGACGTATTGGATGGAGGGCGGCGTCCAATTCGTCAATTCCCGTCGGGCCACGCTCTCGAGACGAAACATGATGTCGCCGTTGGTGACCCGTTGCGGGAGCGGTTGAGGCTTCCATTCCGCGAACGGTCCCTTCGCTGGGTTCGCGATCACGAATTCACCCAAGGTACCCACGGCGTCGCGTACGCGCAGCGTGAGCGTGGGATCGCGCCTCGGGAAATTCTCGAACACGGTGCCGAAAATCGTCTTGGCCCCAGTCGTGCCACAACTCGAGCCCTGGTTTCCCGTGACGACGTTGCCGTGGCCGTCGTCGAGTTCCATCTCGATCGCCGGAAAGCCCATGACCCAGTTCGGCGGATTGCCGCGAGAGATTGTGGTCCAGACCATGAGGTTCGTGTTGTTGCCATGCGACATCGTGCAACTGCCCGATACATAGCCGAGGGCGTCCTCCAGCGAGGCGGGCATGAAGCGGCCCCATTGGGTGACCCACTTCGGCCGATTGTCGGGCGAGTGCGAGGTGCCAAAGGTGACGAGATTCAGGTGCAACACGCTGCCGTCGCGAAGACGGAGGGTGCGCGCCATGGCCGGGCGGGCGCGGATCACCGCGAAGACGGCGGCGAACGCGAGGGCGAGGCCGACCGCGAGCACGATCCACTTGCGCATGACGCCAGCGTGTTGGAATCGCCCGCGTGAATCCAGTTTTCAGAAGGTGGACCGGGAATTCGTCCGAGAATCCCACCGTTCGGAATTGCCGTGTGGATTCTATCGACTCCGGACACCGCGAAGGGCACCAACGGGGCGGTCACTTCCATTCCAAATGATAAACGCCTACTTATACCGGCTGCTTTTCATGGTGGCGGCGCCCGTGGCTTTGGCCCAAGGGCTGCCCTTGGAATATCCCGATCCCCCCGGCCTCCAGCCCGGAGTGCCCGTCGAGTTGCGCCTGGAAACCGCGGCGCGTTCCTTCGCCGTATGGGCGGGCGCTCCCATCGATTTCGACACGCCGACCCCGCGCGGCGACGCGGTGTTCCTGCGCGCGACCGCGAGCGTCAAAGGCCCGGGGCGATTCGTGTTCAGGATCTCCGCGACCAACGGGATTTCCCCGTGGCGACTCGGGCTCGTCGATCCTTTGCCGGCAGTGCGCGACGATCCGGACGCCAAGGCCCCCACGCCGCTACATTCGCCCGTCGCGGTGGACGGTTGGGTTCCGGCAAACGGAGCCCGGCGCTTCACGGTGGCATTGAAACGCGGCGAAAAAATCACGGTGGAGGCCGTCGCGCGCCGGTTGGGATCGATGCTCGACCCGCGGTTGCGCATCCTGGATGACAAGGGACGCGTGCTCGCGACCGTCGACGACGTTCCCGGCATGGAACGCGACGCGTGGATCGTCTTCGCGGCACCGGCCACGGCGGCTTATACCGTCGAGATTTCCGACGCGTTGGGCGATGGCGGGCTCAAACACCGGTTCCGGTTGCGCGTCCACGGCGGACCGCCGGAGTTGTTTCCCTACTTGCCCGTGCGGGACACGGTCGGCCGCGCGACTCCCGCGTTCCCGGTTTTCGATTCGCCCGGAACGAACGTGGTTTTGGAAATCCCAAGCACGGTCCGGGCCCGCTTCGACAGGCCGGGAATTCCGTTGGGATATAAGTTCAAGACGGGGCAAGGCGGTTCCATGCGGGTCGAATTGCGGACCCGTGGGTTGGGTTCGCGCGCGGACGTCGGCGCGCGGATCGTGGGACCGGCCGGCAAAGTCCTGGCGGAAAGCGATGCGTCGAAGGGCGACGACGGCACCTTGGACTATACCTTCAAGGACGCCGGCGAAACTCGGCTGGAGTTGTTGGAATTGTCGCGCGGCGCCGGGGCGGGATATGAGTTCGAATTCGATCTCCTGCCCGGTGGTCCCGATTTCTCGGCATCAGCGGACAAGGAAACCCTCGAACTGACACCGGAAGGCAGCGGCGAAATCAAGGTGACGCTGGCACGCCGCGGTCATGAGGGAGCCGTGCGGATCGGCGCGCCCGATCTTCCCGCGGGATATCGTCTGGAGAATCCGGTGATCGAAGAGAAGAAGAAGGAGGGCACCGTGAAGATCGTGGCCGGCGAAGGTGCGGTGCCCGGATCGATGCGTTTCCTCCACCTCGTCGCGTCCGCGGAAATCGCCGGCAAAACGGTGGAGGTGCCGGTCCGGACGCGTATCGCCCTGAGGGCCGCATGGCCGGAGCTTTTGGTTCCGCCGCCCGGTCTCGACGGCGTGTTCACGATCGGCGTGAAGTCGAAGTGAACGGCGCCGCAGCCCGTATAACCTTTGAACCAAGGTGGGTGACGGCGGCCCTGCCGTCACTTTCCTAAGTCGGAACCATGCGGTAGCGGCCGAGGAATTATCTCACGCCAAGGCGGGCCAAGGCCATCCAAGGGGGCAAAGACCGCCGGCGTGTCGTTTCACCGAACGGTGGGATCCAATCTCAGGTTCCCGATACACGTTCCCGCCTTCTTGGCCTGCCTTG
>JANYDN010000357.1 GCA_025363585.1 Verrucomicrobiota bacterium | reverse complement strand
CTTCGCCGCCTCGGCGTCGTTGGCCTCGATGCCGATCCCGTGATGCAACGCCCATCCGAGTTTTGCCTGCGCCCCGGCATTGCCGGAGTCGGCCGCGCGGCGATACCACAATACCGCCTCGGCCGGATCCTTCGGCGCCTTTTCGCCCTTGCGAAGGCGGTCGCCGATCTCGATCGCGGCCGCGGCATCGCCTTCGTTCGCGCGCTTGCCCAAAGGCTGCAGTTCCGACGGCAGCGGCTTGAAGTCCGCGGCGTTCGTCACGCCTCCCGCGAGGAGCAGACTCCCGGAGACGGCGAAAAGAATTCCACGTCCACGCATCCAACGCATCATGCCGACGTTGTATCTCGGGGCGCCGGGGCGTTCACGAAATTCCTTCGGAGCGGATCCTCGATGCGCGATTGCCAAGCATCGGCCGAAGGGTTTGAGATTGCCGCGGGCCAATGCCGTATTCGCATCGCGCCCGAGAAGCGGCCGTGACCGATCACTCTTACCCGGAACGATGCATTCGGGAACCGGGGATTCCTCACGCCAAGGGGGAACCAAGGCCGGCCAAACCGCCATGAAGGTGGATTGGGAGGCTCTCATCGAATCCCACCGTTCGGCGGGATGATACTCCGGCGGATTCGGCCCCCTTTGATGGCCTTGGTCCGCCTTGGCGTGAAATAGTTCCTCCACCGCGACTACATCGATCCGGCTTACTGGATCACCGGCTTGCGGTAACCCAGCACCGCCTCGACCGCGCCGACCAGCCACTTCCCTTTTTCCTTCACCATCTTCAACTGGAACTCCTGCGCGGCGATGTCTTTCTGGCCCCCGCCCTGCGCGCTCGCGACCATCAAGGCCTTCGCGTGGGTTTCGTCGACGATTTCCACCGTGACGTCGTGCACCTGGACTTTCAGCGCCCCGATGAAGGGCATGCCCGCGGTCAACACCTGCCGGATCGATTCGCGCCCGTGTAGGCCGGAATCGAGGTCCACCACCTTGTCCACGCGGATGTCCGCGTCCTCGGTGAAATGCCCCGCGAGCGACTCGATCTTGGCCATCTTGGCGAAGTTGCCTTCCTTGCCGGAGAACGTGGCGTCGGCCGCCATGCCGCCGATGGCCTTGCGGATGCGGTTTTCTTCCGACGGCCAAAAATGCCACGCAAGCCCAACGGCCGCAGCCACGACGGTGGCGGCTACCAAGAGACGAATCGAACGGTTCATAGCACTACCCTCCCGATGAGATCGGACCTCCGGAAGGCACCGTGCGTGTGGTCCTTGGCGGGCATGGTGCGGTTGTCGCCGACGATGAAAAACTCGTCGTCACCCAACTGCATCTCCGCCTCGTTCCACGGCGCCGGATGGCGCACGTACGGTTCGTCCAGGGGTTCGTCGTTGATGTAGACCTTCCCGCGCCGGAAGCGGATGCGTTCGCCCGGAAGCCCGACGATGCGTTTCAGGTAGATGACGCTTTCGCCGGCCATCCGGACCCCGACCACGTCCCCGCGCGCCGGCGGGTGGAACTTGAATGAAAGGCGGTTGACCGCGTTCACCTGCCCGATCTTGTAGGTGGGCTCCATGCTGGGACCCGCCACCTTGATGGGTATGAGTATGCAGCCGAACACGACCACCACGAGGAGCACGTAGGCGGCGATGCGGACGGCCGTGAACCGCGGGTTGCGGCCCACGAGCACGACCTGCCACCACGCCGGCCTGCTTCCCGTTTCCCCGCTTTCGATGGTTGCGTCGGACATCCCTTGGATTGGTTCCGACCCTAGGCCATCGACCCAATTGGGCAACGGGGTTTTCACTTCGTTCCTCCCGCTCGGTCCCGGTTCCTCGGTCTCGCACGGCTTTTTCGGCCGCGGCGCCCCGTGGGATTCGGGTCCGATAAACATTGGATGAATGCGCGGCGGAAGCGTCACGAAGGCATTGGAACCTGGTGTGGCAGCCATCGTGAGATGGCGGACCTGGCAATGCTTCCCACTCCAATCCACCACGTCACCGCGGCGGCCACGTCCCCACCGATTGCCCGGCCGTTTGACTTCGTCGGCCCGCCGGCGGAATCTCCGGACCCGTCCCGGTCCCGGACGGATCCCGCAAAGCCACATGCCGAAGATCACGATCCTTCCACAGAACGCAGCCGCCGAAGTCGAAGCCGGACTCACCCTGCTCGAAGCCGGCGAGAAGGCGGGCGTCGAGATGGAGGCCGGTTGTTTCAATTGTTCCTGCGGCACCTGCGTCACCGAAGTCGTCCGTGGCATGGAAAACCTCGAGGAACCCACCCCCGAGGAACTCGACGTGCTCGACCAGTGGAACAAGGATCCGGAGAAATTCCGCCTCACTTGTTGCGTCAAGCTTCGCGAGGGCGAGGTCGTCCTCAGGCAGGCGCACTGATCCCGTCGCCGCCACTTCCCGTCCCGATCCATTCCCCATGAGCAAAATCGTCGGCATCGACCTCGGCACCACCAATTCCCTCGTCGCCACCGTCGAGGCGGGCATCCCGTACGTGATCGCCGATGCCTCCGGCCAGCGCCTCACGCCGTCCGTCGTCCACGTTCCCGGTCCCGGCAAACCCACCGTCGTCGGGCACCCCGCCAACCGCGTGCGCGTCCTGCATCCCCGCGAGACGGTCTACTCCGTGAAACGGTTCATGGGACGCCGCGGGAGCGACATTCCCCGCGAGGACATGTTCGTGACGTACCCGGTGCGCGGCGAAGGCTCGGGCCCCGTGGCGATCGATCTTCCGGGACGCCCTTGGTCCCCGGAGGAGATCTCCGCCGAAATCCTCCGGAAGCTGAAGGCCGACGCCGAGGCGGCGCTCGGCGAGGCGGTCACGCGCGCCGTGATCACGGTTCCCGCTTACTTCAACGATGCCCAGCGCAACGCCACCATCCGCGCCGGCGAACTCGCGGGCTTCACGGTCGAGCGCATCGTCAACGAACCCACCGCCGCCGCCCTCGCGTACGGACTCGACCGTCTCGCCGACCGCAGCCGCGTCGCGGTCTATGATCTTGGTGGCGGGACGTTCGACCTCTCGATCCTCGAACTGAACCAAGGCGTGTTCCAAGTCCTCTCGACCCATGGCGACACGCGGCTCGGGGGCGACGACCTCGACAAACGGATCGTCGCGCACCTCGTCGCGCGCATCCGCGATGCCGGCGGGCCCGACTTGTCCACGGCCGCCGCGGACCTGCGCGGGCTGGTGCAATCCGGCGCCGATCCGGACACGCTGGGGCGCCTCTCGCGAGTGCGCGAGGCGGCCGAGGCGGCGAAGATCCGGCTCAGCTCCGAAACCACGACGGAAGTCGCCCTGCCGTTCCTCACGCCGACGTTCAGCTTCGCCCAACCGTTCGCGCGCGAGGAGCTGGAGCGACTCACGCGCGACCTCGTGGAGCGCACGCGCGCCCACTGCATCCGCTCGCTTGCGGACGCGAAGCTCGAGGCCAAGGATCTGGACCAGGTCATCCTCGTGGGCGGGCAGACGCGGATGCCGCTGGTCCGACGCTTGGTCGCCGAATGGTTCGGTTGCCGCGAATTCGGCGAGACGCGCGGCGACCTCCGTCTCGGCACCGAGCATCACGTGGGCGAAGGCCCGGAGTTGAACACGTCCACCAACCCGGACGAGGCCGTCGCACTCGGCGCCGCCATCCAGGCCGAGATCCTCTCCGGCGGATTCCGCAATCTTCTCCTGCTCGACGTCACGCCCCTTTCCCTCGGCATCGAGACGTTCGGTGGCTTGATGAACGTCATCATCCCCCGCAACACCACGATCCCCGTGAAAGCCGGCGAACTGTTCACCACGGCCATCGACAACCAGCGCTCGATGCTCATCCACGTGCTGCAGGGCGAACGCGAACGCGCCGCGGACAATTGGTCGCTCGGACGCTTCGAACTCGAGTTCGAGCCCGCTCCCAAAGGCGTTCCGCGCGTCGGCGTCCAATTCGAGATCGATTCCAACGGCGTCCTCCACGCGCTCGCCCGCGACGTGCGCACCGGCCACCAAAAAATCGTGGAGATGAAATCCGCCGTCGACGTGGCGGACGAGGACGTCCAACGCATGGTCGAGGAATCGGTGGCCAATGCCTTCGACGACCTCCGCGCGCGCCAATGGATCGAGGCGAAACTGCGGGCCGGCGAAACCATCACGGCCACGCGTCGCACCATGGCCGAGTACGACGCCGAGCTGGATCCCGACTATCGAAAGCAAATCCACGGCGCCATCGAGGCCGTGGAGGAGGTTTTGTCGCTCGAAAACCCGAAGACAAAGACGGGCGATCCCGCCCGACTGAAGCAGGCCACGGCGACCCTGGATGAGGTGACCCGTCCCCTTGCGGAACACGCGATGGATCGGGTGATGGAAGCGATGCTACGGAAGAAGGGCCTGCTGGCGGCCGAATCCCCGGCGTCCGCGCCGGCATCGGGTTTGCCACCGTCGCCCGTGGCCGGTGCCACGGGCGAAAAACCCGTGGTTTGACGTGGAAGGTTCCTGGGCGCGACCGGAGCCGTGGGTGGAGGCGGCCCTTCCGCCACCGTTGGAGCGGAGGGGAATTTGTTGTGGGTCCCAACCCACCATCGAAGCGTGAATGCGGAGGCAATCCATCGGAAAGTGGCGGCGGGCCGCCGCCACCCACGCCGGCCCCGTGTCCCCGACACCGCTCAAGCCGACGGAATCGTCAGCCCTGAAAACGGATTCTGACCGAGCCCACCGCTCTCGGCAGCATCGGTGGCGACGCGGGCCACCTTCTGAACCCCAGCGGAAGGTTCCGGCTCCGATGCCGCATCGGAAATGTCCGTCGCCCCGGGGCCATGGGAGTGTTCGGGCGGAGGGTCAGCCGGCGCCTCGGTGGTTTCGTGGGGATTCTTGGCCCGCTTGTGCTTGGGATGCGGGCTGACCATCACGATGACCGAGCGGCCGATCAATTTCGGCGGGGAATCCGGATGCCCCCATGGTTCCACATCCTGGAGGAACTTCTCCACGACACGACGGCCGATCTCGGTGTGGGCCATTTCGCGGCCGCGGAAGCGAAGCGTGACCTTCACCTTCATCTCCTCGCAGAGAAAGCCGACCGTGTGGGCAAGCTTGATGCCGAGGTCATGGGGATCGATGCGGGCCGAGAGCTGGACTTCTTTGACCGTGTTGGCGTGCTGGTGCTTCTTGGACTCCCGATCCTTCTTCGCCAACTCGTATTTGAACTTGCCGTAGTCCACCAGACGACAAACGGGCGGGACGGCGTTCGGGGCGACTTCGACGAGATCGACTCCCGCGGCGCGGGCGAGGTTCAACGCGGCCGGCAATTCCACGACACCGATCTGCTCGCCCTCGACCCCGATCACGCGGATCTCGCGCGCCCGTATCCGGCCATTCACCCGGTGCAACGGCTGCTGCGGTGTGTGACGACTAAACGGGCGGCTCAAGCGACCGCCTCCGGTTCGGGATGAATCATGCGGAGATGCAAAACCGAGTCTGTCTTCGCGAAGCGGATCACGATATAGTGGGGGCGCAGACTCCATCGCAAGTGAAAACTGGCCTGTTTCCCTGCCATTCGCCCCTCATCCGCTCGCGTCCCGGATGGCTGTTTTGCGCGTTGTTCGCCGCCGGCTGCCTGCTCGGGGAAAGTCCGGCCGGCAAGGAACGCGCCGAGACCGCGTTCCTCGCGGCGCGCGCGGGATTCGCCACCAATCGCGTCGGGACGGACATGGGCTGGAAGGTCGGGAAAGCGGCCTTCCAATGGGCCGACGTCCAAACCCGGGACGCCGATCGCGCCAAGATCGCCGAGGAAGGCATCGCTGCCTGCCGATCGGTGCTCTCGAATTCCCCGGCGTCGGCGCCCGCGAACTACTACCTCGCCCTGTGCCTCGGCCAACTCGCCCAGACCAAGAAGCTCGGTGCCCTCAAACTCGTCTCGCAGATGGAGGCGTCCCTCGGTGTCGCCTTGTCCCTGGATCCGCTCATCGACCACGCGGGTCCCGACCGCGGACTCGGACAGCTTTATCACGAGGCGCCGGGTTGGCCCACGAGCGTCGGGAACAAATCCAAATCGCGGCAACACTTCGAACGCGCGGTGGTCCTGGATCCCGACTATCCGGACAACCGGCTCTCGTTCGCCGAGGCGCTGTGGCATTGGCGCGACAAGGAAGGTGCCCGGACGCAATGCGTCGCCCTTGACGCGCTTTGGGACCGCGCCCATGCGGCTCTCTCGGGCCCGGAATGGGAAGGGCCCTGGTCCGACTGGGAAGTGCGGCGCCGCGCCTTGTGGTTGCATTTCCCGAAGGACGGCCCCGATTCGCCATCCGCCAAAACACGGGGTGGCCGCGGTCCCTGAGACGGTGGATCGAGGCTAGCCCTTGTTCGGTCCACCGCGTCACCGCGGCCGCCACGTCGCGGGGCTCCCCGCGCGAAGCGCCTTGGCGTGAAAAAATCCCCGGCCCCCTCCCGCAGCAAATCGAAGCTCGCCTTTTGGGTCCCCACGGCTTCGATTTGCACCCGCATGGAGTTGACGACCCAACTGGCCCTGTTCCTCGACAACAAACCCGGCTCGCTCGCGCGCGTGTGCGACGCGTTGGCCGAAGCCAAGATCAACATCTATGCGATCACCACCAGCGACACCGTCGACCATAATGTCATCCGGATGGTCGTCAGCGATCCGCGCCGCGCGTTGCTGTTGTTCGAGGAACGCGGCGCGATGGTGGTGGAGAGCGACGTCATCCTGATCCACGGGGACAATCGTCCCGGGTCCCTGGGCCGCATCGCGCAACGGTTGGCCGACGCGCGGATCAACATCGAGTACGCCTACTGCGCGACCAGCCCCAAGGCCCGCGCCGGCGTCCTTGTCATCCGCGCGTCGAACCCCAAACGGGCGTTGAAAGTCCTCAACTCGCCCGACCCCGCCTGAGCCGGAACGATTCGTTCGGAAAATGGGAATTCTCTCACGCCAAGGGGGACCAAGGCGGGCGAAGTCGCCTGAGGCCCCGCCGACTCGGGCCGGATCGAGGCCTGATCGCGGGTCGGGGTTTTAGATCGTCGTCACGACGTCGGCCGCCGGGAACCGCACCTTCTTCAGCGTCGCGTTCCGGTCATCCGACGCCCGGTACCCCGCCGCGCAGGCCACGACCGTCCCGTAGTCGCCGCCCGCCAATCCGAGGATCTCGTCGTAACGGGCCGGCACGATGCCTTCCATCGGGCATGCGTCGATCCCAAGCACCGCGGCCGACGCCATGAATTGTCCGAGCGCGATATAGCACTGGCAAGTCGCCCACTCGAACACCCGGCTGCCCTGCATTCCCTTCGCGACGCCACCGACCATCATGTTCCGGTACCCGTCCAATGCGTTCGGCGGAAGTCCGCGCTCCGAAGTCATCAACGCGACCCATCGGTCGATGTACGCCTCGTCCACGGTTCGACGGGCCGCGAACACCACGTAGTGCGAGCACTCCACCGGCTGCGTCTGGTTCCACGAATGCGGGACGAGCGAGCGCTTGGCCCCCGGATCGGTGACGACGAGGAATTTCCACGGCTGCAGTCCGTAGCTCGACGGGGTCAGCACGAGCGAGCGCTCCAATGCGGACCAGACGGGGGCGGGAATCGGACGCGCGGCGTCGAACTTTTTGGTGGCGTAGCGCCACTGGAGGGCTTCGAGGAGCGATTCGGGACTGGCTGAATTCATGGGCGCGATTCATCGCCCGAAAATCCGGGCCTCGCAACCGCGCGACGATGAAAGTTCCGAAAACTCCGCGAAGCGGGGGATTCCCTGCCCCGACGATCCGCGGTGGAATGCGCCCGAACTTCCCGCCATGTCACAAAACCATTTTCGGATTGATCGCCGTCGTTTCCTCCGCTCGTCGCTCGCCGGGGCCGCGACAGGACCGCTCATCTTCCGTGGCCTTCTCGCCAATCCGCCCTCGTCGCAGGTCACGCACGCGAGCTTCGGTGCCAGCGGCATGGCGTGGGCCGATCTCACCGAGATCGCCGGCCACGCCAAGGTCCGCGTCATCGCGGTCGCAGACGTCGACGCGTCGAAGACGGCCGAATTCCGGAAGAAGTTT
>JANYDN010000297.1 GCA_025363585.1 Verrucomicrobiota bacterium | reverse complement strand
CGCCGTCGATCGGAGAGCACGACGCGAATGCGGTCCCGGGTGTTAGCCACCTCAAGTTCGGCGACGGCCGCAAGGATCTGGACAAGGAACTTTCCGAAAGCCGTGGAGCAATCGACCCGCAGGTCCACGATGTGGGGCTGGATCCCGCACTTCATCAGCCAGTCGATGGTGTTGCCAATGTCGGTGGCGGAGCGGCCCAATCGATCGAGCTTCGCGACGACGAGATCTCGCACGCCGGGGGTGGCCTTGAAGGCGGCGATCAAGGCGCGACCGCCCGGCCGTTGCGCCAGCGGCGTCCGGCCGCTGACCGCCTCGTCGGTGAACGTGGCGGCGACGTCGAGGTCGGCGAGTTTGCAGTAGTCCCCGTTCTTGCCCTCCTGGGCGACGAGGCTGTGATCCTGCCGGTCGGTCGAGACCCGGGAGTAGACGAATGCTTTGCGGTTCATGGCGTCTACGCGATGCCGCATGCGCGCTCCATCCCGGCATCCGCACGACGGGTGGCTTCGCCGTCGATCCGTTTCGCCAGGGTCGCCGTCTCGTCGGCCGTCATCCCGGCAATGTCGGCAGCCGCGGAAAGTGCCCGCGCCGGCTTGGAGTGGTACCAGAGCTTTCCGAACCGGGACCAACGCCAGCCCGAGGCCTTCAACCGTTCCAACAGCGAGGCGGAAGGCTTGGCCAAGAACTTGAGTTCGAGTCCGTACTTCTCGGCGTTGAAGGTGCAGGCGACGCCGTTCCCCGGCTTGGGGACTTTCGTTGCGGCAGGCGTCTGGGCGACGGCCGCGACCGCCACGGCCGGCCGGCGGATCCAACTCGGCAACCGTCGCGGTGCCTCGAGCGCAGTGGACGCCGGCGCCGTGGTGACCACGGCAGGCCGGAGGGATGTGATGTCGTATCGCATGGGAAGAGTGGTTAGGTCCGAACGGTGGAGAGCCGGGCAGGCTTGAAGTGCATGTCCAACTCGATGCCGATGCCCATCCGGCCCTTGGCTTCGGCGAGTTCCCCGAGGTCGATGTAGCCGAATTCCTTTTCGTGGCCGTGTACCAGGCCGAACGCGAGATTGGCGCCGTCCCACTCGGTGATGAGCCACGTCCAATTCCCGCAAGGGTCGAAGAGCTTCACCCACACGACGGCGGCCTCGCCGAGACTCTCCTGGGAGAACAGCAGCGGCGTGTTCTGGAGCTTCAGGCACTCCCGGAACTGGCCGAGCTTCTTGGAACCCGGAACGACGCCGTTTTGGTAGGTGTGACCGAACTGGTCGTCCGGCTTTCCGTGCCGCGGGTGTGCGGCAGCAACGAGTTGGCAGAGTGTCTTGGCGTCCGAAAGCGGGTCGGGCGTTGCCAGAAACTCGGGCGATTGGATCGTCTCGACCCAGGGCGGGATAGGCATGATGTCAGGGGTTGGGAGTCAGCGGAGCAGAAAGAATTCGCCGGGAAGAACCGGGGTTCCGAAGCCAGCCGGTTTCACACGGCGCGACGGTGCCAGGTGGTCGGCAATCGCGCGCCGGACGTCGGACGCCGCGTTGCCCACGGTGTCGGCTGCATTGCCGAGTTCGCGGGCGGCGTACCGCCATGACTTCAGCCATTTCGGGCCCGCCAGATTGGCGGCGCCCGGACGCTTCGCTTCGGTGAAGTGGATGCGGCGTTTGCGGCCGCGGGTGTTCAGCGTGACGACTCCGCCATGCCAAACGTGGGCGTAAACCAAGGTGGTCATCGGGGAAAAACTCAGTTCGCGTTTCAGGGTGAAATCGGCGGTGCCCTTTAAGGACAGGACGCCTCCGAACCAAAGATCAGGGCGCCGGGATTCCGGCCGGTTCCAACCTGAAACCCGGGAAAATCCGGAGACAAAAAAAGACCCCCGGCACGAGGCCGAGGGTCTTTCTGGTTCCGGTTTTCGGGCGACCGGTTACGCCGTGACGGTCTCGACCATGAAGGCGTCGAGTTCATCCGAGTTCGCGGGCATCCGGTTCTTCGATGTCACGAAGAAGTCGAGTCCGTCCCGCATCGCTTTCGCGTCGTCCTCCGGCACGGTGCCGTCAAGGGCATACGCACCGGTCAACCATTCCCAGCGTTCGCGCCGCTCGCTTTCGCCGGCAGGGATTTCCGCTTCGGAAACGGGATTCGCCGCTTCGATGGCGAGCGTCTCCCGGACCGCTTTCGCGTCGCTGGAAACGACCGTCACGTCGGAATTCTCCCGCACGTACTCGGCCGAGAATTCCCGGGCCAACGTGGCGGGGAAATCCGCCCGCATTCCGGCCATCGCCATCCAGAGGGATTTCGCGACCGAACGGGGAAGCGTCCCGGCGTTCGGGATGGCGCCGCCCAACTGGCCGGCCACCAACAGAAGCCCGTTGACCTTCATGCCTCCCTTTCCGGGGAGTTCGCTGGCCATGATCCGGTCCAGCAATGCCACCGCGTTTTCCGCGTCGAGTTCCGGCCCCTTGCCGGAGTCGCTCACGGTGTCCTTGCCCTGGAGCAGATTCTTGATCTGGCGCAGGGCTTGCGCGCCTTTCTTGGGGCGCAGTTTCAGGACGTTGACGACGTCGAGCAGGTCGTCGCCGGGCGGGTTCACACCCTTCCCGGCTTTCAACAGCTCGTCGATGATGACGCTGGTCACGGCCAGCCAGTCCTCGGCGATCACGTCGTAATCCGATTCCGGCAGGATGCCCGGAATGACAAGACGGTTGAAGACGCGCGCGCACTGGAGCGAGCGTCCGAGCTTCTCGTATTTGGAGCCGGCCTTTTCCTCGAAGTACGAATTGAAGGTGACCCCGGCCGAGATCTCGCCGTCCTTCTGGTCCAGATCGAACCGGGCTTGGTAGGCCGAGAGGACTTTCCCCATCGTGGAGATGGGTTCGGCGCGTTTCTCCCGCAGGTCCTTCAACTCGACCTTGAGGGTCTCGTCGGTCTTGCGGAATTCCACGACGAACCCGTTCAGCTCGCCAAGGGTCAGCCCCTTGAGCGTGGAGAACGAGAGCTGGTCCTTGACCACCTTGCCGAGGTTCAGATTTTCAGTCGGTGTGTGCGACATAACGTTTTCTTCCGTCCAACCCAACTTCGCGATAACGCCCGCGGTGCGTCGCGGCTGTCGGCCCGGACTGAAAGCCCGTGCCCCTGCCGAAAATGCGTTCCGGTGAAAACGTCTAACTCCGGAAAACGGGTGACGGCCTTTGGGCCGCCAAAGACACGCCAACGAACCATTCGCCGGCGAAACCGCGCGCCATTCCGAGCCGGAATAGCATGCGGTTTCACGGGCGAACCATTTCGGGCGTTTTCCGACCAACGACCGCCACCAAACCATTGAGCGGGAAACCGGCCCGCCGGAACTACCGGCCGCCGATTCCGAATCCCTTCCCATATTCTCTACCACGGGACCCGGACACTATGCCGCGCGGTCCGGCCCGGAATGGATTCCCGGAACCGGCCGCGCGCATTTCGGCCGTTCTATTTCAAGGCCGGGATGTTTCCGGCGGGGCATTTACCTTGGCCGTAACCTCGGGACGCCCGGCATCGCGAGAGGATCGCCGGCCGGACGTGAAGTTGTGAATCGGGACCGGCCGCCGTGGGAACTGGCAACCGGGCCGGGCCGGCGGCCGGATGGCCGCGGGACCCGCTCCCATATTCTCTACCACGGGACCCCGACACGATGGCCACGGCCGGCCCGACCCGGGCCCCGAGACGTTGCCCGCCCGGCCCGTTGGACACGAAAAAGCCCCGCGGCCGGGAAGGCCACGGGGCGGGACCGAAGCGCCCGGGAGGCTAAGGGAGCAACGCCAGACCCTCGCCAAACTCCGCGCGGACGGCCGCCACGAACGCGGCCCCGGCCGCCGGGCCCGACGCCAGCGCAACCCACCCGGCCCCGACGTGACGCACGGCCGCCGATTGCTCCCACCGTCGGGCCAACGCGCGCCGGCCGCCGAGAACGGCAAGGATGGGACCGGCCGCCCGCTCCCACAGTCGGCAATGGCCCGTGGCCCAATCCCAAACCCACCCGGCGGACGCCAACGCCAGCGGGAAGGAATCGCCCCGAATGACGCCAACCAAGACCCGCGCAACCCGCCGGTGCGTCCGGAACACGTCCGCCCGGCGTGGCGCATGCGCGGCCCGCGCCGTGGCGATGGCCAGCTTGTGAACCCGCGCCGCCACGGCCGCCGCCGCCGTCCGCCGGCCGGCCGCCACCTCATCGCCCCCGGCCCGACGCATGGCCCGCCCGTCCGGAAGCCACGAGTCCGCCGCATCCGCCCCGCGGTCCCAATCCCACGAAGCGAAGGCCGCCCGCAACAACGCATCCGCCACGGCCGCGCCCTCGCCCTCGCTCCGGACCGTCGGCCGCCGGCCCGACTTGCCGCCCGTGCCCCCGCCCCATGCCTCGCCACGAAGGGAGGCACGGGCCGCCCGCGCCGCCACGTAGTGAACCGCCGGGCCCGCCACCGGACACGCCATCGCGAACCCGGGCCAAGTGGCAAGCAACGCGTGCCTGGCATCCGCCGCCGCCTCATCGCGGGACGTTGCCGAGACGCCCGGGCAACGGACGCGCCGCGCCGCCGCCCGCGCCATGCCGCCAATGCGAACGGATGCCCGCGCCAACGGATCGGTTGCCGAAAGCCACCAACCCACCAACCCGACCGGCCGCACCCAATACGCTCCGCGCGCCTCCGCCCCGGCCGAGACGTCCCGAACCCAATCCGCCGCCCGGCCGAGCCTTGCCGCCACCTCCGGCCCGACCCGCTCCGCCATCGACGGCCGGCCGACTGGCCGCCGGCTCCAATCCTGCCACCCGGACCGGTCCGCCCGCTTGCCCAGCGGCGCCCCGCGCCGACGCCCCGCCCGCGCGCCCTCCGCCGCGTGCCGGCGTTCGAGGTAGAGGGATTGCAAGAACGCGTCCGCCGCACCGAACGCCGGCCCGGAACTCATCCGCCACCCTTGCCCGGGGAGTGCCCCGGCCGGCGTGACCGAATAACCGAACGGCGCCGCGTCCGCCGCCACCCGCGCCGCTACCCG
>JANYDN010000293.1 GCA_025363585.1 Verrucomicrobiota bacterium | reverse complement strand
GGAATGGAGAACGTTCGCGTGGTCGAGCGCCGGTGCCGCCACGCTGTTCTCGGTGTTGCTGGCATGGCGCGGACGCGTGGGCCCCGCGGTGCCGGCCATCGTCGCGGCGATCGCCGTCGTCTTCGCGATCACCGCGGCGATTCGACCGCGTTGGTTCCGCGGATTCTATCGCGTGGGCCGGACGATCGGGCATTGGATCGGGCGCGTCGTCGGAACGGTATTGCTGACCCTGCTGTGGTTGGTGGTGCTCGCGCCGCTCGGAATCGCGATGAGGTTGGCGGGAAAAGATCCGCTGCGCCTGCGACGCGATCCCAACGCGACGACCTATTGGCGTCCGTCGCGGCCGCCGGGTTCGTTCGACCGGATGTTCTGATCCGGAGCCTGTGGGTGGCGGTGGCCCTGCCGTCACCTTGGCGAGCCGGGCAATGCCAACTGCAGGCCGTGGGAAGTGACGGCGGGCCGCCGTCACCCACCCAGGCTTCATCGTTTCGGCCGTGGCGTCCTTCCTGTGCGCGGTTTGGCGGGCGCCGTCGCGCTGCGGGCCAAGACATTCTGCAGCGCCGCGGGGAAACTCGGCGCACCATGCGGACGCGCCTTCGTCTTCCCTTCGGTTTCCTCGTCGTCCTCATCGCGATCGCGGCGCCGTCCGCGGCCCGCGCCCAAGGCTCCAAGGCGGACTACGAACGCGCGCTCGGATTCGCCCAACGCACCGAGAACAAGGTCTTCCGCGCGCGCGTCCGCCCGCACTGGCTCCCGGACAACACCCGTTTTTGGTACGAGGTCGACACCGGTCCCGGCACGCGAGAGTGGATCCTCGTGGACGCCACCGCGGGCCGGCGCGCGCCGCTCTTCGACCACGCGCGGCTCGCACGCGAACTCGGCACGAAGCTCGGGCAGGAATTGAAACCCGACGCGCTGCCGCTCGAACACCTCGAGCTCGACGCGCCCGGCACCGGCGCCTTGTTCCGTGCCGGCGGCAAGCGGTGGCGGCTCTCCCTCGCAGACTTCGCGCTCGCGCCGTCCGAGCTTCCCGAGACCTCGCTCAAGCCGAGCACCGGTACCGGCGCGCCGCGTCGTTCCCGCACTTCGTCCGACGAAACCGAATTGGTCTTCGTCAACAACTCGAAGGAAGACGCCGAGCTCTTCTGGATCGACACCGCGGGCGAGCGCAAACCGTACGGCCGCCTTCGCGCCGGACAGGAACGCCGCCAACACACCTTCGCCGGGCACGTCTGGATACTCGTGGACAAACTCGGCGCGTCGCTCGCCGTGTTCGAGGCCACCGAATCGCCGGGACGCGCGGTGCTCGACGGCGACGCGACGCCCGCGAAGCCGGCGAACCCCGAGCCCGCGAAAAAGGCCGATCGTGTCGCGGGACAATCGCCGGACGGGAAGTGGAACGCGTTCGCGCGCGACCACAATTTGTTCCTCCGGCCCGCGTCCGGCGGCGACGCCGTGGCGCTCAGCCACGACGGCAAGGAAGGCGACGCGTACAGCGGGGACGTTTCCTGGTCGCCGGATTCCTCCGTCGTCGTAGCGCGTCGGGTGACGAAGGGACAGGAACACACGGTGTACATGGTCGAAGCGGCGCCGCGCGACCAGGTGCAACCGAAACTGCATTCGCACAATTACCTCAAGCCCGGCGACACGTTGCCGAAGCCCGTGCTGCGCGTGTTTCGCGTGTCCGACCACCATCAATTCGACGTCGACGAAACGCTCTGTGCGAACCCCTTCACCGAGAGCGGCGACGTCGACGTGCGTTGGGCGCCGGACGGCAAGGCCTTCACGTTCGTCTACAACCAGCGCGGGCACCAAGTGTACCGGATCCTCGAGGTCGCGACCGCCGCGCTGCCCGCCGCAACCGGCACGGAGCCGACGACGATCCAACCGCGCGTCGTCGTCGAGGAATCGTCCGCGACGTTCGTCGATTGGACGGGCAAGACGTGGTCGCACTGGCTGGACGCGACGGGCGAGTTGCTCTGGATGTCCGAGCGCGACGGCTGGTGCCACCTGTGGTTGATGGACACGCGGACGGGGAAACCGAAGAACCAGGTCACGCGTGGGGAATGGGTGGTGCGTTCGGTCGAACACGTCGACGAGGCCAAACGCGTGGTGTGGTTCTACGCCGGCGGCGCGCGGACGGGGCAAGACCCGTATTACCTGCACCTGTGCCGCGCGAACTTCGACGGCACCGGATTCGTCGTGCTCACCGAGGGCGATGGCACGCACAAGGTCGAGTTCTCGCCGGACCGCCGCTGGATCGTCGACGCTTGGTCGCGCGTGGATCAGCCGCCCACGGTCGAACTCCGGAAGGCGACCGACGGCACCGCGGTGTGCGCGCTGGAGAATGCGGATTGGAACGCGCTCCTCGCGTCCGGGTGGACCGCGCCCGAGCGATTCGTCGCCAAGGGACGCGACGGGAAGACCGACATTTTCGGCGTCGTCGTGCGTCCGTCGAACTTCGACGCCACGAAACGTTATCCGGTGATCGAGGAAATCTACGCGGGACCGCAGGGCGCGTTCGTGCCGAAGGAATTCGGGCGTTTGACGCGGCAGCATTCGATCGCGGAGCTCGGGTTCGTGGTGGTGCAGATCGACGGCATGGGCACGAGCCAGCGCTCGAAGGCGTTCCATGATGTTTGCTGGAAGAATCTCGGCGACTCGGGATTTCCCGATCGCATCGCCTGGATGAAGGCGGCGGGGACGACGCGGCCGTGGATGGATCTCTCGCGGGTGGGAGTCTATGGCGGCAGCGCGGGCGGGCAGAATTCGACGCGCGCGCTGTTGGCGCACGGCGACTTCTACAAGGCGGCCGTCAGTGATTGCGGATGCCATGACAACCGCATGGACAAGATCTGGTGGAACGAACAGTGGATGGGTTGGCCGGTGGGTCCGCACTACGCCGAGCAATCGAACGTCACCCAGGCCAAGAACCTAACCGGCCACCTGCTGCTGATCGTCGGCGAACTCGACACCAACGTGGATCCGTCGAGCACGATGCAAGTCTCCGCGGCATTGGTCCGCGCGGACAAGGATTTCGACCTGCTCGTCGTTCCCGGCTCGAACCACGGCGCGGGCGAATCTCCGTACGGCAGCCGGCGTCGCATGGACCATTTCGTCCGCCACCTGCTGGGCCGCGAGCCGCGCTGGGAGTAGCGAAAGCCCGACCCGGCCTCAGACGTCGATGATCGGCCCGCTGCCGCCCGGCGGACCGAGTTCGTCGTCGTCGCGGCCGCCGCGCCCGCGTTGGCCGCGTTGGACGGTGATCTTTGGTCCGCGTCCGAGAAACAGTTTGGAGACCAAGGACACGATGCTGATCACGAGTGCGCCCCAGAACGCCGGCCAAAACCCGTCGACGCGGAACCCGGTGCCCAGCGAACCCACGCCCCACAACAGAAGGGCATTGATGATCAGGATGCCGAAGCCGAGCGTCGCGATGACCAGCGAGATCGACACCGCGACCAGGAACGGCCGGACGAAGGCGTTGAGAAGACCGAGGACGAGCGACGCGACGAGCAGGGCGGGAATTCCGGAGTAATGGATCCCGTGGACGACGCTGGCGGCGACGAGCACGGCCACCGTCATCACGAGCCAGTTTTGCAGGAACTGGATTCCTTTCGAATTCACGCGGTCAATTGGGCAGATGGAAGCGCCACCGGAAAGGAGGAAGTTGGACCGACGTAGCGCGGGCGTCTCGCCTGCGCGAGGCTTCGCCGGCGGGCCTGTTGCCTTTCCACCGTCTCACGACGGCGGCCACGGCGGAATGACGTGGGGCGGCCGTCCCCGGCTGCACAAATAGCGGGCGTCCCCGCCCGCGCCTCGTTTCCGCTTGCAGCCCCACCTGCAGTCACGCGCGTCAAACCACGCCCACTCCACCTGTAGGCTGCGTGCCCCCACGCGGCGTTCCAATCGCGGGATTCCAACCCGATGGTTGCATGATGCCGGTCCATACAACGCCGGGTCGGGGACCCGGCCTACAGGCGGGTGGCTGCGCGACACAGATTGCCCCTCACCTCGCCTGCGCCGGCTTGAGACGCGGGTCGTCGAGATCCAGCCGGTACATCATCTGGTTGTAGTCGTGACGCGGCACCGGCTCCGCATGATCCGCGAAATCCTTCGAGAACGTTCCCTCGAACACCACCATCGGCGCGCCGTCCGCGACGAATTCCGGATGCATCGCCGGGTTGTAGAACGTGTAGTTGTCGTGCCCGAGAATCTTCACCGCCGGTCCCCACGGACCGGTCGGGGCGTCCGCCTCCGCGTACCACACCTCGCCGAATGCCGACGGTTTGCCGAACGATTGCACGAACACCGTCACCCACCGCTTCCGCCACGGATGCCACGCGATCGAACCGCTGTGCGGCTTCACCTCCGCGCCGGTCGCCGCGTCCTTCAACACCGCCTGTGGCACCAGTCGTTCCCACGTCGACGGATCGCGCCACGCCTCAAACGTCGCCGGGCAACGTACCGACGGGAATGGATTCCCAAAGAGAAGCCACTCGCGTCCGGACGCGTCGCGCCATGGGTTGGCGTGACCCTCCGGAAACAACGGCTCCTTCGCCGCGTCGGAACTTTTCGTCCACACCACCTTCTCCGCACGGAATACCGACGCCGCCTCGTCCCACACGGCCAACCCGCGGGCGTGGAGTTCCATCGGTGGACGAACCTTGAGATACGAACACACCAATCGGGGCGTGCCCGCCTGATCCGGGACACTCGTCATCCCCGTGATCCACGTCGGGCCCTCGCCGCCGATCGGAGCCATCGCCCGCGGGCGTCCCCGGGCGTCGCGCAACCATTCAAGCGGGAGCCGCAACGGCGGTTCGAATCGTTCGATGGGCTTCGGCGAGGTCGTCGCGCCCGTGCCTTCGAAGATCCCGAGCGGATACGCCGCCACCGTGGTGTCGCCCCACGCCCAAAAAAGCCGGCCGCGATGCACCGCGTTCTGCACGCTGTCGCATCCGACCACGCCCGATTCGACAACATCGGCGAAATTCCCGAACCGCTGGCTCTCGGCGAACAGTCCCGCGCCGGTCACGCGACCCAGACGGCGCGCCACGATGGTCCGTCGCACCTCAACTCGGTTCGTCCCGCCGGCTTCGGGACGAATCCGCACGCCGCGATACCCGAAACCGTCGCCGGGAACCTGGTATCCATGGCCGTGGATCGAGAACCACACCTCGCGGCCGAGCAGGTCCGGGGCGTCGAGGGCGATGACGCCGGCGTTGTCGGTGACGAAGCGCTGCTGGCCGGTCGTGCGCAACTCGACGGCGGGCACGGGCCAACCGCTGCCCTGCTCGACCACCTCGATCCGGGCCGGCCCGACGGCCCACGCTTTGGCGCAGAAGGCCACCGCGGCGAGGAGTCGAAGGGAATTTTTCACACAAGGAAACGAAGTGAACGAAGTCTGCCGAACGTTTTCCCTCCAACCCTTCGTTGCCTTCGTTGCCTTCCGCAAAACCCCTCCCGTCACGCCCCCTTTTCCACTGCCTTGCGGGACGTGACCTCGCGGAAGCGCGGTTCGTAATCGGGATGGTTGGTTCCCATGATGCGGTCCCAGAAATTGAAATAGAGGCCGTAATTCCCGCGGAATTTCTCGTGGTGCAGAATGTGGTTCGTCGGCGTGTTGAGCCAGCGGCCGAAGCGCGAATCAAGCAGCCAGCGCGGGTGGAACTCGTAGCCGGTGTGCCCGAGTACGTTGAAGGTGAGCTGCCACAACATGAACGCCGCGAAGGCCAGCGGGTGGATGGGAATCGTCATCGCGACCAACGGGAAAATCCCCGCCTCGACCACGGCCTCGAGCGGCGAGAACGCGTACGCCGCCCACGGCGTCGGGTTGGTCGACTGGTGGTGGACGCGGTGGAACCACGCGTACAACCAGCGGTGATGCATCATCCGGTGGGTCCAGTAGAAGTAGGCGTCGTGAAGAACGATCGCGATGGCGATGCTGGCGAAGAACCACGGCCAACCGCGTTCGTCCGGTTGCCAGTAGAGCCTTCCCCAGCCATGCGCGTTGGCCACGAAGGTCAGCGTCCCCACCAAGCCGAAGATCACGACCGTCAGCAGCGAATAGAACACCTCGCGTCGGACGTCCGGGCCGGAGGCGGGTTTCGGGATGATCTTCCGGTGCGCCCATCGCCGCTGGAAAAGCACGTACGCCAGCAACCAGGCTATGCCGGCGAGGAAGAGGTAACGAAGGCCGGTCTCGATCGTGATGCCGACGTTCATACGGCCCCACCGGTCGGGATTCCTCAATAGCGCCCGGAACTGCTCCATGACGGGATGTTGGCGCAGGCTCGCCGCCCACACCAGCCCCGACGTGGCGCGGGCGGCTAGCCGTAGCGCGGGCGTCCCCGCCTGCGGTAGTCGCGGGCGTCCCGCCTGCGTTTCTTTGTGGGGCGGCCGTCCCCGGCTGCACAAATCGCGGGCGTCCCCGCCCGCGCCCCGCCCCTCAGCCTTCCCATGCGGGCATCGCCTCCACCGTCTCACGACGGCGGCCACGACACGTTGTTGCGGCCCAATATCCCAAAGAAACCAGTTGCCGGACCCCGGTCGATTGGTAGCTTCCCCGTCCCTTTGTCGGGTCTCCCGACGCGGGGAAAACGGCCTTAATCATTCCGGACGCGCATGCGGACGGGGGCCACAATCACATCGAACAGAATCCGGTACTTCCGCCGGATGGTCCCGAACCGGGATCCGAACCACCGGAAGCGCACAGAGTCATGAGCAGCAATATCAGCATCCAGGAACTCCTCGAGGCCGGCGTCCACTTCGGACACCAGACCCGTCGTTGGAACCCCAAGATGAAGCCCTTCATCTTCGAGGCCCGCAACGGCATCCACATCATCAACCTCGACATCACCGTCCGCCAGTTGGCGAAGGCGTGCGAGTTCCTCGGCGAGGTCGCCGGCAAGGGTGGCAACATCCTCTTCTGCGGCACCAAGAAGCAGGCACAGGAAGCGGTCAAGGAAGCGGCGTTGTCCTGCGGGCAGCCCTTCATCACCGGCCGCTGGCTCGGTGGTACCCTCACCAACCTCCGCACCGTCAAGCGGTCCCTCGCCCGCATGAAGGAAATCGAGCGCATGGACCAGGACGGCTCGATCAACAACTACGTGAAGCAGGAGCAGTCGATGCTCCGCCGCGAACACCAGCGCATCGCCAAGAACCTCGACGGCATGCGCACGATCGACTCCCTGCCCGACGCGATGTTCGTCATCGACATCAAGCGCGAGCACAACGCCGTCGCCGAGGCCCGCCGCCTCAAGATCCCCATCGTCGCCGTCGTCGACACCAACTGCGATCCCGATCTGGTCGACCATCCGGTCGCCGGCAACGACGATGCGATCCGCTCGGTCAAGCTGATGCTCAACGCCGTCGTGGCGTCCATCGGCAAGGCCAAGGCCGAGTACGATGCCAAGCGCGCCCGCAAGCCGGCCCGCGAGGAAGAAGCCGCCGCACCGGCCGCACCGGCGCCCGCGCCCGCGCCCGAGGCCACCGTGATCGCCTGATCCGGCACTTCCCGTCACGCCGCCACTTGGCCCACGGGGCCGGGTAGGCGGCGGATTTTTTCAACCGAACCGAATTCCATCCTTTTCCACCATGGCTGAAATCACTCCCGCGCTCGTCGGCCAACTCCGCGCCATGACCGGCGCCGGCCTCATGGCCTGCAAGAAGGCCCTCGACGAAACCAAGGGCGACCTCACGGCCGCCGTCGACACCCTCCGCAAGCAGGGCGCCGCCGCCGCCGTCAAGAAGGCCGACCGCAGCGCCAACGAGGGCCTCATCGGCCAGGCCGTCGTCAACGGCGGCAAGGTCGGCGTGCTCATCGAGGTCAATTGCGAGACCGACTTCGTCGCGCGCAACGACATCTTCAAGGCCTTCGTCGGCGAACTCGCCGCCAAGGTCGCCGCGCAGCCCGGCGTTGATCTCGAGCCCGACCGCGTCGCGGCCGTCGCCCGCATCGGCGAGAACATCCTCGTGCGACGCCACCAGCGCCTCGAGGTGCAGGGCAGCGGGCTCGTCGCCGCGTACATCCACACCGGCGGCAAGGTCGGCGTGCTCGTCGAGGTCGGCGCCACCAGGGACGCCACGACTTCCACCGAGGAGTTCAAGCAACTCGTCCGCGACATCACCCTCCAGATCGCCGCGGCCAGCCCCGTCTCCATTTCCCGCGACGAGGTGCCCGCCGCGCTCGTCGAGAAGGAAAAGGAAATCGCCGCGCAGAGCGACGCCCTCAAGGGCAAGCCCGCGGCCGCGATGGCCAAGATCCTCGAGGGAAAACTCAACAAGTACTTCGAGACCTGCTGTCTGCTCGAGCAGGGCTTCGTGAAGAATCCCGACCTCAAGGTCATCGCGCACGTCGGCACCGTCGCGAAGCAACTCGGCGACGAGATCACCGTCCGCCGGTTCCTCCGCTTCCAGGTCGGCGAGACGATCTGATCCGCGCGCGACGGCATCGCCGTCCCGCCCGCAAGCCCCGTCCGGCCCCGTGCCGAACTGGGCTTTTGCGTGGCGCGGGCGTCCCCGGCTGCGCAAACGAGGGCGTCCTCGCCTGCGTTCGGCAAGCGTTGCCGGCACTGATCACTCCTGTAGGCCGCGTGCCCCCACGCGGCGTTCCTCGCGGGATCCCGTCCCGGTGACTGCGTGCTACTTGTTATGCCGGCGCCGGGTCTGGGGACCCGGCCTACAAATCACGGATCGCATGCGATCGCGACGGACGCCGCGATCACGGTTCGCGCAACGCGGGCGCTACCACCCCGCGAACGCGGCCCGCAACGGTTCCCATTCGGCCAGCACTCCGGGCTTCACCGCACCCCACGTCGTGACCAACGGCCCGAGCATCCGCGGTTCCTTCAATGCCCGCGCTTCCAACGTGAACGCCTTCGCCGAATCCACGTTCTTCCACGTCGACGGCCACACACGGAATCCTTTCGACGCCAGCAACCGCAACGATCCGTATTCCGTCGGCTTTCCCGGATACTTGGACAGCGGCTCGTAGTGCCAGTCGCACTGCACGATGTCCTTCGGTATGCGGTCGATCGCCGGTGCCGTCCCGTTCTTGGCCGCCTCCCATTCGCCGAAGCCGGTCGCCTTCGCATCGAGCAACCGGTCGGACCACATGAGCATCTCGAGCTTCCGTTTGCCCACGAGATGTTCGTGCAACTCGACGACGCTGTCCGCGAACAACGCCGCGGGATCCGCGCCCTTGCAACGCTCGCAGTGTTCCGACGCGAGGATGAACACCTCGTCCATCCCCACGTGAAACGCATCCGCGCCGAACGCGTCGACCATCTCGTCGAGCAAATCGCGCACGAACGCCGCGCGTCCCGGCGCGCGCTGGCACCAAGTGCGGCAATAGATTCCCTTGTTCCCGGGATATTGCCCCGGCGTCTCGTCGAATTCCGGATGCTTCGTGACCAACGGATGCGTCGTGCCCGACCACGACTGGTGCCCGAGGCAACTGAACTGCGGGATCAACCGGATCCCGTTCGCGTGGCAGGCCTCCGCGAGACGACGGCAGTCCCCTTTCGAAAGCGGCGACGGGCCGCGCACCTCGGGATGGCTGTCGAACGCGAAGGCGTAGTCGATCTGCACGATCAACACGTTGAGCCCGGCATCGCGCAGGGCGGGCAATGCCGTCTCGATCTCGCGCGCCGTGCCGGGTCCGTTGACCAGCAGGTGCGCGCCGCGCCACACCGGGTTCCGCGCGCGCCAATCATCGATCCACCCGGCAGCACGGAGCCCGGACGAAACGACCAACGCGACGACCAACCACCAGGGGAAGCGCATGGGGAAGTTCTTCCACGACGCATCACGACGCGCAATCGCCCGCAACAAGCGGTAGTCGCGGGCGTCCCGCCTGCGGTAGTCGCGGGCGTCCCGCCTGCGCAAACGAGGGCGTCCTCGCCCGTGCCCCGCGGGTCGCGACGAGTCGAAGACGCACCGGGGACGGTGCTTTTTTGTGCAGGCGAGACGCCCGCCCTACGCCGGACGCCGCCCCGCCCTACAAAAACGGCCTCCCGCTTTCGCCGGGAGGCCGTTCTCGATTCGATCCGATCCGATCCGTCGCCGCTCAGTTCAGCGCGGGCGGAACCTCGTGGATCGTGTGCTGGATCTCCTGGCTCACCTTCGTGCCGTCGCGCGCGACGACGTCCCACTTGATGGCCTCCTGCATCACCGTCCGGATGTCCTCGATCTTCAGCGTGACCGTCTTGCCGTCGGCCGAGAGCTTGGCGCCGGTGATGTTGATCGCCTCGCGGCCCTTTTTCTCGGGATCCTTCACCTGCATCTCGGGCGAGCCGTAGTTCTCGCTGCGGACGTAGTTCCAGCGCTTGCCGCTCCAGTTCTGCACGTCCTCGACGGACGCCTTCTCGAGCGGTTGGGTGAACGTCAACTGCACGCCGCCGTTGATCACCTTGATGCCGGACACAGAGTACACGGGCTTGCCGGTGTAGCGGACGCGGTCGAAACCGGTGATGCGCGCGGCATTCGATTGCCATTCGCTGAGACCGGCGACGTAGAGCTGGCCGTCCTTCGGGTTGAACCGCGCGCGCATCACGGACGACGTGAACTTCAGCGGGAACTTCACGACGCCGGCTTGCTGGCGACCGTTGGAAATGTCCTGGCGCATCACGAGGTAGAGGCTCGATTTGCCATAGGACTCGTGGAGCATCTCGCCCTTGAACGGTCCCCACTTGTCGCTCGTGACCCAGACCTGCCCGCCGCCGGAATTGTCGTAGTCGTTGTGCGACAACCACGCGATCGGCGGCGCGAATTTGTCGGCCGTTTCCTTCGGCGTGAGTTTGTTGATCACGCCATGGAACGTTTTCCCGTCGACCCAATTGATCGGCGTCGTCGGGACCCACGTGCCCTCGTTGTCTGACGTCGTGACCTGGCCGTCGGCGCGCACGCCGATGCCGTTGGGTGCGCGGAGGCCACGCGCGATGATCTCGAACTTCTTCCCGTCGGCGCTGACCTTGAACAGCGAGCCCGCGTGCGCGCACACCGTGCCGTTGCCCTGGGATGCCTTTTGGTTGCCGAATCCGGCGCCACCGCCGTTCACGGGATTCGCCTTCGCGAAGTAGAAATTGCCCGCGGCGTCCGCCTGCAGGTCGAACACGAATTCATGGAACCCTTCGGTCGACATGATCTCGTTGTTGAAATTCTCGTAGAAGTCCGCCTCGCCGTCGTTGTTCACGTCGCGCAGGCGCGTGATGCCATCGCGGCCGGAGACGTAGACGACGTCGTTGACGATCTCGATGCCGAGCGACTCATAGAGACCGGACGCGAACCGGCGCCACTCGAGTTTCTCGAGCGAGTCGTCGATGCCGGACACGATCCAGACATCGCCGTCGTGCGTGCAGAGCGCGGCGCGCTTGCCGTCCGCGAAGAACGCGATGCCGCCGAAGCGCACGCGGCGGTTCCACGGATTTTTCTCCGGGGCCGACAGGGAATCGGTCGTATACGCGCCATCGGGCGTCGTCGAGGTCCCGAGCTGTCCCTTCAACACCACGGGGTCGGGCCAATGCGGCGCGGAACCCTTGTTGAATTCCTTGAACTTGACCGTCTCGGCGACGGCGGCCGCGAACGCGGGACCGGAAGACTCGTCGCCGCGGGCGATGGTGACCTTGAACGTGCCGGCGCGGGTACCCTTCGGCACCAGCAGGCTCACGCGGCCGTCCTCGACCTTGAGCGCGGCGCCCTTCGGGAGATCGGACGCGGCGACGCGCGTCACCTTGCCGTCCGCCGCGAGCCGCACGGTCGTTCCCTCGACGGAGCCCTGCGCGCCCGCGACGTCCGCGACGAGGATCGAGAAGGCATCGGGAACCTTCTGGCTCTTGAACACCACGCCCGCGCGCGGCGGATCGAGGCGGAAGCTGCGGACGAAGCCGGTCTCGGCACCGACCGCGACCGCGCTGTCCTGCTCGTAGATCTTCGTGCCGTGCACCGTGTAGGCGAGCGTGACGTCCATGCCGTTCACGTAGAGCCCGTCCCAATGGCCCGCGTCCTTGGCGATCGGTCCGAACGGTTCCTTGCGCGTGTCGACGAACTTGCCGTCCGCTCCGGCGACGCCCGGGACTGCGGCCGTGCCGAACTTCTGGTCACCGACGATCGCGGGGTGATGCCCGTGCGCGCCGTCGAACACGACGCCATGCGTGGTGATGTAACCGCCGGTCCAACCCGCGGCGAGACGGAGGAGATCCGTGTCGAAGAGGACGGCGGCATCCGGACCGACGCGAATCGCGAGGCCCTTCATCGCCACGTTGTTCGTGGGGAACTTCGCGTTGATACAAGCGCCCTGGAACGGAAAATCCTTCTGGAGCAGCTCTTCCTTGACCTTGTCCTCGCCACGAAGCGGAGCCGTGCCGACGGACGCGGCGACCGCCGCAATGGCGATCCCGCGCAACCAACCCAACCGATGTGCGTGCATATCGATGAATCCTCTACCGAACCCGCGGCGGCCCGCCAGTGGCAATCTAAGGATGGCGCTGAAAATCCCGGCGAAC
>JANYDN010000290.1 GCA_025363585.1 Verrucomicrobiota bacterium | reverse complement strand
TTGGCTCGGGCATCACGGACCACCACGGGTCCGCTCAGCCCTCGCCGCCTCGCCTCCGCGAAAAATCCCTCTCCGCAGGACCCCTTCCTACTTTTCAGACGGGCTCTGAGATAATTCCTCCGCCGCTACTGCATGTTTCCGGATTAGTACAACACGTGGACGCCGTCCGCGGCCCGGTACGCCGCGACGCTTCCCCACACGGGCACTCCCGGCAATTTCGACTCGTCTTTCTCCGCGCCCAGGCGCGCCCATCCCACGGTCCCGCCGCGTTCCCATCCGGTGCCGGTGGTCCATGCGAAGACCGCGCCACCGTCCGCGGCGAGCGCCAGCGTCGGATGCTTCCGGCCGCCGCCGGCGATGTCGACGACGGTGCCCAGACCGTTGCCAACGCTCCAGGGCGCGAACCGGACGCGCCCGGCGTTTTCCCATCCCAACCAAGCGCCGCGGTCCGAGGGCACGATCGTCGCCGTGCTCATCGGACATTGGTTGGCGGCCCACGTGTCGAGCGGTTGCCGCTTCCACGTGGCCCCGAGATCACGGGAAACCAGCAGCGTCATTCCGCGTTCCTCGCGATGGTCCGCGCGGCGATACAGCACGAGCAACGCGTCGCCCGCGAACGCCGACTGCAAGCCGCAGCAACCGCACACGCCGTCGGCCGACTCGGGAACGGCGACGCCCGGGCCGAACCGCGCGCCATCGTCGTCGGATCTCGCGATGAACACCCGTCGGTTGTCCTCGCCCTCGCGGTCCATCGGCGCGGCGTGCCACACCGCGAGGACATGTCCGTTGGCATCGGCCGCCACCGCCGCGCCGCCGTCCAGAAAACGCGTGCCTTCCGAAACGCAACGCTGCGCGGAAGCCGCTGCCGCGACCGGCGCCAGCGACGCGAAGAGCAGCGGCGAACTCTCGCGGGGTTTGGGTTCGGCTTTCGACGAACCGTTCCAGACGAAATGAAGGCGTCCACCGCGTCCGACCGCGAGTTGGACCCCGCGGACGGTGCCGATCGCGAGGGCGCTTCCGGACTGGGAATTCACCACCACCGGGGCCGACCAGTCGGATGCGCCGGCGGCGCGGTGACGAACGACGGCATCGGCCGCCTTCGGATCACCGCGCAAATAGGCCAGATGCACGGTGCCGTCGGATCCAACGGCGACGCGCGGTTGCAGGCCGGAATCGGGCACGCGTTCGGCGATGACCCCGGAGGGATCCGCGGCGGCGAGGGAAACGGCGAGCGCGACCGCGAGCGTGGCGAAGCGAACGAGGTGCATGGATGAACGGTAAGGAAACGGGAAGCCGGGGGAAAGCCCGGGTTCAGGGCGGCAAACTCCCCCGGCGGCGCGATTGACCCGCGGGCATGCCAAACCTAGTGTGCGGCCCCGATGGCGGTTCCTGCGCCAAGCCTCGATCCCGAGACGATCCTAGCCGACCCCAATTTTCGCACGCGTGCCGCGTGGGAAGAAGTGGTCGCGCCCGCCCGTGTATTCCTCGAAAACGTGACCGCGCGCCTCGCGGCGCAAGTGGACGAGTTCGAACCCGAGATCGCGTCCTACGCCCGCTATGCCCTCGTCAACCAGGGCAAGCAACTGCGCCCGACGCTGGTGGCATTGGCCGGCGGCACCTGCGGCACGCTGACGGACGAGCACGTCACGCTGGCCGTGGTCATCGAGATGATCCACCTCGCGACCCTGGTGCACGACGACATCATGGACGGGGCGTCGATACGCCGCGGACGTTCGACGCTCGCACGCCATTGTGGCAGCGACGTCGCGGTGTTGGTGGGGGATTGCCTGTTTGCGCATGCGTTGAAGCTGGCGGCGGGATTCTCGACGCCGGAGATCTGCCGGGCGGTCGCCCTGTCGACCCACGTCGTGTGCACCGGCGAGATCCTCCAGACCCATCGCCGTCGTCGCTGGAACCTGGGCCGCGAGGAATATTTCAAGGTCCTCGAGATGAAGACCGCCGAGTTGTTCGCGCTGGCGTGCGAACTGGGCGGCCGACTCGCGGGCGGCACGGAAACCGAGCGGGGCGCGTTGCGCCGGTACGGGCTGACGCTGGGGACGGCCTACCAGATCTACGACGATTGCGTGGACCTGTACGGCGCCGAGGACGACGCCGGCAAATCCCTGGGAACGGATCTCGCGAAAGGCAAACTCACGCTGCCCCTGCTCGCGTTCTTCGAACGGGCCGAACCGGAAGAGCGCGCCCGGATGATCGGGCTGCTCGAGCAATGGGACCCCGCTTTCTTCGACGCCGTCCGGGGAATGCTGGAGCCGATCGACGCCCGCGGCGAATCGTGCCGCGTGATCGCGGGCTTCGCCGACGACGCGCGGGCCGCGTTGGGAATCCTGAGGGACACGCCGGAACGCCAGGCGTTGTCGGCACTCGCCACATTTCTCGAGCAACAAACCTCCGCTTTGGGGGGTTAAGTCCCCATGACCATCGCCACGCCCCTCATGGATTCCACCGCGGAGCCGACGCCAGCGGCAGCCTCCGTCCCGCGCCCGGACGAGAACGGCGACCGCGCGTTGGTGGAGGCGGCCCGGGCCGGCGACCTGGGATCGTTCGACGAATTGGTGCGGCGTTACCAGGAGCGGATCTACGGCCTGGTGTACCACATGACCTCGAACCACGAGGATGCGAACGACCTCGCGCAGGAAGCGTTCGTGAAGGCCTGGAAGGCGCTGAAGAATTTCAAGGGCGACAGCAGTTTCTACACGTGGGTGTACCGGATCGCGGTGAACCACACGCTCAACCACCTCAAGCAACGCCGGAACCGGACGGTCCACCTCAGCCTCAACGATCTCGATTTCAACGCGGAGCATGATCCCGACCTGGTGCAGTTGATCTCCCACAAGAATCCGCGCCGCGACGTGAATCTCCGGGAGCTCGGCGAGAAATTGAACGAGGCCATGCTCAAGCTGTCGGAAGAACATCGGGCCGTGGTGACGATGCATGACATCCAGGGAATGCCGCATGACGAGATCGCGCGGGTTCTCGAGTGCAACCCGGGCACGGTCCGGTCCCGGTTGTTTTATGCCCGGCAGCAGTTGCAGGCATGGCTTTCGGATTATCTGCGCTGAACATGGAAGAGCATCCAGAAGACTTTGAAACGGTGCGGAGGCTGATGGC
>JANYDN010000271.1 GCA_025363585.1 Verrucomicrobiota bacterium | reverse complement strand
GACGACGATGAGGGCGATCACCAGCCACTGCTTCCACGGGTAGGTCTTCTCGGCGAACAAGTCCGTCGAGTCGACGGTGGAACCATCGGGGAGCTTTGCGATGCCGGTGAGCGAGGTGCCGAACGGGACGTTGATCTTGGCCTTGGCGTTCACGGCCCAGCCGTTGGCGTCGAGGATCGGGCCGAGGTTGCGTTTGCGCAGCTTGATGAAGGCAAGGATCACCGACGGTCCGGAGATGAGGGCCAGGATGCAGACGATCGCGAGCGCGACCTGGGTCGGCGTCTTGAAGAGCCCGAGCGCGTAGGCCGCGGCTCCACCCAAGCTGCCGAACGCGACGGACATCGCGGCAATGACGCCGACATCGAGCTTCTTCGGTTCCTCGCCCTTCGCCTTGGCCGCGTCGGCGGCGAGCTTGTCGGCATTGGCCGCGGCATCCGCCGCTTTGGTGAGCTTGTCGGTCGAGGCGGCGTCGGCGGCTGCGGCACGCTTGGAAACGTGTTCCTCGATGAGGCGGACGAACTTCTTGTACGGCGAGAAGAATGCCTGACGGATGCTGATCGGGTTCGACAGGATCTTGGTGATCGTGGCGTCGTAATCGAGTCCCTTGCGGTCGTAGAACACGCCGTTGCGCCCGACCATCAGGTTGTCGTCGTCGCCTTGGGAAAAGATCGCGACGATGCTCATCTTCTCGCCGGTGCCCTTGCGGAAGCAGTCGAGGTAGGCGAGGTAGGCGCCGGCGAGTCCGGCCATGAGTGCATGGCGTCCGGCGTCCTCGACGGCGATGCAGAGATTGCAGGAACGTTGGTCGAGATACAGCGTGCCGACCTGGAAGATGGCGGGGTCGCCGCCGTCGTAAAGGTCGCGGAAGTTCACGAAGTTCGTGCAGAGCAGGTGCAGGTCGCGGTGGTAGCGGATGAGTTTCTCCACGGACGCGATGGCGTTGGCCTCGCCCTCGAGCGCCTTGTCCTTGGCGAGCAGCGCCGCGATGGTCTCGGCGGATTTTGAGGCGAGGATCTCGCGGACGCGGGCCACCCCGAGTTTCTCGACGGAGCCACCGGCCTTGCCGGAATTCCATCCCTCGAAGGCGACGAGCTTCGCGTTGAGCGCGATCCAGTCGGCCTCGGCGAGGGAATCGCGTGCGCCCAGCAACGGCTGGATGGCGGCCGAGTCCAGGGTCGCGACCGCGGCGGCCCAGGCGGGATTGATCCCGGACCGGAGTCCGAGCGCCTTGCCGGCGGCAACCTGCGAGATCGGGAACCCGGAGATTTCGGAGGCCGTCGAGCTGAGGTCCCGGGACGCGATGGCGACGTACTCCTTCTCCTCGCGGTTCAACGCGGTGAGGGCGCGGGGATCGTACGCGGCCATTCGGCAGCGGGCGAAGTAGTCGTCGACCTTGGCCTTCACGGCGCGCACCGCGGCTGCCGCGGCGGCGGTGTTGGCGCCGATCGGCGCGATGACCGCCGCGTCGGTCTCGGCCTTCTTGTTCCAGGCGTCGAAGGCGGCAAGCTCCGCGAAGAACTTGGCGACAAGGTCGGCGTTCACGCCGGGTTTGCCGGAGCGGTCCAGAACGGAGCCGGTGGAGGCAATGACGTCGGCGAGGACGGCCTTGGTTGCGGCGTCATCGGCGGAATCGATCGGGACGATCCCGTCGCCGTTGAAAACGGTCTGGGCGAAAATCTTGGCGGTGTCGGCGAGTTCGGGAAGTCCGATCTCTGCGGCGTCCTTTTTGCCGAGATTGGCGAGGATTTGCCGGGCTCCGGCGAGGATTCCCTTGCCTTCGGGCGTGCCGTCGTTGATCGCGGAGAGCGGGAGCGTGGGAGAGCGCTTGATCAGATCGTCGGCGTTCTTCAGGAGGCCGCCGGCCCATTTGCAGGCCGTGATCAACTCCGGCGCGCGAACCCGCCCGTCCTGGTCGGTGTCGATCAGTGCGAGGGTCTTCTTGTCGAACTCGATGCCCGTGGTGGGGCAGGCGAGCGCGACCCATAGTTTTTGGTCGAGTTGATCGAGATTGAGAAGGTCGGCGCCGGTGTCGAGTTTGACCTGATCGAATCCGCCGGCGCGGAAGAATTTCCACGAGTGTTTTGCCATGGTTGTAAAAATTGGATGAGTGAGGGCGTTGCGCTTTGCGACGTGACTGCCCCGGGGTTATCGCCATCCGGTGTCGCCATCAAGTGCCAATCCCCCGCGGCATGTCCAGCCGCACCCCGAAAGGGGGCCGCGGTATGACTCCCGGTTGGAACGCCCGCAATTCGTGGTCAGGCCTCCACGCCGCGGCGGATGGCGACCGGCAGGCGGAAGTGGCCGGGGTGCTTGTGGGAAAGGTTGAGCAGCATCTGCGACGAGATGATGTGGAAGCTCTGGGCCCACGCGAGGGGCGTGTTGTGGCCCACGTGCGTGCCCACGTACATTTCGGGCACGTATCCCTCGTCGGTCATTGCCTTCTCGAGCCGCGTGAAGTACTCGACGGAACGCTCGAAGTAGTCGACCCGGCGGTCCCAAGGGACGTGGATGGGTTTGCGCTCGGCATCGAAGTCATTGGGGTGTTCCGCGAGTTTGGCGTAACAGATGGCCAGCCAGGCGAGGCCGAGCGGCCACTGCGCTGTCTCGCCGTGGTGGGCGGACAATCCCTTGCCGCAATACACGTCGCCCGGGTAGCGGCGGACGCCCCGCGCGCCGGCGAGGTGGTTCTCGATGTTGCGGAGGATGAGCAGCTTGGTGTCGAGATCGACGATGCTGTAGGGCCAGATGAGGCTGAGTTGGGCGAGGTCGTAGGGACGGCCGGCGGATTCGCGCGGCAGGAGAGCGCCTAGCGCCGCGGTGCCGGCCGCGATGACGCGCTCGCTCACGGGCGCGAGATGTCCGATCTCGATCTTGTGGCTGTACTTGTAGTCGTAGTGGCCTTGGTCGAACCACATCATGAGCCCGCCCAACACCGCGCCGAAGCTGCTCGAGTGGCATTCGGGACCTTCCTCCCAGACGCCGAAGTCGGCCTCGAAGCCCATGTTGAAAATGTAGTTCCGGATGTGCCCGATCAGCGCGAAGTCCTCCTGGGTGAAACGGAACCCGTAGCCCTTCTTGATGAGGTCCCCGATCTTGTACATGAACAACCCGAAGACATCGAGCTGATGGTGGCCCCAGTCGTCGGTGATCGTCTCGAGCGTGGTCGGATGCACGCGGGCGGGCATGAACAACCCGCGCTGGTTGAGCAGGTCCGGCTTCAGGATCGACGCCTTGATGATGCGCAGGTGGTAGCGTTTGAAGATGTCGAGGACGAGCCGGAGGCTCTCCACCATCTTGTCGAAGCACCCGAGGTATTCGTTCGCGTAGGTCGCGAACATGATGTCGCGGATCCAATACACGTTGTAGGCGTCGCCCGATCCGTCTTCCGCCATGTACGGGCTGGCGATGTAGCCGCCGTTGGGTCGCCGGAGCCGCTCGAGGATCTGGTAGGAGGTCCGGATGCGTTCTTCGAAAGGCAATTCTTGGAATGTGCTCATCGTGCTGCGAAGGGGCCGGGGAAACTTGTCCGAAGACCCCGTGGAAATGGGGCGGACGCGCGAAGCATGGACCAACGCTCGGACACCGGAAGCGGAATCTTGATTTCTTCGGCCGCCGCGCATCGGTCCGCTTCATGGTGGCGATGAGCGGATCGGAAGCATCTGTGGCGACGGTCGTGAGACCGTGGACTCGCCGGCTCGATCCGTCCGCCGCGTCACCGCGTCGGCCACGTGGCAATCCCGCCCGCGGTTACCGCAGGCGAGGACGCCCGCGCCACGGCTACTCGGGGTCTTCCTCGCGGCGATGCAGGTAGGCCTTGGTGCCGGTGCGGACGCGGTGGCGGTTCTTCATGTGCTCCTGGCGGCGCTTGCGTTCGGCGACCTCGTCCAGCTCCGCCCGGAGCTTGAGATAACTTTCGTGGCGTTCCTTCGGCAACTTGCCCGCCTCCACCGCCGCACGCACCGCGCAGGGCGCCTCCGTGCGGTGGGCGCAATCGCGGAACCGACACGAGGCCGCCAGCACGGCCACGTCCGGAAACGCGTCGTCGAGACCCCCGTCCGAGAGCCACATGTGGAATTCCCGCACGCCGGGCGTGTCGATCACGAGTCCGCCGCCGGAAAGCAGGATGAGTTCGCGCGCCGTGGTGGCGTGGCGTCCCTTCGAATCCGCCTCGCGCACCGGGATCGTTGCCTGCACGCGCTCGCCGTAGAGGCGGTTGACCAGGCTCGATTTGCCGACGCCCGACGTGCCGATGAACACGGCGGTCTCGCCCGGGCGGATCAACGCGCGCAACCGGGGGATCGCGCGTCCCGAACGCGCGCTGACCGCGACGACTTCCGCGTCGCCCGCGGCGGACGTGGCTTCCGCGACGCGGGCCTCGAAGTCGTCCGAGAGGTCGGCCTTGTTGAGGACGACGACGGGCCGGGAGCGTCCCTCGTGCGCCATCACCAGGAATCGCTCGAGTCGGCGGAGATTCAGAGGTTCGCCAAGGGCCTGGACGAGGAACGCGACGTCGATGTTCGCGGCGAGGACCTGGCCGACCGATTCGCGTCCGGCGAACTTGCGCGCGAGCTGCGATCGCCGGGGCAGGGCGGCGTGGATTCCGCCGACGCCGGAGTCGACGGGCGCGGTGGCCGCTACCCAATCGCCGACTTTGGGAAGGTCCGCGACGGAACGCCGGCGGTGCATGAACTTGCCGTCGATCTGGGCGAGGAACGGACCGGCCGCACCGACGACCGTGAAGAAATGTTTCTCCTCGTTGACGACGCGCGCGGGGATGCGGCCGGCCGCGTGGTATTCCGCGAAAGCGGTTTCCCAGGCGGCGTCCCAGCCGAGTTCGTTGAGGTCCATGCGTGCGTCGAGAACTTGCCCATCGTACGCCGTCGGCGGACGGGAGCCAGCCTGCAACGGGCAAGGAAAATGCCGTGCCCCCATTGCCAGGGACACGGCACTCGGCCGTCGGCTAGACGCGCGACCAGATCTGGCCGGGTCAGGGAATGAAGGGCGAGAGCACCGCTGTGGGGATGATCTCGGTGGGGGCCGAGGTGGCCTGGCCGGGACGCGACCAGCCGACGGAAAGGTTGTCGCTGCCGTTGCCCTCTTTCTGGAGGATTTCGATGTAGCAGAGTTGGCCGGCGGTCAGATTGATCGCCGCCGACTTTTGGGAGCCGAACTTGGTCCACTGGCGGAAGCCGGTGTAGGAGTTGTTGTTCGCGATGCGGCTCTTCGCCGCGGGATCGACGGACGTCGAGAGCCAGAGCTCGGAGGAATCATCCGCCGCGACCCAGAAGCGATACGCGCCGGTGGTGGGCACGCGGAGGTATCCGCGGAGGCGCGTGCCGTAGTTGTCCGCCCCGTTCTGCGGCGTTTCGGTCGTGGCCAGAATGTCGGTGGAATTCGGCGTCCTGTTGACGGGGATCTGGCTGACTTTGTCGCCCGTGACGCCCGTCCAGACCTCGCGGCGGATGCCGCGCGGGGTGACTTCGAGCCAATTCACGTTGAAGTCGCCGGTCACGCATTGCACGCGGACGAGTTGGTTGCCGGCCACGAGCGCGACGTCGGTCTCGATCACCGTGTAACGGCTGGCGGATCCGGTGCTGGGAACCGCGAGGCTCGCGACCAACGGGGTCAACGAGGCGTTGGCGGGGCCGGTCGAAACCTTGAGGGCGCCGGCGCCGGTCGCCGCGCGGGATACACGGAAGCGCAGGACGTAGTTTCCGGCGGTGGCGACGTTCACGGAGTAGTCGAGCCACTCGCGGGTCGCCAGCGTGACCGCCGTGCCGCCGGCGCCGTCGCTGTTCGCGGTGATGTCGACGCCGTCGGTGCGGTAGGCGCCGCCGGTGTTTCCGGCGGTGGTGTCGAAGTAGCCGACCAATTGTCCGCCCTTGTCGTAGTCCTCGGTCTGGACGCGGCCCGGGAGCGCTTTCGCCACGCCGGTGAAGGGCGCGGGTGCCGGGACCGGCAGCGGCGTCAACCGCGCGACGAATGCTTCCTGGTTGAAGGTGCCCGCCACCGTGCCGGAACCCGCGATCACGCTGCCGTCCGGCGAGATCGACGTCGCCTCGTCGAGGCTGTCCCAGTACGAGAGATCGACGCCCTGCGCGGCCAGCACGTCGGCGAGACGTTGCCAACCGGTCGCGGACGTCCAGATCGTGGCCGTCGAAAAGAAGGACGTCGTCGATCCAAAGCCGACCAGCGTTTGCCCGTCCGCCGTCGTCGAAAAAGCCACCGAGTTGAAGTCGCCGCCCACGACGTCGCCGAGCAACGTCGCGCCCACGCCCTCGACCCACCGCACGCCCTCGGCGCTGTTGCCGCCCGGGTGGACCACTTGGCCGACCAACACGGCGCCGTCATCCGAGATGCCGAATCCGGAGACACCGGCGTCGGCCGCGAACGCGGCGACCTTGGTGGGCGTCGTGCCCGACCAGCGGACCAGATTCAGCCCCGCCGCGCCGCCGACGAAAGCGGCGTCGCGCGTGATCGCGCCCGGCCGGCCGGTGGTTTCGCCCGCGGGGATTCCCAGCGCGACGAGTCCCGAGGACGTCCATTTGAAAGGAACGAGATTCTCGAAGCCGACGATCGTGCCGCCGTCGCCGGACATCGCGGTCGCCGTGGAGGTGCTTCCCGCGATGCGGTGTCCCAACGGCGAGAGGCCGCCGGCCGCGGTCCAGCGGACCGAATCGATGCCGGACCACCCGGCCCCCACCGAGCCGTTGCTGGACAGTGCCGCGAGGCCATTGTCCGTCGCCGCGTTCAACGCGCCGAGATCGACGATTCCCGTGGCGGAGGTCCATCGATAGGCGTGCCGGCTGCCATCGAGCAGGTACGCGGTGCCCGCGACGGTCTGGCCGTCCGCGGAGATCGCCAAGGCACGGCTCCAATAGCCGTCGACGAAATCACCGACCGAGGTGATCGAGCCCGCGAGGGCGGGTTGGAGGATCGTGCCGGCGGCGAGCGCGGCACCCAGCGCCGCGAGGAGCGGACGGTGCTGAAGGTTGGATTTCATGTGTGCGTGTGTGTTGTTTCCCGGTGCCGCGCGACGGTCCGCCATGGACCGCGCACCCCGGGAGGGCAACGCGGGACGGGATTCGGGACGACGGATCCGATGGGGGTCGGATTTCCGTCGTCCCGGCCAAGACCTTGCAAACCAAAGCGCCCGTGGTGTTCCGGAAAGACCGGAGACCTCTGGCGGATTCGGAATGGAACGTCGTGGTGACCATTGGCAACACCGCTACCTCTGGGGATTTTATCGGAAAGGTTTCAAGGAAGTTCCCGCGCCGATTCGGGCCGAACCGGCGTGTTTTCGGGTGAATTCCGCCGGGGAATGGCAATTGCCGGGGACCCCGCTATCATCGGCGCCGATGACGGACGCCGAACGATCCGATGCCATCCGGGCCGCAATGCCGGCCGGAGGGCTCTTCGCGGGACAAACCTGGCGCGTGGCGCCGAACCCGCTCGCATTGCCGGCCAAGCTGCTCGCGGAACTCGATTTCCTGGGGCGCGTCTTGCTCCAGTTTTACCGGGCCACGTCGCTCCTTTACCGACGGAGCCTCGAGGGCAAGGCGCCCGAATGGGTCGCGACCCTCCTCGACCAAGGCAAGCCGGATGAACTCGTCGCGTGGCAGCGACACGCGGCCTACCGCAACGAGGTGCCGCGGGTGATCCGTCCCGACGTGTTGTTGACCGACGAGGGCTTCGTGATCTCCGAATTGGATTCCGTCCCCGGCGGCATCGGCCTCACCGATTGGCTCAACACCACCTACGCCGGGCTGGGCGATGTGGTCGTGGGCGGCGCCGACGGCATGCGCGATGGGTTCGCCGGAATCTTCGGCAACGCGGCCCACGTGCACCTGGTGGTCTCGGACGAGGCGGGATCGTACCGGCCCGAGATGGATTGGATGACGCGGCGCCTCGGCGATCGGTTCGCGGTGCGGGAGCCTTCGTACACGGGATTCGCGGACGGCGACGCGGTCTATCGATTCTTCGAGCTGTTCGATCTCGCGAACGTGCCGGCGTCGCGCGCGATCCTCGACGCGGGCGCCGAAAAGCGCGTCCGGGTGACGCCGCCGCCGCGGCCGATCTTCGAGGAAAAGCTGCTCCTGGCGTTGGCGTCCAACCGGAACCTGCGCCCGTTCTGGCGGCAGGAAATGGGCGAGGGATTCCTGCAACGGTTGCTGAAGGCATTGCCGCAAAGCTGGGTGGTCGACCCGGAACCATTGCCGCCGCACGCCGCGTACCCGGGACTCGATCTCACCGATTGGCGGCAGTTGAAGGCGCTGTCGCAACGCGAGCGCGACCTGATCCTGAAGATCTCCGGCTACTCGCCGACCGCGTGGGGCGCGCGCGGCGTGCATCTGGGCAGCGACCTCAGCGCGGAGGAATGGAGCGCGGCCGTGGACGCCGCGCTCGCCGCGTGGCCGGCGTCGCCGTACGTGCTGCAACGCTACCACAGGCCCCGGACGTTGCCCGCCGCATGGTTCGATTTCGATTCCCGGCAAACCGTCCCGATGCCCGGTCGCGTGCGGCTCTGCCCCTATTATTTCGTGATCGGGGAAGGCGACCAGGCGCGCCCGAAGCTCGGCGGGATCCTTGCCACGATCGGTCCTGCGGACAAAAAGATCATCCACGGGATGGCCGAGGCAATCCTCGCGCCCGTGGTCGCGGAGACGGCGGCGACCTGATCCGATGACCCTCCCCGAATACACGCTGCTGGCGTTGAGTTCGCTGTTCGTGATCGTGGATCCGTTCGCGGCGGTGCCGGCATTCCTCGCCATGACGGCGGGCAACACCGTGTCGGAGCGGGTGCGGATGTCGCGGACGGCGAGCATCGTGGCGGGGTTGCTGATGCTGGTGTTCGCGTTGGTCGGGAAATGGTTGTTCCGGTTCCTCGGCATCACCCTGCCGGCATTCCAAATGGCGGGCAGCGTGGTGTTGCTCCTCGTGGCGCTGGACATGGTGCGCGCGCGTGTCTCGCGGGTGCGCCAAACCGTCGAGGAACAGACCGCGGGCATGGGCAAGGACGACATCGCGGTGACGCCGCTGGCCGTGCCGATGCTGGCAGGTCCGGGTGCGATCTCGACGGTGATCCTTCTGCACGCGAAGGCCGACACGTTGCCGAAGCATTTGCTGCTGCTGGGATCCATCGTCGCTGTGGCGTCGTCGTGCCACCTCGTCCTGGCGCTCGCGTCGCGCGGCACGCAATGGCTGAGCCCGATCGCGATGAGGGTGATCGAGCGCATCATGGGGTTGATGCTGGCGGCGATCGCGTTCCAGTTCCTGATCAACGCGCTGGCGGAACTCGGCGTGGTGTCGCGGCCGGCCGGCGGGTGAACCATCGGGGAAAATTCCGCTTATCCAGGAATGTGAACGGGTCTCCGCCGAGGCCGGAGCCGCGGATTGATGCTCGTTTCCGAAGATCCGGGTTTTTGGCAACGGATTCCCTGCCCGTGATCACGGCGCGCGAAGCCTGTAGAACGCGGTGGCCGACGGCGCGACCTGCACCGACGCCTCGCCGCCGGCAACCGTGACCGTGGCTTGGGAGACGGCCGTCCACGATGACGGCACAACGGGATCCATCGACGACTCCAGCACCCAGCGCGCGAAATTCGCGGGCCACGCGAGCACGAGCGCGCCGGCGTCGCCGCGGATGGCGAGTGTCGGGGCCGGCGGTTGCAGGCTCAGCACCTGCACCGAGTACGGGCCGATGTCGATCGTCTCGCCGCTCGTTCCCGGCGTCACCGCGTTGCTCCCGATGCCCGAGAAATCCGCCCCGTACCGCGTCGCGTCGGTGTTGAGGTGGACGTGCCACGGACCCTGTCGCGGGAACGGAACCGGGTAGTGGAGCAGCGCCGCGCCCGAGAGGTTCGCCACCACCACGACGTCGGACGACGCGTCCGACGACTTCCAACGACGCATCACCAGCACCTTCCGCGAATCGTCGCGTCGAAGCACCGAGAAGCGGTCGCCGCGCAACCCCGGCGCGAGACCCGCGATGTCGCGCCGCAAACGGATCAGGTCGCGATGGAAAGCGACGACGCCGGGCTGGGTGTTCGTCCGCGTCCAATCGACCGCGCGCCCACTCGAGAACGGTCGCGTCTCCAACGCTTCCTGACCTTGCAGCAGCATCGGGATCCCGGGCGACGCGAACGCCAGCGTCGTCCCGAGCATCGAGAGCTTGCGCGCGCGCCAACTTTCCGGCGACGCCGGGTCGATCACCGCGGGCAGGCGCGTGCCTTGGTTCAGGTCGCCCGCGACGTCGTGCGATTCCAGGAACGCGACGCGCGTGTACCCGGCGGTCCCGCCGTAGCGCACGTTGGCGCCGAGCGCGGACGCCAGGGGCGACAGATCGCGCGTGGCGTCGGGCGACGCGAGCACGGGCCGGACCGCGTACGGAAAAGACGTGTCCCACGCGCCGTCGAAGCCGAACGCGCCGAAAGTGTCCTCTGCGATGCTCAGCCGCTTGGCGCCCGACGCGTGGATCATCGCGTTGATTTCCGAAAGAAGGCTCCCGGCCGCCGCGATGTACGTCCCGTCGTTCCCGTGGAGCAGCGTGTCGGTGGC
>JANYDN010000203.1 GCA_025363585.1 Verrucomicrobiota bacterium | reverse complement strand
CGAATCGCCGAGGCGAAGGACGCCGCGATGGACCACGTCGGCTGGAACCTGCACGTAGGACTGGCCGAGCGCGGGATTGGCATCGAGCCGAAGGGTCACCGCGGGAGAGTCGCTCGAGGCGAGGGTCCCGGCGGTCCCGGTGATTCGCAGGGTGGACGGTTGGACGACCGACGCGGCGATTTTTACGACGGCGTTGTGGGCGCGGACGGTTCCCGCGAGCGTGCCGCCGCGAAAGTCGAAGGTGCCGACGGCACCGCCGTCGACGCGGATCTCACCGTCGCCGCGGACCACGCCGGCCGATTGCAAGAGGCTCCCGAGGAAGACGAGCGCGGTATTGGCGGGGGCGAGAAAGGTGCCGTGGTTCTCGAGATGGGCGTTGCCGGACACTGGGTAGGTTCCGGGGACGGTGGGGTCGGCGCGGAACGTTCCGTTGGCATCGACGAGCACGTGGTGGTCGGCGCCGAGCGAATGGTTGAAGGCGCCGACGAGGGTCATGACGGCGCCGCCGGCGATCCGCGTGGTCCCGTTGCCGGCGAGTGTCCCGGACGTCCAATCGAATCCGATGGCGACGGTCAATTCGCCGTTCACCAAGAGCGTGGCGTTGGCGAGGTCGAGTTGTCCGACGGAGACGGGAGTGGAGACGGTGGGCGCGCCGGAGTCGATATGCGCGTGGTCCGTGGCGCCGGGCACGCCGACGGGGGTCCAGTTCGCGGGGTTGCTCCAACCGTTCCCGTCGCCGCCTTTCCATGTGAAGTCGTCCGCCGCGAGCGACGATGCGAGGCAAGCGGCGAGCGCGACGAACGAAAGGCCGCGAAGGCTGGCGGAAAACTTCGCGGGAGGTCGGGTTGGAATCATGGGAATCGGGGCGCGGATCGGGATGGAACCGTGTGGGGTCCGGGGGCGACCCTTGGGCGAATGTAGGTGCACGCAAGCCGAGGGAAACTCAAGCGACGTGTCGTGGGATGGCGGAATTCGGGCGCGAGCGGGAGATTGCGCGGGGAGCGTCCCGTCGCAGTGGCGTTCCCGCCGCGGGAACGCGGCGGCCACGCGCGCCTTGCCACGCCACACCGCTGCCGCGATTCCCATCGCCGTCAAAAGCGGTTTTACCGCGCGCGCCGGAATCGCGCGGCCATCTTCATCGACACCACGTAGAACACCGGGGTCAGGAACAGCCCGAACACCGTGACGCCGATCATGCCCGAGAAGACCGCCACGCCCATCGCGCGCCGCATCTCCGAACCCGCGCCCGTCGACCTCACCAACGGGTACACGCCCGCGATGAACGCAATGCTCGTCATCAGGATCGGGCGCAACCGCAGTCGGCACGCCTCGAGCGCCGCCGCCACGATGTCCTCGCCGTGGTCCTGCCGCGATTTGGCGAACTCGACGATCAGGATCGCGTTCTTGCACGCCAGTCCCACCAGCACGATGAGCCCGATCTGCGTGAAGACGTTGGAATCGCCGTGCTGGATCATCACGCCCGTCATCGCGCTGAGCAGGCACATGGGCACGATCAGGATGATGGCGAGGGGCAGGGTGAGGCTCTCGTACTGCGCCGCGAGCACGAGGAACACGAGCAGGATGCAGAGCGGGAAAATGTAGATCGACGTGTTGCCCGCGCTCCGTTGCTGGTAGGTGAGCTCGGTCCATTCGTACGAAAGGCCCGGCGGGAGGGTCTGCTTCACGATGTCCTCGATGACGCCCTCGGCTTGGCCCGAGCTGAAGCCCGGCCCGGGGTTGCCGTTGATCTCGGCGGACGGATGCCCGTTGTAGCGCATCACGCGGTCGGGTCCGGCGGATTCGCGCACCGTGGCGAAGGTCGCGAGCGGCACCATTTGTCCCGCGGAATTCCGCACCTTGAGCCGCGTGATGTCCCCGGCCTCGTCCCTGTATTTGGCGTCGGCCTGCGCGATGACCTGGAAGGTGCGGCCGAAGCGGTTGAAATCGTTGACGTACAGCGATCCCAAATAGATCTGCATGGTGTCGAAGATCGATCCGAGCGGGATGCCCATGGTCTTCGCTTTCTCGCGGTCCACGTCGGCCTCGAGTTGCGGGACGTCGATGGTGAACGTCGAGTAGACGGTGGAGAGCGCGTTGGTCGCGTAGGCGCGCCCGGCGATTTCCCGCGTGGCATCGAAGAGCGCGGAAAGGCCGAGGCCGGCGCGGTCCTCGACCTGGAGTTTGAACCCGCCGCTGGCACCGAGCCCGTTGACGGGCGGCGGCGGCACGACGAACACCATGCCTTCCTGGACCGCGGAGAACGCGGCGTTGAGCCGTCCGGCGATCGCGAGTCCGGACAGTTCCGGCGAATGGCGTTTCTCGAACGGTTTGAGGCCGACGAACACGATTCCGGCGTTGGGACTCGCGCTGAATCCGTTGATGCTCAATCCGGGGAACGCGATCGCCGCCTCGACGCCCGGGTCCTTCAAAGCCATGTCGGAGATGCGGCGGATGACCTTCTCGGTGCGGTCGAGCGACGCGGCGTCGGGCAACTGCGCGATGGCGATCAGGTATTGTTTGTCCTGGACCGGGACGAAGCCGGTGGGCACCGCTTTGAAGGTCCAGCCGGTAAGGACCAAAAGCCCGACGTAGAGGACCAGCGTGATGCCGGCACCGCGGATGACGCGGGAAACGCCGACGGCGTAGCGTCCCGACGACCATTCGAAGAAGCGGTTGAACGGCCGGAAAAACCATCCGAACGCGAACTCCATTCCGCGCGAGACGGCGTCGCGCTTCGCGTGGTGGTCCTGCAGCAACAGGGCGCTCAGCGCCGGCGACAGCGTCAGCGAGTTGAACGCCGAGATCACCGTGGAGATCGCGATCGTGATGGCGAATTGTTTGTAGAATTGCCCGGTCAACCCGCTGATGAACGCGGTCGGCACGAACACCGCGCA
This sequence comes from Verrucomicrobiota bacterium, assembly GCA_025363585.1. Classification (GTDB taxonomy): domain Bacteria; phylum Verrucomicrobiota; class Verrucomicrobiia; order Limisphaerales; family UBA9464; genus UBA6176. Next base: position 9,515 of record JANYDN010000203.1, on the reverse strand, counting down.
CAGCACCAGCGCGGTCGCGACGATCGGTCCCGTGACCTCGGTCATCGCCTTTTCGGTAGCGGCGATGGGCGTGAGGCCGAGCCGGATGTTCCGTTCCACGTTCTCGACGACCACGATGGCGTCGTCGACGACGATGCCGATGGCGAGCACGAGGCCGAAGAGCGAGAGCGCGTTGATCGAGAAACCGAGCGCCTGCATGACGGCGAAGGTGCCGACCAACGAGACGGGCACCGCGACCAGCGGGATGATGGACGCGCGCCAGGTCTGAAGGAACAGGATGACGACGAGGACGACGAGCAGGATGGCCTCGACGAGGGTTTTCACGACGGCCTCGATCGAGTGGCGCACGAAGACAGTCGGGTCGTACACGATCTGGTAGTCGAGTCCTTCCGGGAAATTCGCCTTCAACTCGGCCATCGTCGCGCGCACGTGGTCGGACAACTCGATGGCGTTGCTCCCGGGTTGTTGGAAAATCGGGATGGCAACGGCCGAGCGGTTGTCGAGCAACGAACGCAGCGCGAAATCGCTCGCGCCGAGTTCGATCCGGGCGACGTCGCGGAGCAGCGTCGATTCGCCCTTGGGTCCGGTCTTGACGATGATCTTCCCGAACTCCTCCTCGGTGATCAGGCGGCCCTTGGCGTCGATCTGGAGTTCGAGCGCGACGGGCGAGGCAACGGGTTGCTTGCCGATGGCGCCGGCGGCGACCTGCACGTTTTGCTCGCGGATGGACGCGACGATTTCCGCGGCGGTCAACCCGCGCGCCGCGATGCGGTCCGGATCGAGCCAGATCCGCATCGCGTAATCGCCGGAACCGAAGAGCTGGACCTGGCCGATGCCCGGGATGCGCGCGAGGACGTCCTTCACCTGGAGCGACGCGTAGTTGCGGACGTAGACGTCGTCGTACCGGCCGTTCGGCGAAAACAGGTGGACGACCATGGTGAGGTCGGGCGACGACTTGATGGTGAGCACGCCGAGTCGGCGGACTTCCTCGGGAAGTTTGGGAAGCGCCTGCGCGACGCGGTTCTGTACCTGGACCTGGGCTTGGTCGATGTCGGTGCCGAGCTTGAACGTGACGGTGAGCATCATCACGCCGTCGCTCGTGGCCTGCGACGCGATGTAGAGGGAATTCTCGATGCCGTTGATTTGTTGCTCGAGCGGGATGGCGACGGTTTCGGAAATCGTCTTGGGATTGGCGCCGGGATAGACGGCGCGGACGACGACCTGCGGCGGCGTGACCTCCGGGTATTCGCTGATGGGCAGGCGGAACAACGAGATCAACCCGACGAGGAAGATCACGATGCTCAGCACGCCGGCGAAGATCGGGCGCCGGATGAAGAAATGGCTGAAATTCATGGTCGTGGGAAACGGGGCCGGTCAGCGGGCGTCGGAAACGGCGCCGGCGTTCATCGGGGCGGCGGCCGCTTCCCGCTGCGGTTTGACCGGCATTCCCGGGCGGACCCGGGCGAGTCCACCGCCGTTCACCACGACGAGGTCGTCGGCCTTCAATCCCTCGACGATCACGCGCTTGCCGTCGACCGCGCGGCCTGGTTTCACGGTGCGATACTCGACGGTGTTGGTTTTCGAGAGCACCAGCAGGAACCGTTGGCTCTGGTCCGTGCCGAGCGCGGCCTCGGGAACCAGCAACACCGGATGGCGCGCGGATACCGGCAGCTGGATGCGGGTGAAAAGGCCGGGCAACAGGTCGCCGTCGGGATTGGGGAAAACCGTGCGGAGAAGAATGCTGCCGGTGGCGGGATCCACGTGGTTGTCGAAGGACTCGACCGTGCCGACGCGCGAAAGCTTGCCGGCGCCGGGAACGGCGAGGGTCACCTCGATGCGGCCGGCGGCGTTGGTCGGCAATCCGGATTGGCCGCGGAGGGATTGGAGACGCACGAAATTCCGCTCGTCGACGTTCGAGTACCCGTAGATCGGGTCGACCGAAACGATGGTCGCGAGCAGCGTGGTGAATCCGTCGACTCCCGAGATGTTGTTGCCGACGGTGACCAGCGCGCGGGAGACGAGGCCGTCGACCGGGGAACGGACCTGTGAGTACTCGAGGTTCAGGCGTGCGGACGCGACGGCCGCTTCGGCCGCGGCGAGCGCGCCGGCCGATTCCTGCAAATGGGTGCGGCGTTGGTCGGCTTCCTCCGACGAGATGGTTTTTTGCGCTAGCAGGTTGGCGGCGCGTTGCTCGTCGCGCTTGCTCCACTCGTTGCGCGCCCGGCTCTGGGCGAGATCGCCCTCGGCACGTTGAAGCGTCGCCTGGAAGGGGCGGGAATCGATCACGAACAACACGTCGCCCTTGCGGACGCGTTGCCCGGCTTGGAATCGGATCTCCGCCAGATAGCCGGAAACGCGCGGCCGGATCTCGACGGATTCGACGGCGTCGAGCCGCGTGCTCAACTCCTCGCGCTCGACGAGGTCGCGTTGCTCCGGCGGGGCGACCGTGACGTCGGGCGGCGGCATCTGCATCGCCGTGGGTGCGTCGCGATGGCACCCGACCGACGCGAGGAAAACGCCGGACAGGGCCAGGGAATGGAACGTGGATTTCAAGGGATGTCGGTTGGGGGGCGGCGGTCCGGAAAGTTCCGTCGGCATTCGTGTCCGAGGTGGGTCCTGGAGTCCGCGGATTGTTGACTGATCGTCTCTAAAGGTGGCGCAAAGTGCCGGGGAAACCGGCGAAGTCAAATCAGTCCGCGATGGTTTCGCGAACGTCGAGGAGCCGTCGCACGGCCGACGCGAGCCCGTCGAGACGGGAGGCGTCGTTCTCGACCTTGGCGTGGACTTGGTAGCCCAGGGAAAGGGCGTGGAGCATGCGGGCGAGTCTCGCAGGATCCTCGGCCGGGATGAGCCGGGCATCCATCGCGTCGCGCAACGCGCTGCGGAGGTAGCGTTGCCCGCGGGCGAAGAACTCCGCCATCTTGTCGCGGAGACGTTCGTCCCGGGTGCCGAGTTCGCTGGCGAGGTTCACGAAGGGACAACCGCAGACCTGCCCGAAACGCTTGGCCATGTCGCGTTGGATGCCGACGATGAACGCGCACCAGCGATCGATGCGCTCCAGCGGTGGGACGACGGGCGAGAACATGGCGTCGAAGTCGGGGCGCCTCTTGGCCCATTGGTCCTCGAAGGTGGCGAGGGCGAGATCCGCCTTGGACGGGAAGAAATGGTAGAAGCTGCCTTTCTTGACGCCGGCCTTGTCGCAGATTTGGTCGACACCGACGGACCCGTAGCTGTTCGTCCAGATCAGGTCGAAAGCCGCTTCCAACAGTCGTTCCCGTGCGTCGCTCGTGCGTCCCATGGCATCGGTCCGCGCCCAAGTTGCCCGATGTAGACCGATCGGTCAAGTATTCCAATCACGGTCAACCGGGGAAACGCACGGTGGGAGTGCCATCGAGTCGTTTGCTCAGGTCGACGGGATCGCCAACGGACACTTGTTTGGGATCGACCTGGTAGGCCCAGACGTCGAATTGGGTGAGGCTGGCCTCGCCGTAGATCGTCGCGAATGCCGCATCCACCGCGTCGGCACCGTGGGCGACTTTCACCCGGCCGATGCGCGGCATGTTGAAACGCGGGTCGAAGGTGAACCATTCCTGTCCCAGATAGACTTCGAAATAGGCATGGAAATCCATCGGCGTGCCGGGATCCACGAAGCCGATGTCCGGCAGGTGGCCGGTCACGTAGCGGGCGGGCAGGTTGAAGGCGCGACACAGCGCGATGCCGGCGTGGGCGAAGTCGCGACAGACACCGTAACGCCGGCCAATGACCTCGGACGCGGACAAGTCGGATCGCCCGGAGCCAAAGCGGTACTCGACGTTGTTGTGGACCCAATCGCAGATGGTCTGCACGCGCTGGAGCGGGTTGGTGATCTGCCCGAAATTCTGCCACGCGAAATCCAGCAGCTTGTCCGAATCGCAATAGCGGCTGGGCAAGGTGTAGCGCAGCACGTCGGGCGGGAGTTGGGCCACGGGAACGATTTGGAAGGGGACCTCCCGATTGTCCGGCAACGAGGAGATGGCAACGAGCGCGTCATGCCGGATTTCGTTGAGGCCGGGCATGAGCATCGAGCGATAGGTGACGTTGCCGTGTGAATCCTCGTACTCGTACGACGGCAGACCGATGCCGAACGAGAGTTTCTGCTGCATCACCAGCACGCGCCCCTCGGGTCGGGGCTTGAGCATGAACAACGCCGGCGTTTGCACGGGGGTGCGATACGCGAGGTTGCATCCCACGCGGACGGTCAGGTTAAAGGGCGACCCACTCATGCCGGAAGATGAGCGCTGGTTCGGGATTTCCCAAACGCATTTTGTTTCTGGGCAGCAGGCGTCGTTTGCCCGGTTTCGATGGTCGGCATCGGGCCACCCCATTCTCGACACGACGTGGCGCCCGCGGGGGTTCCGCGCAGGCGAGACGCCCGCGACTTACCGCAGGCGGGGACGCCCGCGCTTCACGCGCCCTTCCAGCGACGTCGGCGACGCTTCCCTGCCGGTCCCCACGACGCCGGGTCAGGGGACCCGGCATGCAAGCCGATGGACGCGCAAACCCTGCCGCCCCGGGCGAGCGGTTTCCAAGCGCAGGCTTCGCGTCCAGCGGCGACGAGCCCTTGCCACCCACGCACGTTGGACCCATCGCCCCGTGGGTTGCGGCGGTTACCGCAGGGCCGCGGTCACCCACGGTGGCACCGCCTGCGCGCGGTCAGTTCCTTTGGTCGGCGTCCGGACGTTTCAGCCCGACCTCGTGGGCGATGTCGTCGAACTCCTCGCGGGAGACCTCGTGCAACGCCTTGCCGCGATGGTCGAGTTTCTCGTTCATCTTGAGGGCCTTCTCCGTCATCTCCGCATGGGTGTCTTTCGTGCCGCCCACCAGCGCGAAATTCTTCCCGGTCGTCACGCGTTTGTGCCCGTCGGAATCGAGACCGATTCCGAGGAGAAGCGCCTTGCGGGGCCCTGGCTTCTTGGAGTTCGCCATGGACGGAGCGTGGGACAGAAGGGAGGACGGTGCAAGGTGGGGCAAGCGAACCCCGCGATGGCCGCGGCGATGGCATCACCTGCGGACCCGTGCTTTTCGGCGGAAGTGGTGGAGCCGAGGGGATTCGAACCCCTGACCCCCACAATGCCATTGTGGTGCTCTACCAACTGAGCTACGACCCCACTGGCCGAAAAGCGGGCCGCACTCTAGAAACCGGTGTCCGAGAGTCAAAGGCTTTTCCCGCTTTTTATTTCTCCAGGCCACTTTTGGCCTTCGTTTCGAACCGGTCGCTTGCGTCCCGCGCGTTCGTTTTTATCCTGCGCCGACGCATATGCCATCCGCTCACAGTCCGACGTGGTGTGCCGCCATCCTGCTGGCCGCCGCGCAGTCCCTGCATGCCCAGCATCGTCTCGGCCCGCAGGGCAGCTTCGAATCGCCGAAGATCGCCGCCGCTTCCGACGAGGCGGAAAAAAACCTGAAACGGTTCCAGATCCCGCCGGGCTGGAAGAGCGAGTTGTGGGCCGCCGAACCCATGTTGGCGCATCCGGTCTCCTTCGACGTCGCCGACGACGGCCGCGTGTTCGTCGCCGAGACGTTCCGCGCGTGGCGCGGCGTTCCAGACATCCGCGGCATCATGGATTGGCTCGACGAGGATCTCGCCTGCAAGTCCGTGGAGGACCGACTCGCGATGATGCGCCGGCATCTCGGCGAGGCCGGGATGAAGGACTACGCGAAGAACACGGAGCGGATCCAACTGCTGCAGGACACGAATGGCGGCGGGAAGGCGAATTCCTCGAAGACCTTCGCCGAGAATTTCGCCACGCCGCTCGACGGCGTCGCCGCCGGCGTGTTGTCGCGCGGCAAGGACGTCTGGTTCGCGAACATCCCGAACCTCTGGCATCTCCGCGACAACGACATGGACGGCGTCGCGGATACCCGCGAGAGCATCAGCTACGGGCACGGCATCCGCGTCGGGTTTCTCGGGCACGATCTGCACGGGTTGGCGTGGGGTCCGGAAGGAAAGCTGTACTTCAGCATCGGCGACCGCGCCGCGATGCTGAAAGTCGGCGGGCGCACGGTGGGCACGCCGGATTGCGGCGCGGTCTTCCGGTGCAATCCCGACGGCACGGAGATGGAGATGTTCTACTCCGGGCTCCGCAATCCGCAGGACCTCGTGTTCGACGAGTGGGGCAATCTCTTCACGGGCGACAACAACTCCGACGGCGGCGACCAGGCACGCTGGACGTATCTCATCGAGGGCGGCGACAGTGGTTGGCGCATCGGCTGGCAGTTCCTCGAGGGCTCGGACGCGCCGCAACCGCGCGGTCCGTGGAACATGGAGAAGATGTGGCATCCGCAGAACGACACCCAGCCCGCGTTTCTCACGCCGCCGATCAAGAACATCTCGGCCGGTCCTTCCGGCGTCGCGTATTATCCCGGAACGGGGCTCGGGCCCGAGTGGCAGGGCACGTTCACGCTCTGTGATTTCCGCGGCAGCGGCTCCGGGTCCGGCATCTGGTCGTTCAAACTCAAGCCCAAGGGCGCGAGCTTCGAGATCGTCGACGACAAGAAGTTCATCTGGGCCATCGAGGCGACGGACGGCACGTGGGGTCCCGACGGCGCGTATTGGATCACCGATTGGGTCGATGGTTGGGAAGGCGTCGGCAAGGGCCGCATCTACCGCTTCCACGATCCCGCGCACATCAAGTCGCCCATCGTGCTCTCGACGGCGAAGCTGCTGAAGGAAGGTTTCGCGCAACGGTCGGAGAAGGAACTGCTCGGGTTGCTGGCGCATCCGAATTTCCGCGTCCGCCAGAACGCGCAGTTCGAACTCGCCGCCAAGGGCGAGCCCGTCGTGAAGGCGCTGGTGTCCGCCGCCCGCGGACGCGGCGACCTGCACGCGCGCCTGCATGCGATCCAGGCCATCGGCCAGGTCGCCCATGCCAGCCGCGCCACCGCGCGCGGTGCCACCAGCGAGTCGCTCGGCGTGCTCGTCGGGTTGGCCGGTGATCCCGAGGCACACGTCCGCGCCAACATCGCGCGCATCCTCGGCGACGCCCGTTACCAACCGGCCCGTGCCGCGCTCGTGGTGCTCGCGGGCGACGCCGATCCCCACGTGCGGGCCTTGGGCACGATCGCGTTGGGCCACCTCGGCCGACGGGATTCGCTGCCCGTCGTTCTCGGAGTGCTGCGCACGAACGAGGACAACGACCCGCACCTCCGCCATGCCGCGGTGCAGGCGCTGGTGGAATCCGCCGAGGCCGACGACCTGTTGGCCGCGGCGAAGGATCCGTCCGACGCCGTGCGCATGGGCGTGTTGCTGGCGATGCGGCGGCTGGAACGCGGCGAGATCCAGCAATTTCTCCACGACGCCTCGCCGCGTCTCGTGACCGAGGCCGCGCGCGCGATCAACGACGTGCCGATCGCCGGGGCGATGCCCGATCTCGCGGCGTTGATCGACGCGCCGTTGGATTGGACCAATGTCCCGCTCGTCCGCCGCGTCATCAACGCGAACCTCCGCTTCGGCACCAAGGACACCGCCGCGGCGCTCGCGCGCTGCGCCGCCGCCGAGAAGGCTTCTGACGCCGCGCGGAGCGAGTCGTTGGTGGCGCTCGCGGCATGGCCAAAAAACTCGGGGCGCGACCGCGTGACCGGGCTCTGGCGCCCGACGGCCTTCGCCCGCGACGCGAAGGTTCCGGGCGAGGCACTCGGTTCGGGAATCGTCGGCCTGTTGTCCGGGGCGCCCAACGCGGTTCGCCGCGCCGCCGCGACCGCTGCCGGCGACCTGCGGTTGGACGCCGCGGCGCCGGTGCTTTCGGATCTCGTCGTGAAGCAACAGGCGAACGGCGCGGTCCGCGTGGCCGCGCTCAACGCGTTGTTCAAGCTCGGCGCGGCGGAACTCGGCGCGGCCCTCGATGCCGCGTCGAAGGATACGGACGAGGAAGTCCGCAAGACCTCCGCCAAGCTCAGCGTCCAGACTCCTCCCACGACGTCGCGCCGCGCTGGGAGCGGTCCCGCGGTGGGTGGTGGCGACGACAAGATCGCCCGGCTCGCCGCGGTCATCGACAAGGGTTCGGTCTCCGAAAAACAAAACGCGATGGCGGCGATCGCGGGCGTCGGCGGCAAGGGCGTGGACGAATTGGTCGGCCGTTGGTTCGACGACTTTCTTGCCGGCAGGATCCAGCCCGAACTGTGCCTGGACGTCGTCGAGGCCGCCGCGAAACGGGCCGCGACGAAGGAACGGGTCGCCAAATACGAGGCGGCGCTCGACCCCAAGGACGACATCGCGAAGTGGCGCGTGTGCCTCGCGGGCGGCAACGTGGACGAGGGGAAGAAAATCTTCCTGGAGCGCGCCGAGGTCAGTTGCGTGCGTTGCCACAAGATCAACGGCGAGGGCGGCGAGGTGGGTCCCGAACTGGCCGGCATCATCACGCGGCAGAAGCGCGACTACATCCTCCAGAGCATCGTCCATCCGAACGCGAACATCGCCGTCGGCTTCGAGAGCGCGTTGGTCACGCTCAAGAACAACGTCACCTACGCGGGCGTCATCAAGTCGGACACGTCCGACGAACTCGAACTCAACTCGCCCGAGGACGGCCTTCTCAAGATCAAGAAGTCCGACATCAAGGCGCGCGAGAAGGGCCTCAGCGGAATGCCCGAGGGTTTCGCCGACCAACTCACGCGGAACGATCTCCGGAATCTCGTCGAGTTCCTCGCGTCGTTGAAGTGAGCGACGAATCCCCACGCGTGCCCGCCGTCGTCCGTCGCGCCGTCGTCGATGTCGGGACCAATTCGGTGAAGCTTCTCGTCGGCGATGTCTCGGCGGGCGACGTCGTGCCGGTCTGGGAAACCAGCGAGCAGACGCGGTTGGGCCGCGGCTTTTACGAGACGCTCCGACTCCAGCCGGGACCCATCGCCGCCACCGCCGATTCGGTCGCGCGTTTCTCCCGCGAGGCGACGTCGCGCGGCGCGGAATCCGTGCGGGTCGTGGCGACCAGCGCGGCGCGCGACGCGACCAACCGCGGCGAGTTGCTCGACGCGATCCACGCGGCTTCCGGCCTGCGGGTCGAGGTGATCTCCGGCGATCGCGAGGCGGAGTGGGGCTTCCGAGGCGTGACGTCCGCGCCCGGACTCGGCGGCTCGCGGGTGATGATCCTCGACGTCGGCGGCGGGAGCACCGAATTCATCCTGGGCCGCGCCGGCGCGTGCGAATTCCGCCGAAGCTTCAAGCTCGGCAGCGTGCGCTTGATGGAACGCTTTCCCGTGGACGATCCTCCCGGCGCGGGGCAGTTGGACGCGTTGCGCGCATGGCTCGACGGATTCCTGCGCGCGGAAGTGCTGCCGGGAATCGGGCCGTGCCTCCGCGACGGTGGCGTGCCGGAACACGTGTTCGGCGTCGGCGGGACCACGGCGATCCTTGCGTCGATCCATCATTCGCTGCCCGAGTTCGTGCGGCCGAAGATCGAGGCGACGGTGTTCAGCGCGGCGGGGTTGGGAATGTTGCTCGAACGCCTCTGGGCGATGCCGCTTGCGGAACGCCGTGCGGTGGT
>JANYDN010000198.1 GCA_025363585.1 Verrucomicrobiota bacterium | reverse complement strand
CACGGTCATCCAACTCAAAGAAACCCTCGTCCGCGCGCGCGCCGAGGTCGCCAAGGTCATCATCGGCCAACCGGAGGTCGTCGATCTCGCCCTGGTCGCCATCTTCACCAACAGCCACGCGCTCGTCGAAGGCGTGCCCGGGGTCGCCAAGACGCTGCTCGTCCGCACGCTCGGGCTGGTCCTCGGCTGCCCGTTCGGACGCATCCAGTTCACGCCCGACCTCATGCCGGCCGACATCACCGGCACCAGCATCTTCAATCTCCAGCGGAACGAATTCACGTTGGTCCGCGGCCCGATCTTCACCACGTTCCTGCTCGCCGACGAAATCAACCGGGCGCCCGCCAAGACCCAGTCGGCGCTGCTCCAGGCCATGCAGGAACGCGCCGTCACCATCGACCGCGACACGCTCGACCTCGACCCGAACTTCACCGTCTTCGCCACGCAGAACCCGCTCGAAAGCGAGGGGACGTATCCGCTCGCGGAGGCGCAGAAGGACCGTTTCCTGATCAAGATCGCGATGCGTCCGCCGGAACGCGACGGCGAACTCCAGCTCGCCCGCCGTTCGCTCGGCACGGATTCCCCGGAAACGGTCCTCCGGTCGGGAGCGATCCAACCCGTGCTCACCTCGGGTGATCTCTCGTCGCTGCGATTCCAGTTGGGTCAAGTCGTCGTCCGGGACGAACTCATCGCCTACGCCGTCGACCTGGTCCGCGGCACGCGCACGCACGAGTCCGTCCTCGTCGGCGCCGGCCCGCGCGCCACGCAGGGCCTGTTGCTCGCCGCGCGCGCCTGGGCGGCGATCGGTGGCCGTGACTTCGTGACGCCCGACGACATCAAGACGCTGGCCGCGCCGGTGCTCGAACATCGCCTCATCCTCCGGCCCGAATTCGAACTCGAGGGCGCGACCGTCTCCGAGGCCGTCGAACGCATCCTCCAATCCGTGTCCGTTCCCCGTTGAGCCGATGTTGGTCCCGCAGCCACGACTCCTCTGGTTGGTCGGACTCCTCGTGTGCCCGGCGCTCGCGCTCGCGCCCACGCACGAGGCCGCGGGCACGCTGGCGCTCGGGATCGTGGGCATCGTGGCGGTGCTTGCCGCGTTCGATGCCATCCGCGCGTGGGAACTTCTCGGCCGTTTTTCGATCGCGTTGCCCACCGTGCTCCGGCTCGCGAAAGGACGCATGGGAACCGTCGTCCTGCGTCTCGATCCCGGCGGACCGGGCGGACTTCGCGTGCGTCTGGCCCCGGGCTTCGCGCCGCATCTCGAAACCACGCCGACCGAAATGGAGGTCGATCTTCCCGGAACGACGGCCAGCCTTCTCGATTGGCCGATCGTCGGTCCGACCCGCGGCCGATTCGTGGTCGCATCGATCCACGCCGAGACCCTCTCGCTCTTCGGGCTCTGGGCGCGGCGACGGATCGTGCCGGTGAAATGCGAGGTCCGGGTGCAGCCCGATCTGGCGGGCCCGATGCGACGCAACGCCGCGTTCCTGGTCCAGGGCGGAGCGGGCGCGCGTTCCCAACGGCAGGTCGGACGCGGCCGCGAGTTCGAGAAGCTCCGCGATTACGTCGCGGGCGACGGCTTCGACGAGATCCACTGGCGCGCGACGGCCAAGCGAGGGCGTCCGGTGACCAAGGTTTTCCAGATCGAACGCACCCAGGAGGTGTACGTCATCGTCGACGCCTCGCGGTTGTCGGGCCGCGTGCTGGAGCGCGACGACGACGCGCCGGTCGCCGACCAACGTCGCGCGGAGCCCCTGCTCGAGCAATTCATCCAGTCGGCGTTGCTTCTGGGATCGGTCGCCGAGAAACAGGGCGACCTGTTCGGCCTCGTGACCTTCGCCGACCAACCCGACGGGTTCGTGCGCGCCGCCGCGGGCCGCGCGCATTTTTCCGCCTGCCGCGAACGGCTGGTCGAGCTCCAGGTGCGCGGCGTCTCGCCCGATTTCGAGGAACTCGCGTCGTTCCTGCGCGTGCGCCTGCGCCGGCGGGCCCTGCTTCTTTTCCTTACCAGCCTCGACGATCCGGTGGCGGCCGAGGGATTCCTCCGGGGGGTCGACCTGCTGCGCCGCCAGCACCTGTGCGCCGTGGTGCAACCCAAGCCCCGCGAGACGGCGCCGTTGTTCGAGGACGATCGCGTGGCGACGCTCGACGACGCCTACGGCGCTCTCGCTGGCCATTTGCAGTGGCAGGCCCTGCGGGAATTGCAGGCGATCCTCCAACGACGGGGCGTCGTGCTCGTCCCCGCGCCGGTCGAGGGGCTCGCGGCGGCGCTGATCACCCGGTACCTCGACGTCAAGCGGCGGCAGATCCTGTGATGGAACGAACGCAATGATCCTTGATCTCGACAAATTCCTCGCCGAAGGCCGTCCCCATTGGCACGCGCTCGAGGGCATGCTCGACCGCCTCGAGGCCGGCGCCGTCCTCGAGCTCGACGGGGCGCGGCGGATCCATTGGCTCTACGAGCGCGCGTCCGCCGATTTGATCCGGCTCGGGACCTTCGCGTCGGAACCGGAGACCTGCCGCTATCTGGAGGCGCTCGTCGCGCGCGCCTACGCGGAGATCCACGACACGCATTCGCGTACCGCGCGCATCCGGCCGTTCCATTGGGTCCGCCGGACTTTCCCGCGGACTTTCCGCCGCCACATCGGTGCGTTCTGGATCGCCCTTGCGATCACCGTCGCCGGGATGGTGTTCGGGGGCGTCGCCACCCTCGTCGATCCGGACTCGCGCCATGTCACGATGCCGTTCGGCCACGACCAGATGCGGCCTTCCGAACGCGTCCGCCGCGACGAGGAATCGCAACGCGCGACGGGCAGGGACGGTCCCGGCCAGACCTCGGGCCACGGTTCCTTCTCGGGATTCCTCATGGCCCACAACACGCGCATCTCGATCCTGACGATGTCGCTCGGCATGTCCTTCGGGATCGGGACGATCGTGATGCTCTTCTACAACGGCATCGGCGTCGGCGCGATCGCGGTCGACTACATCCTCGACGGGCAGGGTCGGTTCCTCGCGGGCTGGATCCTTCCCCACGGCACGATCGAGATCCCGGCGATCCTGATCGCGGGACAGGCGGGATTGATCCTCGGGCACGCGATGCTCGGGCGCGGGTCGAACCTCCCGTTCGCCGCGCGGTTGCGCCGCATCGGGCCCGACGTGGTGACGCTCATCCTCGGGGTCGCGCTGTTCCTCGTCTACGCGGGCTTCATCGAGTCGTTCCTTTCGCAATACCACGAACCCATCGTTCCCTACGCCGTGAAGATCGCGTTCGGCCTCGCCGAGCTTTCCGCACTTTGCGCGTATCTCTCGCTGTCCGGCCGGACGCGAGGGGAACCGGGAGACGATCCGCCGACGTCGACGCCATGACCCATTTGCGCATACGGACGCCGGAAGGCGTCGAGTTTTCACTGCCGCTCGCGGGCCCGGTATCCCGCGCCCTCGCGCTGATCGCGGACTCCTTGTTCATCTGGTGCACGATGGCGTTCTTCGGCTACCTCATGATGTTCCTGAGCGTGGTGTCGCAGGATGCCGCGGGGACCGGGATGACGGTGGGTTTCTTCCTGCTGCCCTTCGCGTACCTGATGTCCATGGAATGGCTCAACCGCGGCCAAACCATCGGCAAACGACTCTTCGGACTCCGCGTGGTGGACGCCCAGGGGCTGAAGTTGAGGCCCGCCCAGATCGTGCTCCGGAATCTCCTGCGCGCCGTCGACATGCTTCCCCTGCTCTACCTCGTGGGCGGCGTCGCCTGCCTCGCGACGCGGCGGGCGCAGCGTCTCGGTGATCTCGCCGCGGGGACGGTCGTGGTCAGAAACCCGAAGGCCGCGCGTCCCGATCTCGACCAATTGATCGGCACGCGCTTCAACTCCCTCCGCGCGCATCCGCATCTCGCCGCACGGTTGCGGCAACGCGTGCCCGCGGCGGAGGCCGCGATCGCGCTCCAGGCCTTGGTCCGCCGCGAGGAGACGGAACCGGCGTCGCGCGTCGAACTTTTCCGCGACCTTGCCGACCACTTCCGCGGGCTCGTCGAGTTCCCCCCGGAAACCGCGGAGGGTCTCACCGACGAGCAATACGTCCGCGACGTGGTGGACTTGCTCTACCGCCCCCGCCTCGCTGCGCCCGCTCCCCGTCCCGCCGAACCCGTCGACGACATGGCCGGGACCGCGGGGTGACGGCCCACGATCCCGGCCGACTCCAACCGGTTCACTCGAACCGTCACCCCGCTGACAACGGGGAAATCAAAGGTTGCGGCCGCCGATGCGTCCCGCCGGAGGCGTCGCGTTGTCGCGCCGCGTCGTCGCCTTGACGTGCCGGGCGAATTCCGCGGCGTCGGTCTTGCCCGACGCGAACGCCTCGATGTCGCCCTTGGTGGCACGAAGCGTCATGACGGTGACGTCCGTCTTGCCCGCTCCATCCGCGCTGCCCACATAATTGTCGGTCGTGATGGTCGCACCGTCGCCGTAGCGCACGACGCGCTTGGTTTCCGGGGCATTCCCTTTCTGCCCGCGGCCGGTGACGACGATGCTGACCGTCTCGCCGTCGCGAAGGCACTTGAGGTTGCCGGCGTGACGCAGCGCGCCAGCGAGTTCGTCGCGGAGCTTCTGAACGCGCGCGGCATCGAAGGGCACCGAGTCATCGACGACCACCGCGTCCTCGTCGACCTCGGAGTTTTCTCCCCGCAGTTCGCGCCGCGCTTTTTCCCACGTGTCGTCGGGTTTCTTTCCGGCCTGTTCCTTGGGCGCTTCCGCGACGGGAGTCTCGATGAGCGGGAAATCCACGCCGAGCAGGAACACGGCGCCACTGCCGGCGACGTACATGGAGTCGAGATCGCCCCGCGTGCCGAACCGCGAGTTTCCAAACAGAACCATGTCGCCCATGGCCAGGTTCCGATTGCGGCGCGGGCTTCCAGCGGAAGTCACGCCCGACGCCGTGTCGACGGACTTCGCGAGGATACGGTCCATGATGGCGAGTTCCTCCCGGATCTTGTCGACCGCGTCGGGTCCGGCATCGTCCGCCGGCAACACCAGGATCCGCAGCGCGTCGGGTCCGTCGATGCCGAAGCGGATCCTCGAAAGGCTGCGCTGCGCGTTCTTCATCGCGACACGGGCCTGGCCGGTGGCGCGCTCGACCTCGCGCTGGAGGACCACGGACGGCTGGCTGGGATCCGCGTCCGCGAGGACCGGCCCCAGATCCTCGGAGCGCGCCTTGCGCTTCACGCTCGGGTGGGCGAGCAGGCCCAGCGGCGGCAACGGGGCAATCACCGGGGTCGTCGCGGGAAACGCGTCGGGCGCTCCATCGACGCCTGGCACCGTGGGCACGGACGGAATCGGCGCCACTTCCGCCACGGCGTCGACGGCGGTCACCGCCACCGGAGCCTGGAGGTCGCGCCCGCGGGCGGCGGCCATGGGTTGGCCGGAGATACCCGCCGCGAGCACCGCGGCGACAACCCAACTGGGAATCATGTTTTTTGTTTTCATCGGATCGCTTGGTTGGCTTTCGAAAAATAATCCGCGGTCAGCGCGGCGGTTGTTCGTTCGCCGGCGAATTGTCCGGCCGGTAACCGGCCAATTGCTGCAGGTGACCCTCGGTCTGCTCGAACCCGTTCCCGGTCTCTTGGGCGAGTCGGAGCAATCCCGCGTGCAGGGCCACCGTGTCGGTCGTGCTGCGGGCCTCGATCCCGCGCAACGCCGTCTGGATCGCGCGATGGTCCACCGCCCGGGCCGTCGCCCATTCGTGCCGCGCGTCCTCCATCCATTCCTGCTCGCGCGCCGCAAGGGCCCGGACCGACTCGACGATCTCGCGGTCCGCGGCGGCCCGGTCCGCGCGGGCCTGCAGGGTCCATTGCACCCGCGCTTCCTCGAGCTCGTGCCGGACATCGGTCCGGGACACCGTGCCCCAGCGTCCAAGCCCAATGCCCGCCGCGAGAAGGGCCGCCGCCGCGAGCCAACGGGCGATCGGCAGCCGCCGACCGAAACGTCGGCCCGCACCCGCCGGGGTCTCGCGGTCGGCATCGAGCCGCGCCGTCACGCCGCGCCATCCGGCGAGCCTCGCCGTGCACTCGCCGCAAACCGCGGCGTGTGCGTCCAACCGCTGTCGGTCGGCCGTGTCGCATTCGTCGTACAGGTACGACATCCATTCCTCGTTGCCGGGATGTTTCATGGTTCGAATCCTTTTGCTCCGCCGCGTTCGTCGTGTCGCAACAACTCGCCCAACCGGTCCAATCCCTCGGCCATCCGCGATTTCGCGGTGCCGGTCGGGATGCCGAGAATTTCCGCGATCTCGGCGAACCGAAGTCCCTCGAAATGCCGGAGGACGACCACGGCGCGGTAAATTTCGGGCAAACGGACGAGGGCGCGCCTCACCCATTCCGCTTCCTCCACCTTCGCCGCGGCCTCGGACGGCGACGGCTGCTCGCACGCCGGCCCATCGTCCCGAACGCCTCCGTCCTCGCCCTCCGCATAGGGAAACGGGGACTCGGGCCGGCGCACCCGGCGACGGAGCTCGTCGTGGCAAAGGTTCACCGCGATGCGCCACATCCACGTCGAGAAACGCCCGCCAGTATCGAACGAATGCCGATGGGCAAAAACCCTGGCGAAAGTTTCCTGGGACAAATCCTCGGCGCGATGCACGTCGCCGACCATCCGCGCGCAAAGCCGCCGCACCGGCGTTTCCCAACGCTCCATCAACTCGGCGAACGCGCCCGCGTCGTCCTCGTGGCGCAATCGCCACATCGCCTGCTCGTCGCCCGCCTGGAAGCTCCGGATCATCCGTCTGACCCTCAATACGCCGCCCGCCGGAAAAAGTTCGCGGAAATCTTCGGCGACCCGATTCCCTCTGTCCAAGGGCCCCGCGGCCGACAATCCTCCCGCCGATGTCCCACCGCGTACGGCAATCGATGGCGGACCGAGCGCGCCAACTCGTTCCGTTCGGCTTGGCCACCACCAAGCCGCATCATTTCCGGGAAATGCTCCGCGTCGCCTGGCGCAACCGCGACAACGCCGGCTACGCGTGGCGCGTGCTGAGCGAGGGCGTCTGCGACGGATGCGCCCTCGGCGTCGCCGGGCTCCACGACTGGACCATCAAGGGCCCGCACGTGTGCCTCACGCGGCTCGCCCTCCTTCGCCTCAACACCATGCCCGCGGCGGACATCGAACCGTTGGCGGACGCCGAGTCCTTTCGACGCGGGTTGAACGCCGCTCGCGGCGCGGGCGCCGACGCGGGTTGGGACAACGCCCAGCTCCGCGAGCTCGGCCGCCTTCCTTACCCCATGCTGCGCGAATCCGGCG
The DNA here is from genome assembly GCA_025363585.1 of Verrucomicrobiota bacterium. GTDB lineage: Bacteria > Verrucomicrobiota > Verrucomicrobiia > Limisphaerales > UBA9464 > UBA6176. The sequence goes on along the minus strand of JANYDN010000198.1, from coordinate 15,328 downwards.
ACAAGGGGTTCCGGCGGGTCACGTGGGACGAGGCCTACCGGCGTGCCGGCGACCGCATTCGCGCCGCCGATCCGAAACGCGTGGCGTTTTTCGTGACGGCGCGCGGCGTGACCAACGAGGTCTATTACATGGCGCAGAAGGCGGCGCGGTTCATCGGGACCAACCACGTCGACAACGCCGCGCGTCTTTGCCACGCGCCCAGCACCGGCGCCATGAAGCACGCGCTCGGGGTCGCCGCCAGCACGTGCAGTTACCGTGATTGGTACGGCACCGATCTCGTCGTGTTCTTCGGCGCGAACCCCGCCAACGACCAGCCGCTCGCGACCAAATACCTCCACGAAGCCAAGGCACTCGGCACGCGCGTGGTCATGGTGAACCCGTACCTCGAGCCCGGGATGCGGCGCTATTGGGTCCCGAGCACGCCGTCCAGCGCGGTCTTCGGGACCGGCATCGCGGACTGGTGGTTCCCCGTGTCGCAGGGCGGCGACATCGCCTTCATCCACGGCGTCATCCAGTGCCTGCTCGCGAATGGAGGCGTCGAGGAAACCTTCGTGCGCGAACACTGCGCCGATTGGGAATCGTTCGCGGCGCATGTGCGTTCGCTCGATCCCGCCGAACTGGTGCGGCAATCCGGATTGTCGCGCGATGCCATGGAGGAATTCGCCGGCATCCTGCGCGACGCGAAAAACGCGGTCTTCGTCTGGAGCATGGGGATCACCCAGCATTCCTACGGCGGCAACGCCGTCTCCGCCGTGCTCAACCTCGGGCTCGCGCGCGGGTACGTCGGACGCGAGAAGACCGGCCTGATGCCGATCCGTGGCCACAGCTCGGTCCAGGGCGGCGCGGAGATGGGTTGCTATTCCACGGCCTTGCCCGGCGGCCTTCCGCTCACGCCCGACAATTGCCGCGCCTTGTCCGCGCAATACGGATTCGAGATCCCCGAGTGGCCCGGGCTCACCGCGGTCGAGATGGTCGAGGCGGCGCACCGACGGCAACTCGACGTGCTGTACTGCGTCGGCGGGAATTTCCTCCGCACCCTTCCCGATCCCGACCACGTCGCCGAGGCGCTCGCGCGGGTGCCGCTCCGCGTCCACCAGGACATCATCCTCACCGACCAGGTCTTCCTCCCCTCCGAAGGCGACGTGCTGCTGTTGCCCGCGAAGACGCGGTACGAACAGGACGATGGCGGCACCGAGACCAGCACGGAGCGGCGCGTGATGTTCTCGCCGGAAATCCCGCGCCAGGTCGGCGAGGCGCGCGCCGAATGGAAGATCCTCCGCGAACTCGCCGCCGTCGTGCACCCCGGACGCGCGCACCTTCTCGGCGCCACCGACGGCTGGGAAATGCGCCGCGAGATCGCGCGCGTCGTGCCGTTCTACGAGGGCATCCAGGATCTCCGGAAGACGGGCGACGCGTTCCAATACGGCGGGCCGCGCCTTTGCGATGGCGGCAGGTTTCCGACGTCCGACGGACGCGCGCATTTCAAAATCGTTCCCCTGCCCCCGGCGCCGGTTCCGGGCGATCCGGTGCCGTCCGCCGGCGACCGTGCGCGACGCTTCGTCGTGTCGACCCGCCGCGGCAAACAGTTCAACACCTTGGTCCACGCGGAAATCGATCCGCTGACGGGCGCGCCCCGCGACGCGGTATTCATCCATCCCGAGGACGCCGCCGTTCTCCATCTCGCGCGCGGCGACCGGGTCCGGCTGCGCGGCGGACACGGCACGTTCGACGGCACGGTTTTTCCCGTGGAGATCGCGCCCGGCAACCTCCAGGTGCATTGGCCCGAAGGCAACGTGCTGCTCGCGCACGGACGCACCGATCCCATCGGCGGCGTGCCCGAGTACAACGCGGTCGTGACCCTCGAACCCATCGACCCCGCATTCCCGTGAGGCCCGACGACGCATCGTCCGCGACAACCTCGGTCGACGTCGTCCGCTGGGAATCGGGAACCGCCGCCGCCGCCCGGCCGGACGCGGTGGCCGTCGAGGAACCGCTCGAGATCCGCGTCGAGACGCACCCGGTGGTGGTGACCATGCGCACGCCCGGCCACGATGACGAACTCGCCGCGGGATTCCTTACGACCGAGGGCGTGGTGAAAGGCGCGGCCTCGATCGCCGCGATCCGGCCGTACCCGCGCAACGAGGCGGGCAACGCGATCGACGTGTTTCTCGCCCCCGGGGTCGCGGTCGATCTGAAGCGGCTCGCGCGGAATGTCTACGCGAGCTCCTCGTGCGGGATCTGCGGAAAGGCGGCCATCGAAACGATCCGTCTCGCCTGCGCGCCCGCCGGGATCGGCCCGCGCATCCTCGTCGCGACGCTCGAGTCGTTGCCGGGAAAACTGCGGGCGGTTCAATCGGGATTCGACGCGACCGGCGGCCTTCATGCGGCGGCAATCTTCGCCGAGAACGGCGACTTGCTCGTCGCACGCGAGGACGTCGGCCGGCACAATGCCGTCGACAAAGTGATCGGGCGCGCGTTGCTCGACGGCCTGGTTCCATTGGACCGGCACGTCCTGCTGGTATCGGGCCGCGTCTCGTTCGAGATCGTCCAGAAAGCGCTGGCCGCGGGGATCACCTTCGTCGCGGGCGTGTCGGCCCCGTCGAGCCTCGGGGTCCGGTTCGCGTCGGAGACCGGGCAGACGTTGGTCGGATTCCTCCGTGCCAATCGTTTCAACGTGTACGCGGGACCGGAACGAATCGTCGGATGACGTCCCGTGCGCGTGACGGCAGGGCCGCCGTCGCCCACGGATGTTACTTCGGCATTTCCAATCCGATCTTCTGCACGACCTGCATCACGTCTTTGTCGCCGCGTCCCGAGAGGTTCACGATCATCAGTTCTTCCTTGGCCATCGTGGGCGCGCGCTTGATCGCCTCCGCCACCGCGTGCGCGGATTCCAACGCGGGTATGATTCCCTCCAACCGCGCCAACCGCATGAAGGCATCGAGCGCCTCGGTGTCGGTGGCGTAGGAATACGCGACGCGCTTCTGGTCGTGGAGCCAGGCGTGTTCCGGGCCGACGGCGGCGTAGTCGAGTCCCGCGCTGACGCTGTGGGTCGACTGGATCTGGCCGTGCTCGTCCTGGAGGATGTAGCTGCGGGTTCCCTGCAGCACGCCCAGCGAGCCACCGTGGAACCGCGCCGCGTGTTGTTCCGGCAGGATGCCATGGCCGCCGGCCTCCACGCCGACCATGCGGACGGAGGCGTCGTCGAGGAACGGATAGAAGAGACCGATCGCGTTGGAACCGCCACCCACGCACGCGACCAGGACGTCGGGCAGGCGCTTCTCCTTTTCCAGGATCTGGCGCCGCGCCTCGTCGCCGATGACGCGATGGAAATTCCGGACCATCACCGGATACGGATGGGCGCCGTACGCGGTGCCGAGGATGTAATGGGTGGAACGAACATTCGTGACCCAGTCGCGCATGGCCTCGTTCACCGCTTCCTTGAGCGTCTTTTGGCCCGCGTGCACGGGCACGACGTCCGCACCCAGCATTTTCATCCGGTAGACGTTCAGCGCCTGGCGCTCGCAATCGACCGCGCCCATGTAGATCACGCATTTGAGGCCGAACATCGCGGCGACGGTGGCGGTGGCGACGCCGTGCTGCCCGGCACCGGTCTCGGCGATGATCCGCGTCTTGCCCATGCGGCGCGCCAGGAGGATCTGGCCCATCGCGTTGTTGATCTTGTGGGCACCGGTGTGGAGCAGGTCCTCGCGCTTGAGATAGATGCGCGCGCCACCGAGTTCCCGGGTCAGGCGTTCCGCGAGATACAAGGGAGTCGGACGGCCGACGAACTCGCGCAGGTAGTAATCGAGTTCGCTCTGGAACTCCGGGTCGTGCTGCGCGCGGAAATACTCCTCCTCGAGCTGCTGGAGCGGATGGACGAGCGTCTCGGGCACGTACCGTCCGCCATAGGGGCCGAAATGCCCCTCGGCATCGGGCATCGAGGTCGAGGCGAACCGGGCCACGGTGGCGTTCATTCCCGCGATGCTAGGCGCGAAGTCCCCGGGCACCAAAGCGGGAATTGCCGACCCAAGAATATCACGTGACGCGGCCGCCGGCATTCGCGTAGGTTCTCCCTTTCGGGCGGTCCTCGTTCCAACGAGGCCCGCCCGGCTCCGTTTCCCATGAAGCATTTGTTGAGTCTGGAGGGCCTTTCCGGCTCCGACTTCCGAGCCATCCTGGACCGGGTACCGGCGTTCAAAAGCGGCCGTGCCACGCACGCGCGCCCCCTCGCGGGCCAGACGTGGGGCCTCATCTTCTCCAAATCCTCGACGCGCACGCGCGTCAGTTTCGAGGTGGGCATCCGCGAACTCGGCGGCGACGCGCTCTTCCTCAATGCGAACGACATCCAGTTGGGCCGCGGCGAACCCATCGAGGACACCGCGCGCGTCCTCGGGCGCATGCTCCACGGCGCCGTCATCCGCACCTTTTCGCAGCGCGAGGTCGACGAGTTCGCCCGCCACTCCGGCATTCCCACCATCAACGCGCTGACCGACGACGAGCATCCGTGCCAGATCCTCACGGACATCTTCACCTTCGAGGAAGCGCGCGCCACGCGCATCGACGGCAAGGTCGTCACCTTCGTGGGCGATGCCGCGTGCAACGTCCCGGCGAGCTGGATTTTCGCCGCGGCAAAGCTCGGGTTCGAGCTGCGTCTCGCGGCGCCCCGTGCCTATTGGCCCACGCCCGCCCTGCTCCGGCGTGCCGGCGCCGGCGAATCCGCGGATTGGACCCGGCACCCAGCGGACTCGGCGATCGGGCGCATCGCCATCGGCAATGGCGGACTCGAACTCGTCGAGGACGTCCGCCGGGCCGCGCGGAATGCGGATCTCCTCTACACCGACGTCTGGGTGTCTATGGGCAAGGAGGCGGAGAAAGCGCAGCGATTGAAGGATCTCGCGGGATACCAGATCAACGCCGAGCTCGTGGCACTGGCGCGTCCGGACGCGCTGGTCATGCATTGCCTGCCCGCCTACCGCGGAATGGAAATCGACGCCGCCACGCTGGAAGCCCACGCCGGAACCATCTTCACCGAGGCCGAGAACCGGCTCCACACGCAGAAGGCCATCATCGACTGGATGTTGTCCTGAACGGTCGCCTGCTGGACGCGGAAGGGATTCCGCATACACTCACGAACGCCATGGCCGATGCCACCCTTCCCGCCGTCCCCGTCCCGCAACGGGTCAACCTCCGCCGCCCCGACGTCATGGTGGCGGTCGCCGCGCAGGTCGTGGCGCACTACCGCAGCGAGCTCGTCGAATACATCCGCGCCAAGGGAGGCGTGCTCCAACACGGCGGCCTGACCATCAAGCTCGCGAAGGAATTCGGCTTTTGCTACGGCGTCGAGCGGGCCATCGACCTCGCCTACGCCGCGCGCCGCTGTTTTCCCGAGCCCGCCCGCATTTTCCTCCTCGGCGAGATCATCCACAACCCCGAGGTCAACGACCAGATCCGCGCCATGGGCATCGTCAGCGTCTCGCCCAAACCCTCGGACGAGGAACTCGCCCAACTCCATCTCGGCGCCACCGACGTCGTCATCATCCCCGCCTTCGGCACCGAGGTCGTGACTCGCCGCAAGATCGAGGCGCTCGGGTGCCGCACGGTCGACACCACGTGCGGCGACGTGATGAGCGTATGGAAGCGCGTCCGGGGCTACAGCCGCGACGGCGTGACCAGTATCATCCACGGCAAGGCGCGCCACGAGGAGACGAAGGCGACCACGTCGCAGGCGACCGCGAACGGCACCGGCCACTACCTCGTCGTGTTCGACCTCGGCGAGACCGACTACGTCTGCGACTACATCCTCCGCGGCGGCAACCGGGGGGAGTTCCTCGAGAAATTCAAGGGCGCCTACTCGCCCGGCTTCGATCCCGACGTCCACCTCGTCGCGGTCGGTGTGGCCAACCAGACGACGATGCTCCGCGGCGAGACCGAGGAAGTGCAGCGGCGCTTTCGCACGGCGATGGAGAAGCGCTTTGGCGACGCGCAGGTCGGGGAACATTTCCGTGTCTTCGACACCATCTGCGGCGCCACGCAGGAACGGCAGGACGCGCTGGAGAAACTCCTCCGCCAACCGATGGACCTTCTCATCGTCGTCGGCGGCTACAATTCGTCGAACACGTCGCACCTCGCCGAGATGGGCGAGAAGGTGCTGCCGACCTACTTCATCAAGAATGCCGCGATGATGACGTCCAGCGCGCTGATCCGTCATTGGAACCAGCACACGGCGAGGGAAGTGGAGACCCAGGATTGGCTGCCGTCCGGACGCCCGGTCACCATCGGCATCACCGCCGGCGCCTCGTGCCCGAACAACCTCATCGAGGACACGATCAAGCGGTTGTTCGAACTGCAGGGACTGAATCCGGCCGACATCGTCCGCGCGTGATTCCCGGCGCACCGTGAGTCCCGATCGCAGCGCCACGCCGGCGGGTCGTACCGCACGTTGGATCGCGCGTTGGATTCCGGTCGTTCCCATCGCCGCGAGCGTCGGGTCGGCGAGCGCGTTTTTCCTTTGGAGCCTCGACGTCGTCACGCGCCTGCGTTGGGCGCACGAATGGCTGGCGTGGCTTCTCCCATTGGGCGGAATCGCCATCGTCGTGATCTACCGGCGCTTCGGCGGCGGTGCCGAACGAGGCACGAACCTGCTGCTCGAATCGATCCGCGATCCGTCCCGGGACGTCCCCCCGCGACTCGCGCCGTTGATCCTGTCCACGACGTTGCTCACCCATCTATTCGGCGGATCCGCGGGCCGCGAGGGAACGGCGGTGCAGATGGGTGGAGGCATCGCGGCGTGGTGGTTCGATCGATTCCGTGTCCGGCGCGAGGATCGCCCGGCCCTGTTGCAGGCGGGCATGGCCGCGGGATTCGGATCGATCTTCGGAACACCGATCGCCGGCGCGATGTTCGCGCTGGAGGTCGACACGTTGGGCCGGGTGCGATGGAACGCATGGCTGCCGTGCGTTGCCGCCGCGTTCCTGGCGGACTTCGTCTGCCGCCTGTGGGGCGTGCCGCACGCCGTGTACGCGATCGGTCTCGCCGTGGATCGCGGCGTGGCACTCGCACCGGCGTGGTTGTTGCAGGCGTTGTTGGTGGGATTGGTTTCCGGAGCGATCGCGCGGGGATTCGTGGAGACGACGCACGTGTTGTCCGCGGGCGCGCGGAGGCTGCGATCGCCCTACCTCGCCATCGTGGTGGGCGCCGGATTGGTCCTCGGGATTTCAGCACTGCTCGGGACCACGGCGTATCTGGGCCTTGGCGTGACCCACCCCGATCCCTCGGCTCCGAGCCTCGTCGCGTCGTTTCGACCGGGCGGAGTCACGGACTGGAGTTGGCTTTGGAAGCTACTGCTCACGGCCATCACGCTGGCGTGCGGGTTCAAGGGCGGCGAGGTCACGCCGCTGTTCTTCATCGGGGCCGCGGCGGGCCACACCGCGAGCCGACTGGCCGGCCTGCCCGTGGAATTGGGGGCGGGCCTTGGATTGGTCGCCGTGTTCGCCGGGGCGAGCAACACGCCGATCGCCTGTGCGCTGATGGGATGCGAATTGTTCGGGTGGAAATGGCTTCCGTGCCTGGCGATCGCATGCGGTGCCGCGTACTTCGCGAGCGGCCACGCGGGCATTTACTCCGCACAGCACGTCGCACGCGCCAAATGGCCCTGGGCCCGTTCGCGTGCCGGCCGCACGCTCGGGGAGTAGCATCGATCGGGCGCTCGTCCGCGGCTCCTTCAAGGCACCGGAGGGAAGGGCCTTTTCCATCGACGTCCGCGGAACGGATTTCGTGCCGTGCGGCCGAGAGCTTCTCTCAGATCAATCGCGCCCAGCGATGACAATCAGGAGCACATCTCGGTCGGGTTCAGCCACCCCAACTGTCCTCACCGGTAGCGCCCCTCGGCCGAACGGCGCGGGCCAGCGCCGAGGGGGCGCAGGTTGCGGGGCGTAAGAGCTTCCAGCCGGGGGCTCGCGATCGTAGCATTCGCGCGATGCCAAACGCGATTGCATCCGAGGCGGTGAATCTGGCGCCAGCCTTTGGCAGCCCGTGGCCCAAATCACGAAATCCGTGGACGGCCCAGACAAAATCTTCGGCGCCATGATGATTCCACATCGATTGGAATCCTGGTTGGCCCGTTTGTCGAAGTTGCTCGCGCGGTTTCTCACCGGCGGTCGGGTGGCGCAGGGTCCGTTTCAAGGACTGAACTATGGGAATGATGCCGCCGGAAGTGCTTACTACGCGAAACTTTTTGGCACCTACGAACTCGAGTTGATTCCAGTGGTTGTCCTGTGGAGGGGCATTGGCTTTGGACAGGTCATCGACATCGGCGCCGCCGAGGGCTATTATGCGGTGGGTGCAGCCCATCTTCTGCGTTGTCCGGTCATCGCATTTGAAATGGATTCGGGGGGACGCCATCTTCTCGAAGAAATGGCCCGGGCCAATTCAGTCTCCAAGGCCATCTCCGTGCTCGGCGAATGCACGGCAGCGGCCTTGGACGACGCGCTAGCTAGGAATCCGGACACGCGAACACTGATCATCTGCGACACGGAGGGATTCGAGCGGATCCTATTGGATCCGGACTCCAACCCCCACCTTGCCCGGTGCTGGATTTTGGTCGAAGTCCATGACTGTTTCTTTCCGGGAACCCGAAAGCTCCTCGAGGCTCGTTTCGAAAAGACCCACCTCTTGGAGACGATCGCCACGAGACCACGCGTGCCCATGGACTTCCCTCGCGCGACGCTGGGACAACGAATGCTGCCCGCACGCCTCAAGTGCCGATATATGAATGAGCGGCGGCCGGCTGCGATGGATTGGCTTTGGATGGTTCCGCGGACAAGCTTCGTTGGCCCGGCGGCCTAGCTAGGGGCCGATTTGCTGGCTTCATCGATCGGCACGACATGGACTCCCTTGGCTTTTCCCGAAAACCTGATCGACACTCCGATTCCCTGCAGGCGATGCCCTCGACGACGTCGATATCCATTCCAACCACCGTCCGTCCCAATGGTGGTTCCGGCCCATTGTTCTGTTTTGCAGATGACCGACTCGACGCAGAACCCGGCCTTCGAGTGGCCGTGACAAGCCTTCAGTTCCATCGACCAGGCAGCCGGATGGTAGTTCTATGGAAAGGTCTCCACCAAGGCTTCATTGATTGGATGAGCCAATGGCCATCCGTCCGCTGCGAGTTGCCCCCCCCGACCCGCGTGCAAGGCTGGAGCAGCAAACCCCACTGGATTCGGTCCCTTTTCGACGCCAACGAGACCGAGGTCATCTGGCTGGACAGCGACCTGATGACGATTGACTGCCCCGAACGAATATTTGGGGAACTATCGGAGGACACAATCGTGCTGGCGCAAGAGCCAAGGTGTTTTCCGAATCAGGAGACCGTTCGACGGACGAGCGCTTGGAATCTCAAGGTGGGCCGGACGTATCCCTTCATGTTCAATACCTGCGTCGTCCGTCTGACTCGCAATCATCGGCAACTGCTTGAAGACTGGTGCCGCCTTACCGAGTCGCCGCACTTCGTGGAACTCCAACGCCTTCCTTTCCACCAACGCCCTCCACATGCGGGCAGCGACCAAGACCTGTTGGCGGCCCTCCTGTGCTCGGCGCAGTACAGTTGGATTCCCATCCGGCTGGTGCCATCGGGTGACGAAATCATTCACAGCGGTGGCGCGCTATATTTTCCAGTTTCCGAGCGGCTTCGTTCCCTGTTCGGACGGAGACCGATTTTCGTGCATGCGATGGGCGCCAAACCCTGGACAATTCTGGATCGTTGCACCGCCTACCAAGGGACGACATGGAAAGTCCAGCGCTTGGGACAGGAAACCTCACCGTACGCCGCCCACGCCCGGACATTTGCGCATGTAATTGAAATGCCGACGCCGTGGCTCGATTACGCAACCTTGGGCGGCCGCGTCCTGCGGTGGATGGGCTTCGGTCGCGATGCCCTGCGCGGGTTGCCCCAAACCGCCTTGGCTCAAGCGGCGCGCCAACTGAAAAAGCTTGTCCGGTCCGGGCGAATTTGATGCTAGTGTACTGACCGCTAAGTCCCATGAACCACTGCACTGAGTTTTTCGCGTGCGCGCATGATCTTGGCGAGGATGTCGGCGCCCTTCGCGCGCCATTCGTACCGCCTGGGGTTGAGATTCCGTTCCGCCAGATAGTCGGTGATCGCATAACTTAGTTCCTTCACGCTTGTGAAACTGCCGTTCCGGACGACGTCGACCGTCAGGTCCCGGAAGAAGCGTTCGACGAGATTCATCCAGGAGCTGCTCGTCGGCGTGAAGTGCATGTGGAATCGCGGACGCTTGGCCAGCCAAGCCCGCACCACGGCGTGCTTGTGGGTCGCGTAGTTGTCGACGATCAGGTGGAGGTCCAAGTCGCCCGGGACCTCGCGATCGATGTGCTTGAGAAAACGAAGCCATTCGACGTGGGTGTGTCGGGCAGCGGTCTGGGTGTGGATCTTGCCGTCCAGATACGACAGCGCCGCGAAGAGAGTGAGCGTGCCGTGCCGGATATAATCGTGGGTCCGGGTGCAGACGTGGCCCATTCCCAATGGCAACCCGGGCTGGCTTCGTTCCAATGCCTGACACTGGCTCTTCTCGTCGCAGCAAAGAACCACCGCCTTATGCGGCGGTGCCAGGTAGAGCCCGACGATGTCCCAGAACTTCGGCTCGAAATCGGGATCGCGGGACAGTTTGAAGGTCCGGCGGACATGCGGCTTGATGTCGTTGCGGCTCCAGAGCGTCTGGACGTGGCTCTTGGAAACGCCCGCGTGGCGGGCCATCGAGCGAATGCTCCATTGGCTCCGGCACGCCGGGGGTTTGGCAACCTCGGTCAAGACCGTGTTGAGCCGTGCGGCAGGCAACCGCATCGGTCGCCCGCTCCGCGGGGCGTCGTCCAGGCCGGGGATCCCGAGTTTGGAAAACCGACGGCGCCATTTCCCGGCGGTTTGCTCGGGAATCTCCAGCGCGCCTGCGATTTCCTGGTTCGGCTGTCCCTCGGCGGCCATCAGGACGATCCGAGCCCGCGCCACAACGGCCTTGGAAGACCCGGTCGCCCGGACGCGCCGGCGCAATTCGTTGGCCTGCTCGGTGGAAAGAACAACGGGTGGTGCAACTCTCGGCATTCGGCAAGCTTGACCCCCTAGATATATAATGTAAAGCACTTAACGGTCAGAACACTAGGAGTCTCGCTTGCCATCCGTCCACCCGGCCTTCTCGAAAGCCGAGGCAGGCGTGCTGACGAACGGCTTCCGTGCCACCATGATGTTGTCGAACGCCTTTTCCACGCGTCCACCAAAGCGTCGGAGAACGTTGAAGGCAATTTGGCGGAGCCGGGGATGGTGTCCGAATGAACGTCCGGGAATGTAGCGACGGGCCGTCGGGCCCTCGAGTGAACCCCAGTACCATGACTCGGGGACCAGCCCGGTATCCTCGCAAAGGGCTTTCATGCCTTCCGGGAAGATTCGCCAGCAATCGATGGGTGCCTCGTGATACGGCCAACTCACGGGGTTGATCGTGACCACGAGACCGCCGGGTTTGGTCACCCGCTTTACTTCGGTCATCCATTTCCAAATCCGCGGCACGTGCTCGATCACGTTTCCCGAAAGCACCAGATCGTACCGGTTGTCCGGAATCGCGAACTCGTATGGATCGCTTTTCGGAAACGTCAGCGACGGGGAATCGTAGATGTCGAGGGTATCCCACTCCAGGTTTCTCGCCGCGACCTCCCGCCTGTAGCTGGATGGGAAATTGTCGGGACCAATTTCAAGGATCCTCATCCCGTCCACAAAGAACGGCACGGCGTGGTTCCGGAACAAGAGGATGCTGTTTTCGTGCATGCCGAGCACGACTGTTGTCCCGTTCGCGGGAAACGTCGCGCCTATTCACATTCGGGCCGTTCTCCGCGCGGTTCCCCCGTCCGTTCCTATTTGCGCTTGATCCCCAAGACCGAAGCAAGGGCCGCGAGGGCCGCCACCGGAAGTCCACGCAACGCGAAATGCCCGAAGCCCATCCCCCGCAGGATCACGCCGGGAATCGACCGGGTATCCAGCCACGGGCACGGATCGTCCAACACCGCACGATGACGACGGGCCTCGGCCACAAACGGCGAGATCTCCTGCAGGAGGCTGCGAGCATACCAATAGGCCCCACGGTTACCGGCAGCCGGGTCCAACAATACCCATGGCTTCATCGCGAGCGCGTGGAAGATCGGCGGGGACGGCTTGAACATCCCGCGCAATCGCTCCCCCAGGGAGTACGAGCCCGCGCCGCCGGAATGGACGACGAATTCGCCGGCGGGGAAAACGTGCACGGGCACGTCCGCCCATTCGCGAGAACCCAGCATCGCATTCAACACGTCCAGATCGAACATCGCGTGGAACGGCCGTTTCTGAAGGGGTCGCGCCAAAGACATCGTGTACCGCGGATCCTCGAGCAATCGCGCCCACTCGCGCAGCAAGGCCGCGTGCGCCGGCACCACGCGCGTGATGCACGTGTTCAGGGTGTAGGGCCAGGAACGTGCGACTTCCATTCCCCATGCCATCGTGCGGCCCGCGGTTCCTTGGTGCGCCGCGGATCGAATCTCCTGCGAGATCCCTAGCTCGTTGGGACCGAGCGATGCGAACCACGGTCGCGGATCCCCCGCCATCACCATGTCCGTGTCGATCCAAATGGCGTCCGTGCAACCGAGCTCGAACATCGCCAGCAGCGCGTGTGGCTTGACGTCCGCCGTGCCACCGCCCGGAAGCCGCCGAACTTCCAAACGCACGTCGGGATGGTGTGACAGCCACCGCGTGAGACCGGGGGACGGGCACGCGTGAAACAGCACCGAACGCGCGCCAGGACACCGCTCGCGCAAGGATGCCACCAGCAATTTGATGCCGATTTCCGCCGTCGGACGATCCTCAACAATGCAGAACCAAGGTTCGGCGCACGGGGCCTTCGCAGGCACGTGGGGAGACGCAGGAGACGGGACCAATGGGTTCGCGGAGGTCATATCGCCGGCACGAGCGTATCCGACGGCGTTCCGGACGGCAGCGTATTTACCGCCGGCACCAATCGCCCGGGCGCATCTTGCCACTGCCCCCATTTCTTCGGGCAAGGCATCTTTTAGCCACAGATTGGAACCCATTTCCGCAGATTTTTGTTTTTGGATTGAGTCGTTGGGCGATGGGGAGTTCGGGAAATCCGGGTTCCGTTGGCGCGCGTGGACCAGGAACCTCGTGCGGACTTTCGTTGGGACTTCTCCGGCCTCCCAACGCCAGATCTTCCTTCTCGAGGAATAAATCTGCGGAAATGGGCCGCAATCTGTGGCTCCCACTTCCTCGCAGGAAAGCGAGGTGCCTTCTCGCCCGCTTGCTGCGGTGGCAGGACAACCCCTTTCTCCGCTCCCCTGCTTCCCATGAACAATCCGTGTTCCGGAAACCGAGTTGCCGCACCGGGCGATTCAGCGGGAGAGAATCGCGCCGTGGAAATCCGGGACGAACCATGGCTCGCGGCTTCGCGTGGGACTCCATGGCAGGCTTGGCGGCAATTCAGCGCGCGGCCGGTATCTTCGGAGGCTTTGAATCCGGGGGGCAGTGCCAAGATGCGCCCCAATCGCCCGGGGCTTCTTCCGGCGAGTCACCGGACCGTCTTCTTCCAGATCGGCACAACGCGTTTCATTTCCTCGATGAGCCATGCGCACGCGGCCAGTGCCTCGGCTCGGTGCGGCGACGCGATCTCGATCCACAGCGAGGTCTCGCCCGCGGCCACCCGGCCCAACCGGTGCACGACGCGCACCGAGGCGATCGGCCACCGGCACTCGATCTTGTCGAACAACAATCCGAATTGATGCCGCGCCATGCGCTCGAACGCGGAGTAGTCCAGCGCGCTGATCCCGCCGTCCGGCTCGTGGTCGCGCACCACCCCCGCGAACGTCACCACCGCGCCGCTCGACGCATCCCGCCGACGCGTGCCCGCCTGCGCCGCCTCGTCGATGGGCGCGCCGGACAACGAAAGCTCGCGGTGCATCGGCGTCCTTTTCATCCGCCCTGCACCGGCGGGAACAGCGAGACCTCGTCCTGCTCCCGCAGCACGTGGGATTGGCCCTGGTACTCGACGTCGACCGCCACCAGCGTGGAGTTGCGCATCGCGGCGAGGCGTGGATGCATCCGGTACAATTCGTCGAGCAATTGGCCGACGGTCGATCCCGCCGGGACGTCGACCTCGAGTTCGGCGCTGCCGGCGAGCTCGCGGAAATACGACCACAGATGGACTTTGACGGTCATGCGGTTGCCGGACGAATGGGCGTGCCGACGGGGTCCGGTGGGGTCGGGCGGAGCACGCCGATGAACGGCAGGTTGCGCCAACGCTCCTCGAAGTCGAGCCCGTACCCGACCACGAACCAGTCCGGAATTCGGAAACCGACGTAGTCGGCGACGACCTCCTCCTCGCGGCGCGCCGGCTTGTCGAGCAGGACACAAACGCGAACGCGGGCCGCGCCCATGGCCTCGAGACGGAGCCGCACCGCGGCCAGCGTGCGGCCGGTATCAAGGATGTCGTCGACCAACAACACCTCGCGGCCGCGCACGTCGAGCCGCAGTTTGTTCGTGAATTCCATTCGATCGGGCCGTGTCCCGCCGCGGTAGCTCGAGACGCCGACGAAGTCCACGGCCAGTGGCCCGGGAAGACGCCGGATCAAATCCGCCACGAAAAGCACGGACCCATTCAGCAATCCGACCACCACGAGCTCGGTACCCGCGTAATCCGCGGCCAACCGTCGTCCCAGCGCCGCGACCCGACGTGCCAAACGCTCGGCCGACACGGCCCGGCCCGCCAGCGCCGCTCGGTTCGCGCGGCCGGCCACGGGTTCCAGACGGACGATCCGCGGCACGCGGCCGGCCTTGCTCACGGCAGTTCGCATTGGCATTCACGGCGGATGCGCCGTGCGGCCTCGGAGTTCGGATCCAGCTTCACGCCGTCCGCCCACAACCGTTCGGCCGACGACGCGTCGCCGAACTTCTTCTTCGCGAGGCCGTGGAAGCAATACGTCCACTGGCAGAATTCGGTTCCCAGTTCCGCGGGTTGCCCGCGCACCTTTTCGTCGAGCCACGCGAAATCCGATTTCACCACCGCGTCGCGTTTGAAAAAGCCCGGCAGGAACAGGTTGTTGCTGGCGCGGGTGAACCGGACGTTCGCATCATCGGGAGCCATCCTCGCCGCCGCGTCCATCTCCGCGATGCCGGCCTTCACGAGGCGAAGGCGCGTCAGGCGTCGCCTGGCGCACGGTCGCGACCATGGCGGCTACCTGCGGCGCCATCTGCACCGGCGCGATCTCGGTGCCTGCGCAGGCCGGG
>JANYDN010000194.1 GCA_025363585.1 Verrucomicrobiota bacterium | reverse complement strand
GGCCGCTCGTTTTCCCGCGCGGCGGGCGGGGATCCGAAGCGCGGCTTTCCGAAGCGAATGGCCGGCGTCAGGAATTCCGCGGCGCGCGAGGCGTCCACCCGGTACACCTCGAACGCGCCGTCGCTCGACTTGAACACGCGGGTCAACGCCGACGGGGGTTCGTACGAGGAATAGGCGCGCGGCGAGGTCACGACGTAGTCGGGAGTCGGCAGGCCCTGCTGCACCCGCGTCAGCGGGGTCGTGTATTGGCCGGGGCTGAACGGATCGACCAACAGCGGTCGACCAAGCCACGCGTGCAGGTGCTCGAGTGGAAGATAATAGTCGCCGGCGACCCGCGCCGATTCGGGGGTGTTCTGGCGAAGCCAATCGGCGGCTTCCTTGAGTTCCGCCACGGGATAGAACTCGCGCAACTGTCGGGCCGCGCGTTGGCCGAGCACCACGTTCGCCAACAACGCGGCCGCGAAAAGCCCGTGGAGACCGCCGCGGGCCCATCGGCCGGCGCGGCCTTCGAACGTCGATGCGCCACGCCATGCCCACCACGCGAGAAACGGCATCAACGGGTAGAAGTAACGATGGAATCCCTCGGAGTCGTAGGGCACGACGGCGATCTCCACGAGGTAGACGAAGATCACCCACGCGGCGGCGAGGTCGTATCGGCTCCGCCCGGAGTTCCAGCCCCGGATCACCAATGCGCAGAAGCCCCAGAACGGGACCGCCAAGGCAACCGCCACCGCGATGCTGGCGCCGGGCGGGCCCTTCACCGCGAGATAGCGCTGCAGCATCACGGTGCCGGAGGCGAGCATCTGCCAAAACGGAACGCCGATCGCGCATTGCCAAAGATTGTTTCCCATCAGGCGCGGGAATGCCTCGAAGCCGCCGTTCCACATCAGGAGGTTTTTCAGGATCGGTCCGTAGCCGACGCCCCCCGCCGACATCGCGCGCCATCCGAAGTACGCCGCGCCCGTCGGCACGACGAACGCCAACACCGGGCGCCATTGGCCGCGGCGCAGTCCGAGCACGGCGATCGATCCGAACCCGACGATCCATGCGAGCGCCGCCGTCCGCCACAGATAGGACACCGCGACGACGCATCCCGTGACCCACCACGTCCAGGCCGTCGGCTTGGCGTCGCGTCCGAGCCACCACAGCCCGAGCAGCAACGTCACGCCGGTGAAGCCGATGTCGGAACAAAGGAAGAACATCCACGCGAGCCATTGCGCCGACAGTCCCCAGTTGAACACGACGAGCGTCGCGAGCGGGAGCGGGACGGCGAGGCGCCGCAACAGGACGAACGCGACGGCAAGAGTGGCCGTCGAGAAAAGGATCTGGAGTCCGTTGAACCAAGGGATCGACGCGGGGAATTCGCCGCCCCATCGCCATGCCGGTGACAACGCCAGCGATTGGAGCGGGGGATAGAATCCGATCGTCGGGGTTCCGGCGTGCGAAGCCATCCTGTAGCCCTCGCCGTGGGCGAGGGACCGCGCGCCGGCGAGGTAGACGTTGGCGTCGGCGAAGTGGCCGAGGGAACGCCATTGGAAGATCCATTGCGCGGCGACGATCACCACGAGGGTCGCCAGGAGACAGATCCAGTCGCGGTTGCCCAACGCTTGGGGCACCGGGGAATCGGCAACGGGACGACGGATCACGGGCGCGGAGGCTAGCGGAGCGACGGGGACCGGGGGAGTTTCAAGTTTTCAGTTTTCAGTTTCAAGGAGTCGCGCGTGCGTGGGCCGCCGTAGCGCGGGCATTCCGCCTGCGCGCATCCGCGTCAACCTAAGCTGCAATCCCGCAGCATGCCGTGGGTGGTACCGGCTCGGTGCCACTCGACGGCCAATTCTCAAATGCAACTCGTGCTCCGAGTGGCGGCGGGCCGCCGCCACCCACGACAGCCGGGGTGAGGACATGCTTAGGTTGACGCGCATGCGCCTGCGCAGGAAGCACCGTCCCGGTGCTTTCCGAGGGCGGTTGCATGGCGCGGGCGGGGACGCCCACTCCTTGCGCAGCCGGGGACGGCCGCTCTACGCCGCCGCGGGCGCCACGCCCGCCCTGCAAACGGCCTTGGACTCCCGGCGACGGCGCGGCCATCCTTCGTTCCATGTCGGTCAGCACAGCGCGCGAACGAGATCCGGAACCCGTGATGCAGTTCTCGGTGTTCGTTCCCAACCGGATGGGGCGGATGAACGAGGTCGTGCGGGCGCTCGCGGAACGCGAGGTCCACATCATGGCCCTCAGCGTCCTCGACACCACGGACAGCACCATCCTGCGGTTGGTCGTCGACGATCCCGACGGGGCGCGCCGGTTGCTCGACGAACGGAACTTCGCGTATTCGGAAAGCGTGATGGTGTGCGTCGAGGTGGAATCCGAAAAACTGCTGCAGGAAGTGCTCGGCGCGCTCGTCGAGGCGGAGCTGAACATCCACTACACCTACGCGTTCCTGACGCGCCCCGGCGGGAAGTCCGCCCTCGCGATCAGCCTCGAGCACCAGGACGTCGCCGAGGACGCGCTGCGGCGGCACCAATTCCGCGTGCTCTACCAATCCGACATTGCCCGCTGACCCGCGAATGGACGAAACCCCACAGCCACCGGCGCCCGGAGCGTCGCCCGATCCCGCCGCCTCGTCCGCGGCGACGCCGGCATATCGCCGTCGTCCGCGCTATCCGGGCCGCAACCCGCGCCGGTTCGACGAGAAATACAAGGAACACGACCCGTCAAGATACGCGGCCGACGCGGAGAAAATCGTCGCGTCGGGCAAGACGTTGGCGGGATCCCACCGGCCGATCATGGTCGGGGAAATCCTCGGCGTGCTACGGCCGGCCGCGGGCGAGCGCGCGGTGGATTGCACGTTGGGCCACGGCGGGCACGCGCGGGAATTGCTCGCGCGGGTCTGCGCGGAGGGCGCGCCGGGAATCCTGCTGGGACTCGACGTCGACCCGATCGAATTGCCGCGCACCGAGGCGCGATTGCGCGAGGAGGGATTCGGGCCGGAACGATTCGTCGCGCGGCGTTCGAACCACGCGGGTCTTGCAAAGATGCTGGGCGAGATGGAATGGGACGGCGCGGACGCGATCCTTGCCGATCTCGGCGTGAGCTCGATGCAGTTGGACGATCCGCGGCGGGGCTTCACGTACAAGCACGACGGCCCGCTGGATTTGCGGATGAACCCGACGCGGGGCGAGCCGGCGGCGGTGTGGTTGGCGAAGACGACGCGGGAAAAATTGGAATCCGTGTTGCGCGAATATTCCGACGAACCGCGGGCGGCGGCGATCGCGACGGCGTTGGTGGCATCGCGCGGACCGGGAAAGTTGGCACGGACGCGGGAACTGGCGCAGGCGGTGCGCGAGGCGTTGCCGGGCGTTCGGCCCGAGGAGCAGGAGCCGTCGATCCGCCGCGTGTTCCAAGCCTTGCGGATCGCGGTGAACGACGAATTCGGGTCGCTGGACGCGTGGCTGCGCAACCTGCCCGGTTGCCTGCGCCGCGGCGGCCGGGTGGCGGTGCTCACGTTCCACAGTGGCGAGGACCGTCGCGTGAAGCAGTCGTTCAAGACGGGCCTGGCGTCCGGCGTTTACTCGGAAATCACGGACGAGGTGATACGGCCGAGCGCGGAGGAACAGCGTTCGAATCCCCGGTCATCGCCCGCGAAACTGCGCTGGGCGATCCGTGCGTGACCGCGGACCACGGAATGGTTCGGTCGGAATTATTTACCACGGAGCACACGGAGCACACGGAACGAACAGGAGAGGTTCGGATTCCGTGACGTCCGTGGGATCCGCGGTTGAAATATTTTTACCACGGAAATCACGGAAATCACTGAAAGGGGAGGTGGAGTATCGGCCACGGAGCAGTCGGACCCCGCCGATGCGAAAGCCAATGAACCCTGATACGGCCGACTGAAGCTGCGTTTTTCCGGATCAGGATTGTTCCCCCCTTCAGTGATTTCCGTGATTTCCGTGGTAAAAAATCCCTCTCTCCACCGCATGCTTCGGGACCCGATTCCGTGTGCTCCGTGGTCAAATGCCACGCGCCTCGTCCGTGGTCTAGGCGGAGATGATCTCGAGCAGTCCGCGGTCGTGTTTCCGCGGTGACACCAGCGCGAGGGAGCGCAGGCGGGGGGCGAGGAAATCGCGGGCGGCGGAACGGATCTCGGCCGGAGTCACGGCGGTGATGCGACGGCGGATTTCCGCGGGCGGCATCAGTTCGCCGAAGTTCACCCACTGTTCCCCAAGCCACATCATGTGGTGCTCGGTGTGCTCGAGGCTCAGGTCGAACTGGCCGAGCACGTAGTCGCGCGCGCGCCGCACTTCCGCCCTCGACGGCGCGTGTTCGCGAAGGCGGTTCATCTCGCCGACGATGAGTTTCAATGTCCGCTCGAGTTCCGAGCCGTCGAGGCCCGCCGAGATGACGATGTCGCCGGTGTCTTCCCACGCGGTGAGCGAGCTCTGGATGTTGTAGGTGAGTCCGTTTTCCTCGCGGACGACCTGGAACAGGCGCGAGCTCATGTTCTCGCCGAGGATCACGTTGAGCAGGCGGAGCGCGGCGCGTCGCGGGTCGTGGCGCGAGGCGGCGCGGACGCCGAGCGCGAAGTTGGTCTGCTGGTTTTTTTGCGTCCGGAGTTTGACGATCGGTTTCCCCCGAACCGGGCGCGCCGGCGGGACGGCCGGACGCGGGCCGGGACGGAAACGCCGCGCGAGGCGGCTGACCCGGCGGACGACCTCCTCGTGCGGGATGCTCCCGGCGACGGCGATGACGGTCGCGCCGGAGACGTAGTGTGTGCGGAGATACCGCGTGAAATCGGCCCGGCCCAACGCGCGAAGGGTCGCGCGCGAACCAATCACCGGACGGCCGAGGGCGTCGCCGGGGAATTGGATCGCGTTGAGCACGTCGTGGACGAGGTCCGCGGGCTGGTCGCGGTACATCGCGAGTTCGTCGAGGATGACGGCGCGTTCCTTGTCGATCTCGACGCGGTCGAGCCGCGGGTCGAGGAACATGTCGAGCAGCACGTCGAGCAGGACGGGGAAACGGTCGCGGTGGGCGCGCGCGTAGAAGCAGGTGTGTTCCTCGTCGGTGAAGGCGTTGAGGTAACCGCCGACGCCCTCGACGGCCTCGGAGATCTGGCCGGCAGTGCGGCGTCGCGTGCCCTTGAAAAGGAGATGCTCGATGAAATGCGAGATGCCGCCCAGCGCCGTGGGTTCGTGGCGTCCGCCGACGCCGACCCACACGCCGACGGCGACCGAGGCCATCTGGGGGAGTTCGGCGGTGACGACGCGAAGGCCGTTGGGAAGAAGCGTGTCCCGGTGCATCGCGGACGTGCCGGCGTGCGCGGGTTCGGATTCGGGCGTGAAGCCGCGGGTTGGCATCAGCGGAAGGCGGCGGGAACGGTGTCGGGGACCCCGATGCTCCGCCGGTAATCGCGGATGATGGCGACGGCCTCGGCGGGGCTGTCGACGATGCGGACGAGATTGAGGTCGGTCTCCGAGACGAGTTTGGCGGGCACCATCTGGGCGCGGACCCAATCGAGCAGCCCTTTCCAGAATTCGGAACCGTAGAGGACGATGGGGAAAACGGGGATGCGCTGGGTCTGCACGAGCGTGAGGACCTCGAACATCTCGTCGAGCGTGCCGAAGCCGCCGGGCATGTAGACGAAGCCCATGCTGTACTTCACGAGGCAGACTTTCCGGCTGAAGAAGTAGTGAAAGTTGACCTGGATGTTGGAGTACTTGTTGGGCCGTTGCTCGAAGGGGAGCTCGATGTTGAGGCCGACGCTCTGTCCCTTGGCATGGGCGGCGCCGCGATTGGCGCCTTCCATGACGCCGGGTCCCCCTCCTGTGACGACGGCGAAACCTTCCTTGGCGAGGCCCGACGCGATTTCCTGCGCGGCCTTGTAGGTGGGATCCTCGGGCCGGATGCGGGCGGAACCGAAGATGGTCACGGCGGGGCCGAGTCGCGAGAGGGTGTCAAAGGACTCGACGAATTCCGACATGATCTTGAAGACCCTCCATGGGTCCTCGGCCACGCGCTGGGCCTGCGAAGTGTTCATGAATCGCCGGACAGTACGGGGACGGCCGGGAATCGCAACCGGCGGGGCGCGAGTTTCAAGTTTTCAAGGAGGACAAGATTCAAGAGTCCGAGGTTCGCGTCCCAAAAAAGCCGAAGCCCGGGACCACGTCGGCGCTGCGGCGCGGCCCCGGGCTGTCTCAGGACTTCAAACTTGAAACCTGAATCTTGAAACTCAGCCCCTGTTGAGGGCACTGACGACCGCCTTGATCGAGGCGAGCTCGATGCTGGTGTCGACGCCGGCGCCCCAGCGGGTGCGTCCATCGGCGAGACGGATCTGGATGTAGGCGATCGCGGCCGCGCCCTCGCCGGAGCCGAGCGAGTGTTCCGAGTAGTGCGACACCTCGAACTTTGGCGCGCCGCCGGCCACGAGCGCGTGGACGAAGGCCGCGATCGGCCCGTTGCCTTGCCCGGCGATGGCGGCGGGTTTTCCCTCGCGGGTCACCGTCGCGCGGCAGGACACGACGCCGTTGTTGCCCTCGGTCGCGAATTGGTCGAGGTGCCACGGCGTGTCCCGCTCGACGTATTCCCGCCAGAACATCGCCTTCAGTTCGGTGGCGCGGACCTCGCGCCCCAGACGATCCACCTCGTCGTTGGCGATCGGGCCGAACTCGCGTTGCATGTCCTTGGGCAACTCGATGCCGAATTCCGATTCGAGCAGGTACGCGACGCCGCCCTTGCCGGACTGGCTGTTGACGCGGATGACCTCGCGGTACTCGCGGCCGAGATCGCCGGGGTCGAGCGTCAGGTACGGGATGTCCCACGGGGTGGTCTCGCCTTTTTCGCGGGAAATTTCCCAGGCGCGCAGGCCCTTGCGGATGGCGTCCTGGTGGGAACCGGAAAAGGCGGTGAACACGAGTTCCCCGGCATACGGTTGGCGCGCGGGGACGGTCATCCCGGTGCATCGCTCGTACACTTCGCGCAGGGCATTGACGTCGCCGAACTCGAGGCCGGGATCGATGCCGTGCATGTAGAGGTTCAGCGCGACGATGACGACGTCGAGGTTCCCGGTGCGCTCGCCGTTGCCGAAGAGCGTGCCCTCGACGCGTTCGGCGCCGGCCAGCATCGCCAACTCGGTGGCGGCCACGCCGGTGCCGCGGTCGTTGTGGGTATGGACGCTGATGATCGCCGAATCTCGGCGCGGCAGGTTGTGCACGAACCACTCGATCTGGTCGGCATACACGTTGGGCATCGCGACCTCCACGGTATCGGGGAGGTTCAGGATGATCCGGTCGGCGGGCGTGGGTTGCCACACGTCCATCACGGCGGTGCAGATCTCGAGGGCGAACTCCACCTCGGTGGCGGAGAAGCTCTCGGGCGAATACTCGAGCCGGACGCGGGTGCCGGGCAGGCGCGGGATCCGGTCCTTGATCCATTGCGCGCCGCGTCGGGCCATCTGGACGATCTCGTCCTTGCCGAGGCCGAAGACGATGCGGCGTTGGGCGGGCGAGGTGGAATTGTAGAGATGGATGATCGCGTTTTTGGCGCCGACGAGGGATTCCACGGTGCGTTCGATCAGGTCCTCGCGGGCCTGGACGAGGACCTGGATGGTGACGTCATCGGGAATGCGGTTGTCCTCGATGAGGCGCCGCATGAACGCGAACTCGGTGTTGGACGCGGCGGGAAACCCGACCTCGATCTCCTTGAAGCCGCACTTCACCAGCGCATCGAACAGCTCGAGCTTCTGCGAGACGTTCATGGGCACGGCGAGCGCCTGGTTGCCGTCGCGGAGGTCGACGCTGCACCAGATGGGCGGCGCGGTCAGGACGCGGTTGGGCCATTGGTGGTCGGGCAGGCGGACCGGCGGGAACGGCCGGTACTTGGACGAGGCATTTTTCAGCATGTTGTGTCGGAGTTGTGCTTCGGATCCCTGGGCCGACGAGCGATGGCGTTGAAAACAAAAAACCCCACCGCCCGTGCGGCGGAGGGGTGAAAAGCGTTCGCTGGAATCGTTTCAAGCCCGAGCCACCGCACCGCTAAGAAGCGGCGCGAGAAGCGCGAGTAGGAGCGAGAAACGAAAATCCACGTGCGAATGCTTAGGGGAACCGGGGCGGGGTGGTCAACGGTTTTCCCGGCGGCGCTGTGTGGCGCGGGTGCGTGGCCGCCGCGGTGACGCGGTGACGCGGTGGATCGGCATCCGGGAGCGCGGGCGTCCCCGCCCGCGGTAGTCGCGGGCGTCCCGCCTGCGTTTGGCGTGGAGCGCAAGCTGTCGAGCGGCCGTCCCCGGCTGCGCAGAAAGCACCGTCCCCGGTGCGTCCTGCCGCGACTTGCGGGGCACGGGCGGGGACGCCCGCTCTACACCCCAACGCAGTCGGGACGCCCGCGACTACCGCGGGCGGGGACGCCCGCGCTACGCCTGGGAATCCGAACCGCGCGACGGTTACTTCGGCGTCGGGATGGCGTTGGTGGACGCCTTCGCGGCGGCTGCTGCCTCGATCGCGGCTTCCTTCGCCGCAAGTTCGACGTCCTCGAGCCTGCGTTGTCTCGCGGCGGCCTTGGCATGTGACGATGCCGCCTCCCCGAGCAGGTTCACGCTCGCGAGTTTTCTCGGCACGGATTCGTCGAAATTCCCCTGATAGTAGTTGTACCCGAGGACGACGATGAGGGCGATCACCAGCCACTGCTTCCACGGGTAGGTCTTCTCGGCGAACAAGTCCGTCGAGTCGACGGTGGAACCATCGGGGAGCTTTGCGATGCCGGTGAGCGAGGTGCCGAACGGGACGTTGATCTTGGC
>JANYDN010000148.1 GCA_025363585.1 Verrucomicrobiota bacterium | reverse complement strand
TCGCACGGGTTTTCGATGCCGGCACGACAAGCGCCGGCCGGCCGTATTTCGTCATGGAACTGGTCAAGGGCTTGCCGCTCACGAAGTTCTGCGATGAGCGCCGCCTGCCACCAAAAGAGCGGCTGGAGTTGTTCATCCAGGTGTGCCAGGCGATTCAGCACGCACATCAGAAGGGCATCATCCACCGCGACATCAAGCCTTCGAATATCCTGGTCACCCTGCACGACGGCGTGCCCGTGCCGAAGGTCATCGATTTCGGTATCGCCAAGGCGACGCAGGGTGAGTTGACCGACAAGACGATCCACACCCAGTTTCAGCAGTTCATCGGTACGCCAGCCTACATGAGTCCGGAGCAGGCGGAGATGAGCGGGCTGGACATCGACACGCGCAGCGACATCTACAGCCTGGGCGTGTTGCTCTACGAACTGCTGGCGGGGAGCACGCCGTTCGATGCGAAGGAGATGATGGCTTCGGGCATCGACGCGATGCGGAAGACCATCCGGGAGAAGGAGCCGCAACGTCCGAGCACGCGCCTGGCGACCCTCGGGGCCGATCAACTCACGACCACGGCGAAGCGCCGGTCGGCCGATACCTCGAAGCTGCTGCACCAGCTCAAGGGCGACCTCGACTGGATCGTGATGAAGTGCCTGGAGAAGGACCGCCAGCGCCGCTACGACACGGCCAACGGCATCGCAGCGGACATCAAACGGCATCTGAACAATGAGCCGGTCACAGCTCGGCCGCCTTCGACTGCTTACCGTTTCCAGAAGGCGTTTCGGCGGAACAAACTGGTGTTCGCGGCCGGAACAGCGGTGGCGCTCGCGCTGATCCTCGGGCTCGTGGCCAGTTCGTGGCAGATGCTCGTCGCGCGGCGCGCGCTGGTGCGTGAACAGGTCGCCCAGCAGCGGGAGCGCGCGCAATCCGTCCGGGCGGACACCGTGACCACTTTCATCGACAGCCTGGTGTCGGATCAGTTGCCCACGTTGTTGCAGCAGGGGAACGTCCGCGGGGCCCGGGAGTTGATCCGTAAAGCGGATGCGCTGGCTTCCTCCTCCCTGTCCAACGCCCCAGCAACCGAGCTAAAGGTGCGCTGGAATTTGGCGAAAGTCCTTGGCAGCCAGTTGGGCGATATGTCGGCCGCATTGCAGCAGGCAGAGGCGATCAACCGGCTCCTGCCGAGGGTCACCGACGACCAACTCGACTTTCCGCGCGACCGGATAAGGGTTCATGTTTCTGCCACCCGCCTTTTCGCCGCCGGCGATCAGATCACGGCACAGGAGCAGGCCATGAAGGAGTTGGAAGTCCTCTACGCGGAGTTCATGGGGCGGACTCCGCCCACCCGGGCGTTCGCCGCACGTTGCCGGTTGTGGCAGGCCGGTTGGCTTGAGTCTGCGGGCAAGTCGGACACTGCGGAGGCGGCGATTGTGGAAGCCCACGAGCTGCTGCTCCATGCCCCGGCTCCGGCGGCCTTGGAGATCCAAGTGGCGACTCGATTTGCAGGAATCATGGCACGGGCCAATCCAGCGCGGGCCGAGCAGGTCGCCCGCGAGGCCCTGGCGAAAATGCCCGACTTGGAAGCGGAGGTGCGGGAAGATTACTTGGCGCTGGTTGGGCAACTGAGCAACACGCTCTGTCGGCAAGACCGGTTCACGGAGGCGACCGCCATGCTGGAAGAGCAAGGCCGGTGGCTGAAGACCCACGGCGGTTCACCGATGGAGCAGGTCGGCTTAGAGGCGGGGCGCGGCGAGATTCTGGCCCGTTCCGGCAACGCCCGGGAAGCGTTGCCGATCCTTGAGGCCGTGGCCTCCAATCGGCTTTCCAACGTCAACAGCTGGGTGGCAGCCGCCTGGATCGCGGCCGCCAACGGCGACCGCGCTTCCTTCGATCGACTCATCCAGACCTGCTGGCTCCGTTTCGGATCGACGGTCGAGGGGCAAGCGGCCCTCGGGGTTGTGGTGGGACTTTATCAACTACCCATGGACCATGGAACTCTGGCCATGGCGCGAGCCTTGCTGGACCGGGCCGATGACGGTTCGATCATGAGCAATCTCCATCTTAGCGGGGTCAACGCGGCCTTGGCCTATCGCGAGCATCGCTACCGCGAGGCCCTGGTGCTGTTGGACAGATTCCTTGCCCCGCCGATCTCTCGGCCGGGGAGACAACAAGTAACGGATCCAACCCAGCAGGCCTCCTCCCTCTTTCTCCGGGCGATGCTGGGTGCCGAACTCGAGCACGCGAACGACGCCCGCCGGGACTTCGCTCAAGCCCGCGCCCAGTTGAAGCTGGCCCTTGGGGACAAGCCCGGCCATGACCGCGGCCCTAATTGGCCGTTCACGTATCAGGCGGAAACCCGGCAGCGCGAAGCGGAAGCGCTGTTCCAGGCCAAAGGCATCCCCCTGCCCGAGCCGGACGCGAAGTGAAGCCGGGCCTACCCGCCTGATGATTTCCCAACGAATCCCACGGTCGGTTTGCGTTGGCGCGGGAAAGCGCCGCCGTTCGACGCGAAGGAACTGATGGCCTCGGGCATCGACACGAGCCGACCGCGGGCGGCCGGTTCGCCCGTTTGACTTGCGCGCGATTCCGGCCAAAGGTTGGCCTCCGTTCGACAACAAAAACCTCAATCTCGGAACGCACCATGCCCATCGCAGTCGGATCCAAAGCCCCGGACTTCACGCTCAAGCAGAAGACCGCCGCCGGTCTCAACGACGTCAAGCTCTCCGCCAATTTCGGACAGAAGCACACGGTCGTCCTCTTCTTCCCGCTCGCCTTCACCGGCGTCTGCACCCAGGAGATGTGCGACATCACGGCGGGCCTCGGCGCGTACTCGGGCCTCAATGCCGACGTGATCGCGATCAGCGTGGACAGCCCGTTCGCGCAGGAAGCGTGGGCGCTCCAGAACAAGATCACGATCAAGGTCGCGAGCGACCTGAACAAGAAGACGGCCGCCGACTACGGCGTGCTCTTGCCCGACCTCATCGGCCTCGGCGCCGTGAGCGCGCGCGCGGCGTTCGTCGTGGACAAGAACGGCGTCGTCCAATACGCCGAGCAGACGCCGACCCCGAAGGAGTTGCCCAACTTCGACGCGGTGAAGCAGGTCCTCGCTGGACTGCAGTGATGCGGACTCGGCGCCGCGGCGCCGCTTGTAGCGACGAAAATGGCGGGGAGAAATCCCCGTCCTTTTGCTTTAGGTTCAGCGGCCTAGCCTTCCACGACGCAGCCGGCGGAATCGGGCGAGAGGATCCGGACGTCGCTGTCCTTGAGTCGCGATTGCATCGCGGCAGCCACGGCCGGGGCGTTCCCGGTGGCGATGCACATGATCGTGGATCCGGAGCCGCTCAACCACCCGCCGATCGCGCCCGCTTTCACGCCCGCCGCGATGACGCGGTCGAGCCCGGGAATGAGCGGCGCGCGGTAGGGTTGGTGGACCCGGTCGTCGAAGAGTCCGCTTAGGGAAGCAAGGTCGCCCGAGGCGAACGCGGCGGTGACGAGCGCGACGCGATTGAGGCTGTGGACGAGATCTGCCTTCGGATATTCCGCGGGCAACAGCTTCCGCGCGTCGCTGGTCTTGACCTCGAAGCGTGGAATCAACGTCACGAACCGCGCCGAAGCCGGGACCTTGAACCGGATCACGCGCGCACCCTTGCCGACCGGGCCGGAGACCATGAACCCTCCGAACGTCGCGGGCGCGGCGTTGTCGGGATGTCCCTCGAGTTCGTGCACGAGATCGAACAACGCCTCGCGGCCAAGGCCCGCGCCGCTGATTTCGTTGAGCGCGGCGACGCAGCCGAGTTGGACCGTCGTGGAAGATCCGAGTCCCCGGGCGACCGGAACCTCGCCGGCCACGTGGAGTTCGAATCCGAACGACGCGCGGCGCGTGCGGCGGAAGAACAGTCGGGCCGATTCCGCCACCATCGCGGTGGCTCCCTCGATCGCCTCCGGTGCGAGCGGCGACGTGATCGCGACGCCGCGGCGAATGGTGGGCGTCACGCGGACGCGGTTGTAGAGGCGAAGGGCGATGCCGAGCGTGTCGAATCCCGAACCAAGGTTGGCGGTGGTTCCGGGAACGCGGACGGTGACGGGACGAAGCGACATGGGTGGGGAAGAGCGGCGGGGTTCAGTCCTCGGCCTTGGAGTCGCGTCCGAGGAGGTCATGGACGGCGCGGCGCACGTCCTTGTTTTCGTAGAGCATCGCGTGGACCTCGCGGGTGAGGGGCGCGGCCACGCCGCGTCGGCGGACGAGTTCCTGCGCGGAGCGCGCGGTGTGGTAGCCCTCGATGGCGGAATGGGTGCTCGCGAGGATGTCGGCGACGGTCTCGCCGCGGCCGAGGCGCTCGCCGAGACGACGGTTGCGGCTGAGTTGCGAGAAGCAGGTGACGGTGAGGTCGCCGAGCCCGCTGAGTCCGGCGAACGTCTCCGCCTTGGCGCCGCACGCGACGCCGATGCGCCGCATCTCGGCTTGGCCGCGCGTGACGAGGGCCGCCTTGGCGTTGTCGCCGAACGAAAGCCCGTCGCACACGCCCGCCGCGATCGCGATCACGTTCTTCATGGCGCCGCCCAGTTCGACGCCGACGACGTCGGTGCTGGTGTACACGCGGAAGGTCGGCCGGTGGAAAAGTTCCTGGACCGACCGCGCGACGGCGGGGTCGTGGGCGGCGGCGACGACGGCCGTGGGAATGCCGCGCGCGACCTCGAGTGCGAGCGACGGGCCCGAGAGCGCGGCGGCGGCGGCGTTGGGCATCGCCTCGCCCAGTATGCCGCACATGGTGTGGCCGGTAAGGTGCTCGATGCCCTTGGTGACGGAGACGACGGTTCCGGCGAACGAGCGGAGGCGCGTGGAGACGTCGCGGAACGCGCGCGACGGCACGGCGAGCACGATGAGTTGGGCGTCTTGTGCGGCGCGCCCGAGGTCGGGTTCGGCGCGCCAACCCGACGGGAGCGCGATGCCGGGAAGCTTGCGTTCGTTCGCACCGCTGGCCGCCATCTCGGCGAGATGCACCGGGTCGTGCCCCCAGATCGTGACGGCGTGCCCGTTCTGGCACGCGAGCATGGAAAGCGCGGTGCCCCACGCGCCGGCGCCGACGATGGTGACGTTCATCGGGCACCGCCTTCCTTGTTTCCGCCGATCCGTCGTTCCGTGCCGGCGACGAGTCGCCGGATGTTCGCGTGGTGCCGCGCGATGGCGAGGACGGCGAGGACCGCAGTGAGGATCACGAGCCGTCGGTCGCGTGGCGGCGTGAATGCGACGGCGACCGGCAGAGCGGCGGCGGCGGCGATGCTGGCGAGCGACACGATGCGGCCGAGGGCGAGCACGATCACGAACACGCCGAGGATCACCAGGAACGCCCACGGGACGAGCGCGGCGAGAACTCCGGCCGAGGTGGCGATGCCCTTGCCGCCCTTGAATCGGAGCCAGCAGGTGAAGTTGTGGCCGAGCACGGCCCCGAGCGCGGCGACGATCTGGAAGGGGATGTCGGAACTGCCGGCGAGAAGCCCGGGAAGAAAGAGGACGGCGATCGCGCCCTTCGCGGCATCGGCCAAGAGCACGAAGGTGCCGGGGCCGCGGCCGAGGATGCGGAAGGCATTCGTCGCGCCGATGTTCCCGCTTCCGACCTTGCGGATGTCGATGCCCTTGGCGCGGCCGACGAGATACCCGGTCGGGATGGACCCCAACAGGTAGGCGCCGAGGGCGACGAGGAAGTGGTGCAGGAACGGCACGCGGGGTTTTTAGGGGGTGACGGCCGGATGGGCCAAGGGGTTTCTGCCGGCGGGGCGGGGAGATCCTTGTCGCGATTGGGGAGGACGCGCGCTTGCGTTGGTTTCGCCGGCTCCCGTAGGTTTGTCGGAACTGTTCAAAATGAAGGTCTGGATCGACGGCCAATTGGTGGATGAGGCGGACGCGAAGGTGAGCGTGTTCGACCACGGGTTGCTTTACGGCGACGGCGTGTTCGAGGGCATCCGCATGTACCACAACCGCGTCTTCAAACTGCGGGAACACATCGAGCGGCTCTTCTGGTCGGCGAAGGCCATCCTGCTGGAGATCCCGATGTCGCCGGAGGATTTGATCCGCGCGTGCGTCGAGACGTGCCGCGCGAACGGGCTTCGCGACGGTTACATCCGCCTGTTGGTCACGCGTGGCAAAGGGACGCTCGGACTCGACCCGCGTCGTTGTCCCAAGCCTTCCGTCATCGTCATCGCGAGCACGATCCAGCTCTATCCCGAGCAGTATTACCGCGAAGGACTGACCATCGTGACGGTGCCGACGACGCGGAACCTGGTGAACTCGGTGAACCCGGCGATCAAGTCGCTGAACTACCTGAACAACATCCTGGCGCGCATCGAGGCGAACAACGCGGGCGTGGAGGAAGCCATCATGCTGAACAGCGACGGCTTCGTGGCGGAGTGCACGGGCGACAACGTGTTCATCGTGCAGAAGGGACGTTTGTTCACGCCGCCGCAAAGCGCGGGGGCGCTCTATGGCATCACGCGCAACACGGTGCTCGATTGCGCCCGCGAGCTCGGGATCGTTGTCGCGGAACCGAACATGACGCGGTACGACGTGTACATCGCGGACGAGATGTTCCTGACGGGCACGGCGGCGGAGATGGTGCCGGTGGTGAAGGTGGATGGGCGCGTGATTGGTTCCGGCAAACCGGGACCCGTGACGGCACGGTTGCTGGAGGCGTTCCACGAGCGCACCAAGACCGATGGCGAGGTGATTTTCGCCTGATCCGCCGCGTCGCGGCACGGGAACGTTCCCGGCCGATGCCTTGACTTGGCCAAACCCCGCGTCGATATAGTTTTCAAGAATATGGTCTGCCAACTCTGCAAGCAGAAGGAAGCCACCGTCCACCTGACCCAGATCGTGGAGAACCAGGTCAAGAACGTGGACCTGTGCGAGCCCTGCGCGAAGCAGAAGGGCGTCAACGACCCGACGGGATTCTCCCTCGCCGACCTGCTGCTGGGCCTCGGCGCCGGCCAGGAAATAGAACAGGCCGGCGAGGCCAAGGGCACCGAGCTGAAGTGCGAGGCGTGCGGCTTCACCCAGGCGGAGTTGAAGAAGACCGGTCGCCTCGGGTGCGCCGAATGCTACTCGGTGTTCGGCGACGTCCTCGACACCCTGCTCAAGGGCATGCACAAGGGAACGCAGCACAAGGGCAAGGTCCCGGCGGCGATCCGCGGGCTGGTGACGCTCGAGGCCAGTCTTTCCAAGCTGGTCGTCGACCTCCAGTCGGCGGTTGCCCGGGAGGACTTCGAATCCGCCGCCCGGCTCCGGGACGAGATCAAATCGCTCAAGGCCTCCCACTGATCGTCGCCATGCCCAACATCCTTGAGTTCCTCGTTTCGACGGCGGACGCCTCGCGCCGGTCCGGCCCGAACGACAAGATCGTCTTCTCGAGCCGCGTGCGCCTCGCGCGCAACCTGCGTTCGGTCCCGTTTCCCGGCCACGCCCGGAAGGCCGAGCGGGTGAAGGCGTACGACATCCTGATGCCGGTGGTGCAATCGCTGGAGGCGATGGCGGGCGACCCGTTCGCGGAGTCGATGGAGAAGCTGACGGCATTGGACAAGCAGGTGTTGGTGGAGCGGCACTTGATCAGCCGCGAGCACGCCGCGAAGAACGCCGGAAGCGGGCTGGTGATGAACCGCGAGGAATCGCTGTGCGTGATGGTCAACGAGGAGGACCACCTGCGCATGCAGGCCTTGCGTCCCGGATTGCAACTGCGGCAGGCGTGGCAGGCGATCGACGCCGTCGACAGCGCCCTGCAGGAACGGGTGGACCTGGCGTTCAGCGTCCGGCACGGCTTCCTGACCGCGTGCCCGACCAACGTGGGCACGGGGATCCGCGTGAGCGCGATGCTCCATCTTCCGGGGCTGGTGTTGTCCGAGCAGGTCAACCAGATCATCCAGGCGGTGAACAAGCTCGGGCTCGCGGTCCGCGGCTTGTACGGCGAGGGCACCGAGGCATTGGGGAATATTTTCCAGGTCTCGAACCAGATGACCCTCGGCGAGTCCGAAGCCGACATCGTCGAGCGCATCAACAAGGTGTTGCTCCAGCTCATCGAGCACGAGGAGAAGGCCCGGCTGGTGCTTCTGGAGAAGAAGCCGAGCGTGGTCTTCAACCACATCGGCCGCGCCTACGGCACGCTGTCCAACGCCCACACGATCTCCTCGAAGGAGACGATGAACCTTTTGAGCCTGCTGCGCCTGGGCGTGGATCTGGAGATGCTGCCGGGGACTCCGAAGGCATTCGTCGACGAACTGTTCCTGCTGAGCCAGCCGGCGCACCTGCAGGTGCTCCTGACCGACAAGGAAAAGCTCGGCGCGGAGGAGCGCGACGTGCTGCGGGCCGGGTTGCTCCGTGATCGCCTGCGCGACGTCGTCCGTCCGGACCACACGAAGGCCGCGGGCCGCGCGGCCGACGCGGGTTCGGGCAACGGTCCAGCGACCGTCTGAGCCACGGTGGGTGGCGGCGGCCCTGCCGCCACTTCCCAATTTATTGCCAAGGCATCGTCCGGCTCGCTTCGGTGTCGGCAGGGCGACGCCGGCCATGCCTCCTTCGCCCGGCTCCGCGAGGCTCTTCAAATTCACCGCGCGGGACGCACAAAGTCTTTTGACGCGTTCGCCGCCGGTGTCCAAATTGCCGATGCCGATGCGCGGGATGGTCCCGCGTGGGGCGTACTCCCATGAGCGAAGAGAATCTCAATAACTTCACGCCGCGCGCGCAGCAGGTGCTCGCGTTGGCGCGCAAGGAGGCCGACCGCTTCAACCACAATTTCGTCGGCACGGAGCATCTCCTGCTGGGCCTCATCAAGCTGGGGCAGGGAGTCGCCGTGAACGTCCTCCAGAAAATGGGGCTGGACCTCGAGACGGTCCGGCAGGAGGTCGAGAAGGAAGTACGCTCGGGTTCGGACCAAAAGGTCACCGGCAACATCCCGTACACGCCGCGCGTCAAGAAGGTGCTCTCCCTAGCCGGCAAGGAGGCCAAGGCACTCAACCATACCTACGTCGGTACCGAGCACATCCTCCTCGGGTTGCTCCGCGAGGGCGACGGCGTCGCGGCCAAGGTCCTCAAGAACCTGGACATCGACATCGAGCAGTGCCGCCAGGAAATCCTCAAGGAACTCGACCCGCAGTTCCAGCAGGGCGAGGGCGCCGCGCCGGGCGACGAGCAGCTCACCAACGATCCCTCCGAGACCGGCAAGGGCGCGAAGGAAGGCGGCAAGAAGGGCGACAACAAGACGCCCGCGCTGAAGGCGTTCGGCCGCGACCTCACCGAGTACGCGCGCAAGGGCGACATGGATCCCGTCATCGGTCGCCAGAGCGAGATCGAGCGCGTCATCCAGATCCTTTGCCGACGCACCAAAAACAATCCCGTTCTTCTCGGCGAGGCCGGCGTCGGCAAAACCGCGATCGTCGAGGGGCTCGCCCAGGAAATCTCCAAGGGCAACGTGCCCGAGTTGCTCCAGAACAAGCGGGTCGTGACCCTCGACCTCGCTCTGATGGTCGCCGGCACGAAGTACCGCGGCCAGTTCGAGGAACGGATCAAGGCGGTCATGGACGAGATCCGCCGGAGCCGGAACGTGATCCTCTTCATCGACGAATTGCACACGATCGTCGGCGCGGGATCCGCCGAGGGCACGATGGACGCCTCCAACATATTCAAGCCCGCGCTTAGTCGCGGCGAGTTGCAGATCATCGGCGCCACCACGCTCACCGAGTACCGGAAGTACATCGAGAAGGACTCCGCGCTCGAGCGACGCTTCCAGACCGTGAAGGTCGAGCCCCCGAGCGTCGACGACGCCATCACCATCCTCACCGGCCTCAAGTCCAAGTACGAGGAGCACCACAAGGCCGAGTTCTCGGCCTCCGCCATCGAGGCCTGCGTCAAGCTGTCCGACCGTTACATCCCTGCCCGGTTCCTTCCGGACAAGGCCATCGACGTCCTCGACGAGGCCGGTGCCCGAGCGCGCATCAACGCGATGCAGCGTCCGCCCGACGTGAAGGAACTCGAGGTGGAAATCGAGCGGCTCAAGGGTCGCAAGGAACAGGCGATCAAGGACCAGGACT
Organism: Verrucomicrobiota bacterium; assembly: GCA_025363585.1. GTDB lineage: Bacteria > Verrucomicrobiota > Verrucomicrobiia > Limisphaerales > UBA9464 > UBA6176. The sequence goes on along the minus strand of JANYDN010000148.1, from coordinate 14,616 downwards.
TCGAGGGCGCCGCCCAATTGCGCGACCGCGAGAAGCAGTCGAAGGAGAAGCTGGAGCGCATCCTCGCCGAGTGGAAGCAGCACAAGGACGAGCACCGCGTCGCCGTCACCGAGGACGACATCCTGCACGTGGTTTCCAAGTGGACCGGCATCCCGCTCCGGCGCATGGGCCAGTCGGAAACGCAGAAACTGCTGGCCGTCGAGGCCGAGCTCGGGAAAGTGGTCATCGGCCAATTCGACGCCGTGACCGCGCTTGCGAAGGCGCTGCGCCGCTCGCGGACCGATCTCAAGGACCCGAAGCGCCCGATCGGTTGCTTCGCGTTGCTGGGACCCACCGGCGTGGGCAAGACGCTGCTCGCGCGAACGCTCGCCGAGCAGATGTTCGGAAGCGCGAACGCGCTCATCCAACTCGACATGTCGGAGTACATGGAGAAGTTCACGGTGAGCCGACTGGTGGGCTCGCCCCCGGGCTACGTCGGCTACGAGGAAGGCGGGCAGTTGACCGAGAAGGTCCGGCGCCAACCGTATTCCGTGGTGCTCTTCGACGAGATCGAGAAGGCGCACGTCGACGTGATGAACATGCTTCTCCAGATCCTCGAGGAGGGCAAATTGACGGATTCCCTCGGCCGCACGGTCGATTTCCGCAACACCATCATCCTGCTCACCTCGAACGTCGGCTCCGAATTGATTCGCCGGCAGTCGGTCATGGGCTTCGGCAAGGCCAGCGACCCGTCGGACTACGAGACCATGCGTGGCCGCACGCTCGAGGAGGCCAAGAAGGCGTTCCGTCCGGAATTCCTGAACCGCCTCGACGACGTCATCGTGTTCCGCACCTTGGGCAAACCCGAGTTGGAACGAATCCTGGAGCTTGAGGTCGGGAAGGTGCTCGACCGGATCCGACGCAAGGGCTTCGCCGTGGTGCTCGACCAGAAGGCGCGGGATTTCCTCATCGAGAAGGGATTCGACCCGCAGTACGGCGCGCGTCCGATGCGCCGGGCGGTGGAGCGCTTCCTCGAGGATCCATTGGCCGAGGAAATCCTCCGCGGCACGTTTGCCGAGGGCGGTTCGCTGTCCGTGACGGCGGACGCGGAGAAGTTGGTGTTCAATCCGCAGCCGGCCAGTGCGGAAGGGGCATTGAAGCCCTGAGCCGGGGACCCATGTAGTCGCGGTAGGAATTATTTCACGCCAAGGCGGACCAAGGCCATCAAAGGGCCGAATCCGCCGGGCATCATTTCACCGAACGGTGTGATGATGAGGGCCTCCCCATCCAACTTCATGGCGCTTTGGCGGCCTTGGTTCCCCCCTTGGCGTGGGGAATCCTCGTTTTCCGGATGCATCGTTCCGGGTGAACGACGGTTTGTTTTCGGTGTTTGAACCGGGCGCATCCCGGGGCACTCTACGGACGACGTGCAGAAACTGCCCATCCAGCGGGTACGCGACGCAATCGAGGAACTGGGCGAGTTCGTGCGCCTCGGCGTGGAGACGCTCGGGTCGCTTCGTTTCAAGCGCCCGTCGTGGCGTCAGTTCGTCGACCAGCTCCATTTCATCGGGGTCAAAAGCCAGAGCGTCGTCCTGACCACCGGGGCCGCCACGGGCATGGTGCTCTGCGCCCAGACCTACTTCCAGTTCCACAAGGTGAAGATGGACACCGCCACCGGGGCGGTGGTGTCCGTCGGCATGTGCAGCGAACTGGGACCCGTCCTCGCCGGGCTCATGCTCACGGGCCGCGTCGGCGCCGCCATGAGCGCCGAACTCGGCACCATGAAGGTCACCGAGCAGATCGACGCCCTCCGCACCCTCGCCACGCATCCCGTCGACTACCTCGTCGTTCCCCGCGTGCTTGCGACCATCGTTTCGGCGCCGCTGCTCACCGCGCAGTCCGTCGTGGTGGGCATCCTGGCGAGCTACATGATCGGCGTGCACCTCCTCGGCATCGAGGGCGCGTACTATCTGGCCAACATGCGGCGGTACACCGATCCCGTCGACGTCGTCACGGGACTCATCAAGGCGGTCGTTTTTGGAATCATCATTTCGCTCGTGAGTTGCCTCAAGGGATTGCGCTGTCCCCAGGGCGCCGAGGGCGTCGGCCGCGCCACCACCGAATCCGTCGTCGCCGCCAGCATCTCGATCCTCATCGTCAATTTCTTCCTGACACTCTTCCTCACGCGGCTGTTCCACGGTTGATCGGGCGGATACCGAATCCCACGGATCGCACGGATCCATTTTCCAATGATCGAGGTTCGCGACGTCCACAAGAGCTTCGGCACCCAGGCGGTGTTGCGGGGAACGACCCTGCGCATCGAGAAGGGCGAGGCCGTCGTGATCATCGGGCGATCGGGCGGGGGAAAGAGCATCCTCCTGAAACACCTCATCGGGTTGATCCGTCCGGATTCCGGGAGCGTGCTCGTCGACGGCAAGGATCTGGCGAAGATGAGCGAGCGGGACATGCTGCCCGTCCGCCGCAATTTCGGGATGCTGTTCCAGATGGCGGCGTTGTTCGATTCGCTCAACGTCCTGGAAAACGTCGGGTTCGTGCTCCGCAGGGAACGCAAGCACACCGATGCGGAGATCCAGCGCCTCGTGGCCGAGGCCCTCGAGATGGTCGAGCTCCCCGGCACCGAAAAGAAAATGCCCGCCGAGCTTTCGGGCGGCATGCGCAAACGCGTCGGGCTCGCCCGCGCGATCGTCTACCGCCCCGCCATCCTGCTCTACGACGAGCCCACCACCGGCCTCGACCCGGTCGCCAGCGCACGGATCGACCGTCTCATCCACCGCGTCTGGGAGGAGCTCAAGGTCACCAGCATCGCGGTCACGCACGACATGAAAAGCGCCCGGACCATCGGCCGGCGCATCGTGATGCTCCACGAGGGACGCATCCATGCGGACGACACGATGGAGAACATCTTCCAGTCGACCGATCCCATTTTGCACAACTTCGTCAACGGCATCGCGGCACCGCGAACCGAACTCGCCTGAACCCATGGAAAACCCCGGCCAAGCCCGCAAAGTCGGATTGTTCGTCCTCGTCGCGCTGGTATTGCTCGCGATGCTGATCCTCAATTTCAGCAAGGGCGCGAACGTGTGGACGCCGACCATCCACGTCACCGTCGAGTCGCAGAACGTCGGTGGCCTCAAGCCCGGGGCGCACGTGCTCGTGTCCGGCGTGCCCGTCGGGCTGGTAGAGGCGATCGACCTCGGCGCGGACGGCCGGAAGGTGCTGATCCTTTGCCGCCTCGAGAAAAGGTTTTCCATCCACCGGGACGCGCGGTGGGACATCGAGCAGAGCGGGTTTTTGGGCGACCAATACGTGTCGATCGTCCCGACGCTGAACGAGGGGTCGATCCTTGAGGACGGCGCGAACGTGAAGGCGCAGGCGCCCTTCAACATGCAGGAAGCGGCCCGTTCCGCGGTCGGCCTGATGCAGCGACTCGATTCGACGGCGGGCAAGATCGACACCGCGGTGGCACGCGTCGACCGGATGCTCCTGTCGGAATCGACGTTGTCGGACCTGACCAACTCGATCTCCAGCCTGAGGCATCTTTCCGACAAGGCGGACGCCGCGCTGTCGGACGTGCAGCAATTGGTCCGGTCGAACTCGCCGGCGATCAGCGGGACGCTCAGCAACCTGACGGTGTTTTCCGTGATGCTGACGGGTGTCGCGACGAACCTCAACGCGGTGATCGATTCCAACAAGGCGTCGATCGGCGTCTCGCTCGCGAATCTCCAGACGGCGACCGCGGACGCGAAGGGACTTGTCTCGGACATCCAGGCTGGACGCGGGTTGGCGGGCGCCGTGTTCAAGGACGACACGCTCCGGCTCCAGGCGGGCGGGACGGTGTCGAACCTGATGGTGCTGTCGAGCAACCTCAGCCAGCACGGCATATTGTGGAAGCCCCGCACGGTCGGGTCGCTCACGAACTCGACCCGTTACAGCGGACGCACACCGTTTCGTTGACCCGACCGCGGCGCGGCGCGAGGTTGGCCCCATGCAATTCGTGACCGTCGCGAAGTACTTCAACCAAACCGAGGCGGACATGGCCGCCGCGGAACTACGCACCGCGGGATTCGAAGTGTTCCTCCATTCGGAGCTTTCCGCCCCGACCACCGGCTTCCAATTGTTTCGGATCCAGGTTCCGGAAGAACGCGCCGACGAGGCGCGCGCCTTCCTGAAGGCGGAGGAATCCGGCGACGTCCGCCCCGTCGATCCCGCGGCATGAGCCCGGCGAGTTGGCAACGGGGCATCGCCCGGATCCTCGCGCGCGACGAATGGTCGCGCGACGAGGCGGTGATCGAAACCCATGCCGCGGACAAATGGTTCGCGCGGTCGCGTCCGGAATTCGTGGCGCTTCCCCGGGACGCGTCGTCGGTCTCGCGGATACTGGCGTTCGCGCACCGCCATCGCATCCCGGTGACGCCGCGCGGCGCGGGGCACGGGTACGTCGGTGGATGCGTGCCGATGAAGGGTGGCATCGCGTTGTCGTTGGCGCGGATGAACCGCATCGTGGAAATCTCCCCGAAGGATTTCGTGGCGGTCGTCGGGCCCGGCGTGATCACGGCGGAACTCCAGGCGGCGGTGGAGAAGCGCGGGCTCTATTACCCTCCCGATCCGGCGAGCCGGGCCGATTGCAGCATCGGCGGGAACATCGCGACGAACGCGGGCGGGCCGCGTTGCCTGAAGTACGGCGTGACCCGCGACTACGTGCTCGGTTTGGAAGTGGTGACGGCGGACGGGACGCGGACCCGTCTGGGTGGAAGGACCCACAAGAACAAGACGGGATTCGATCTCCACCGGTTGTTCGTCGGGAGCGAGGGCATGCTCGGCGTGGTGACGGAGGCGACCCTGAAGCTCCTGCCGTTGCCGCCGCACCGCGCGTGCCTGGGGGTTGGATTCGCGTCGATGACCGCGGCGATCCGCGCGTTGCAGGCGGTGTTTGCGGCGGGCCTGTTGCCGTGCGCGTTGGAAGTGGCCGACGAATTCACGCTGGCGGCCGCGCGCAAACGCACCGGCTCCGCGCGCCTCGCCGGCTGCAGCGCGCACCTGATCCTCGAACTCGACGGCCAACCGGCGAGCGTCCGCGGCGAGATCCGCACCGCGGCACGGATCCTCCGCGCGTTCGAACCGCTGTTCGTCGACCGCGGCGACGGTGCCGACGGGTGCGAGAAGCTCTGGCAATTGCGCCGCCAATTCAGCTACGCGCTGCGCGATACCGGGCTCACGAAACTGAACGAGGACGTCGTCGTGCCGCGTGGCCGTCTCGGCGAATTGTTCCGCCTCGCCGCCCGCATCCAGCGCCGGCATGGCATCCGCGTCGCGTGCTTCGGCCATGCGGGCGACGGGAACATCCACGTGAACCTGATGGTCGACGACTCGGTCGCAGCGCAGAAGACCGCGAGCGGCAAAGCCCTCGACGAATTGTTCCGCGGGGTCATCGGGCTGGGAGGATCGATCACGGGGGAGCACGGCATCGGCTTGGCAAAAATGCCATGGTGGCCGATTGCCGTCCCGCCCGCGGCGGATGCGTTGCACCGTGCCGTGAAGCACGCGCTCGATCCGCTCGGAATCCTGAATCCCGGGAAATTCCTCGGTTGAAGCCCGCTTTGCGTTCCCCCCGGAGGGAACGCCTTTGGAGTGCGGTGGCAAGGCCTCGGAGGCCGCGACAACGCTTTTTCCTCAGAACACGATGTTGATGTTCGTCGTGATCTGGAGGTCGTTCCTGTCGATGTCGTGGACCGGTTTCGATTCGTACTCGTCCGTCACGTTCATGCTGACCGTGATCTTCCTGAAGAGCGGGTACGACGCGATGAGCTCGAACCGGGCGTGGTACTCCGAGGGATCCGAGATGTTCGGGAGGAACTGCATCCGCTGGGTCACCTGGAGTTTGTCGCTAGGCTTCCACACGAGGTTTTCGCCGAGCCGCGCGGACCAGATGGAGCGATCGGGTTGGGTGGTGTAGTTGAAGCGCTGGTACTGGCCGCCGGCCTCGAGGTTCAGGACCAGATGGCTGCGGTCGAAGATGCGGTAACCCATTCCGACGCCTTCCTCTAACCGCATGCCGATCTGGCGGATCTCGTCGTAGCCGCCGAGGAACTGGTTGTAGGTGTAGACCTTTTTCTTGGGGCCCACGAAGAGGTCGGTCTTGACCGTGCCGTCCATGCGGTTGGCGGCCTCCACCTGGTTCACGAATCCATAGGCCGCGTTGTAGCTGACGTTGTTGACGAAACGTTCCCAATTGTGGACCGCGTTCGCATTGACGAAAAACGACTGCCGGTCCGTCGCGCCGAATCCAACGTTCATCCCCAACCCGACGTTGCCATGCCAATTGGTGAGGAACGGACGCACCCAAGCCGTCCCCCAGAGCGGGGGCGCGACCAACGCCGGCGGGTTGGTGGGAATCGCCTTCGACGCGAGGGTCGCGGGCAATGCGTTCGTCGGGGCCGGTGCCTTCGCGACGGGTGGAGGGACCACGGCGGCCTTCGGGGCGTCGGCGGATTCGCGGCTCGTGATCTCCGATTTCGGGAGGCTGATTTCCCCGGCGAAAGCGGATTTCAACACCAGTCGATCCGCCGTTTCGCTTGCCAACTCACCGCTGATGCGGTCGCCGTTGCGCAGATGGACAACGATCGGCGCGGCCGAAACCGGGACGGCCAGGCAAAAAACGAGAAGGAGTCGGAACAATGCCCCGGTGGGAGTGAAGGATCGGGCGGAATTATTTTTCGCTGTCGCGCTTGGGTTCATCCTGCTTCGCGGGGGCGGGCTTGCTGAGCGCTTCCACCGGGGCTACCGGGGCATCGCGCCGTTGCCCACCGATGACGGAAACCTCGCCCACGTCATTCATGCGGATTTTCGGACGACGCTCGGTCATCGTGTAGACTTCCCGCTTGAGGACGGTGCCGTCGGGATCGATGACCAGATAGACGTAGGAATCCGAACTCATCTGGGTGATCAGGTGAAGGCACGCTTTCCGGTCGATGACCTGGTCGGGCTTGGCAAAGGAAATCATGCGGCCGATCGGGATCACCTTGAACGTCGTCGACTCCGTCGCGTCGGTGACGCGGACATACAGCCGGACCTCGCGGAGATGGTTGGCTTGCTGGAGCAGGTATTTTCGGCGTTCGGGTTCGCCGGTTCCCGGGAGGCCGAATTCCTTGTCCCAAAGCCGGGAACCGCGGATGACCTCGAAGATGACGGCCGAGCTCAGGACGTCCTCGCGTTCGGGCGTGGCCACCGTCGCCGTGAGGCGATAGCGCCCGGGGCGGGAGAGATCGAACACGGGCTGGAGATCGAAGCGGAGGTCACCGCCCGTCGACGACTCGAGCGGGAACGAGCCGTACTCGGGAACCTCGGCCAACTGGCTGACAACGGAGCCCTCGATGGCCTCCACGTGGAACTTGATCCACTGGGGGTCCTTCCCGAACACCAGTTTGCGGCCCGAGAAATTGCCGATGTGAAGTTTGACGTTGAGCGTCTCGCCGGGGAGGAAGGTGTCTTGTTCGAGCTTGAGCTTCACTTCGACCTGCGCGAACAGCGTCGCTGGGAAGAGGCAGGCCAAGAGCAGGAGGAGTTGCTTCACGAGGATCGAGTCTAGGCGGACGCCGACGCAGGGCAAGCGTGCCCCGGAGGCCTTGCGGCGAGGATTCGGAGCACGTCGGCGAGCACCCGTTCCGGCTGGATCCGTCGAAGGCAGGCCATCGGTTCCTCGAATCGACATGTCGGCTTCAGACAGGGCGCGCACGGCAGGCTCACGCGGACGACGCGGTCCAATTGGCCGTAGGGGCCCGTGCGTTCCGCCGCGGTCGGTCCGAACGGGGCCACCACCGGGGTCCCCAGTGCGGCCGCGATGTGCATCGGACCGGTGTCGTTGGTCACCAACACCGCGCAGCGACGCAACCACTCGACCAATTCCGGCAACCCGATCCTGCCGCAGAGATCGAGCACCCGACCGGGAGCCGCGGCCAGGATCGGCGCGGCGAGCGACGCGTCGTCCCGGCCACCGAAAACGGCGATTCGCAGGGATGGATCCGCGGACAACGACCGTGCCAGCGCGGCGAAATATTCGGCCGGCCACCGTTTGTTGAGCCAGCGCGCGCCGGGTTGAAGCCCGATCCACCGCGTCCCGGGTTCGGAGCAACGCGCGCGGACCGGTGCCGCCGCCCATTCCTTGGCCGGCAACCATTCGAACCGCCGGTGCACCGGAACACCGAGGTGTTGCAGGACGTCGAGGTACCAATCGACCGCGTGCGTGGTCGGCGACCGTCGCGGGACCGAGATGTCGTGGAAACCCGGTGCGCCCTCCCGCGGATCATCCAGACCGATCGTCAGCGCGCCTTTCGCCAGCCACGCGATCGTCCCGGTCCGTGCCAGACTCTGGAGGTCGATCACCCAGTCGTAGCGCTCGGCCCGCAGTCCACGGACCGTGGACCACGCTTCCGGCCAGCCCAATGGGCCGACCCATCCCTTGCGGTCGAACGGAACGACGCGGTGAAGATCGGGATCGCCCTCGAGAAGGGGAGACAATTCCCGGTTCAGGAACCAATCGATCCGTGCCTCCGGATGGTGGGCGCGTACAAGGCGTGCAACCGGGAGTGCCTGGACGACATCGCCCAGGGAACTCGGTTTGAGGATGAGGACTTTCAATGCGTCCGGACCGGGATCAACGCCCGGTGGCGAGGCGCTCGGCGAGCCGCTCCGGCAGTCCGGCCGCCCGGATCTTTCGTTGCGCGGTCGGGATGTCGTAGTCGAGACGGCGCAGTTCGATCGTTTGCTGCGGGAGGTCGTAGATCACGTAGGCCGCGCGGGGATCGCCATCGCGGGGTTGTCCCACGCTGCCGACGTTGACGAAGTATTTCTTGCCGGCCTCGACGCGGAATTTGGAGTACGTGCCACCGCGGACGCCGGTGTCGCGGATGAAGGCGACGGGGACGTGGGTGTGGCCGAAAAAGCAGACCTGCGTGTTCTGGTAGGTGAAGCTGGCCGCGGCCTCGAGCTTCTCGAACACGTAGCCCCAGCGCTGCGGGGCATCGAGCGTCGCGTGGACGATCGAGAAATTGGCCACCAACCGGAAATACTTCAGGTCGCGCAGCCACTTGCGGTCGTCCTCGGTCAGTTGGTTGCGGCTCCACGCGACCGCCTCGGCCGCCGCGTCGTTGAACCCCTCGGGATCCTCGCTGCTCCCGATGTATTCGTCGTGGTTTCCTTTCACGACTGGGATGTTCATGCCTCGGACGATGTCGAGGCACTCCTTCGGGTTGGCCCCGTATCCCACGACGTCGCCCAAGCACACCACGTGGGTGCACTTCTGCTGTTTGATGTCTTCCAACACGACCTGGAGTCCCTCCAGGTTCCCATGGATGTCGGCTATGATCCCGTATCTCATCAACGCACGATCTCGAAGCCGCGGAATTCGTTTCGCGGATCCGACCACAATTCCTGCTCGTCCCGAATCATCGGACCCAGACCGCACTCGCGGATGGATTCTCGGAACGCCTTCAATTCTTCCTCGGTGCCCTCGGCGATCAATTCGACCCTGCCATCCGGCAGGTTGCGAACGACACCGGTCACCTCGAATCCCGAGGCAACACGGCGACTTTGGTAACGGAAACCCACCCCTTGCACGCGGCCGGAGTACAACACCTGCATGCGTCGTCGGTTCATCCACGTCCCGTCGTCACCGGAAATCACCACCCGTCTTCGTTTCCCGGTCAGCAACGGAGGCGAGACTAAGCCATATCCATGCCGTCACCCGCAAATAGTTTGTCCGACGGGTCGCATGGGTCTTTCGGGGTGAATTGGGGATGCCTTTCCAGCGCTTGGAGCGTCGCCAAACTGGGCGGCAATTGACGATAACTCGGCTCCGCCATGGGTTCCCCGCTGGTCGACCGCCGGGCGCGTTCCAACCACGCCTTTCCCAAGGGCGCCGAAACCCATGCCGGATCCGTAGCGGCCACCGTTGTTTCCTCTTTTTCCCCGGTGGCCGATCCGGCCCCGACCCAGAATCCCGCCAGCAACAAGGTGACACGCAGGAGCGTGCTCCGCGAATAGGTGGCCAGCGCGCATCGATGCCCGTCCGGCATCAACCGCCGGAGCGCCCGGAAGGTCGGCAAGGTCCACATCGCCGGGTTTCGCGCCGGCGAATACGCGTCCCAGAGCACCGCGTGGGGCAGGGGCACCCGTCCGGTTTCGGGTGATTGCAACCAATCCGGGAAATCGCCGACGTGCGCCCGCCAAGTGACCTCGCTCCGGCCACGGGTCCACGACGACTCGCCGCGCTCCAGCAACGCGTCCACCGCGCCGAGGTATCCGCCGAAGTATCCGAGCCGTTCGTGTTCCGATCGCGCGAAGGCCAGCGGGGCGAGGGTGTGGTCGAAGCTTTCCACGCGGATCCGCGCCGGCGTGTCCTCGAGGGCCCTCAGCGCCGTCAATACGTTGGCCGCGGCACCAAGACCCACGTCCCAGACCACGAATTCCCCGGGCGTCTCCAAGGCCCTCGACGCCAGATCAAGTTGGCGCACGTAGAGCGCCTGCGCTTCCTCCACCGGGCCCACCACCGGATGGAACGTCTCGCCGTCGCGCCGCGACCGAACCGTCCACGCGCCGTTCGCGACGCGCACCAATTCATAATCCCCCGGTTCCATGGCTCAGCGGGATTCAATCCCAGGGCCGCGGACCGCGGTTCCCGCCCGTCGCTCGTTCACGGCGCGTGCAACCGGAAGAATCGGGTCGCGACGTCGGGGGACACATCCTGGGTTTGGGTCCCGTCGACACCCGATGCCGGGAAAGTCGCGACCGTCGACCAATTGCCCGTGGTCAGATCCGCGCGTCCTTCCAACACCAGCGCGACCCCCGCCGTCGTCTTCCACGTCAACCGCACCTGCGCTCCGTTCAAGACCGCCACCAACGGGGGTGCCACTTTCGGCGGTGCCGTGTCCACCGTCCACGCCGTCGCATCGTTCGCGTATTGCGCGGCGTCGATCCGCAGCAATGCCGCTCCGCCGCCGTCGGCCTTGGTCGGCCAAGGCGAGGTCGGCAGGTAGGAGACTTCCTCGACCAGGATGTAGGGAACGTACCCCGCGTCCGGATGCGGCGGGATCTGCGGGGGATCCGGTTTGTAGAGTTGGAGGGTGTCGCCGGCGTCCGAAAGCTTGTTCGTGTACGGACCGTAGACGCGCGTGGCCGCGGGAATGTTGTATTTGGTCCGGAACGCCGGCGGATTGGTCGCCACCACGAGGATTTTCTCGCCCGGGTCGAGGATGATCCCGGTCGGGAAAAAGTAATCGATGCCACTGGCAATGCGCCAGGTGTTGTCCGGATTCAGCGGATCGTAGAGCGGGACCGGGTTCGCCCCGGGGTTGGCCAGTTCCACGAACTCGTCGCCGTTCACCGGCGGATGGTACATGACGCGGTTGAACACCACCGGGCCCACGCGTGGGTACGCGTTCGACGCACCCTTGCCCTTGATGAAGTCGACCAGCTTGTCGGGCGAATCGTCGCGGGTAATATCCGTTCCCAGCGTGAGCTTCGACATCGTGACCAGTTTTCCCGCGCCGTCGGGCCAACGCCCGAAGCTGACGCCGTTCTGGCTCGAGGTGAAACTCACCGCGTCGATCCACAACAACAGGTTGCCGTTGGCGTCGGCGGACATGATCACGCAATCGTCGCCGTGCGCGGAATTGTAGGTGAACGGGACGTCGCCCGGCTTCGGCGAACCGGAGTTGAAGTCGTACTCGTAGACCACGTAATAGCCGTGGGCCGGCACGATCGTTCCCGGGTTGAACTTGAATTTCTTCGGGGTCGCGCGGTTGTTGGACAGATACCATCCACCGATGTCTATCGGTTGATCCGTGAGGTTCTTGAATTCCACGGCGTCCTCGAGCGGGGGATCGGTGTGGGCGAGGACCTCGTTGATGACGAGGGTCCGGGCGGTGACCGCGCTTGCCCTGCCGGGACTGCCCAGATACTCGGCACTCGAGCGCCAGTTCGCCGGATCGTTCAGGTCGCCGTTCGGGTCGAGGGTTTCCAGACTGCTGCCGAAACCGGCCGCCCGCGACGGCCAGGCACCGCCGTTGTTGTACTTGAAGGTGAAGAGGACGGCGCTCGTGGAACTGACGAACGTCACTTGTTCCCCGGAGTCCGAAAACTTCCCCGTGTAGGCGCCCGGCGCGAGATTCGAAATGTTGCCGTAGATGCTGGCGAATTTCGTGCGGTCCCGGCAGACCACCACCCGCTCGCCCGGTTGGAGCACCCGGGATCCGAACGTGTACGTCACCGACGCCGTGAAGCGGCACCCGGTCAGGTCGAAGGGAGTGTTGCCGGAGTTGATCAACTCGATGAACTCATAGTCGGAACTGTTGAGCGGCGAGTAATTCAGTTCCGATACCGACAGCGGACGCGCCCATGCGGCGACCGTCGCCAGGAGCGAACAAATGAAACCGGGCCAACGAAGGCGGGAATGCATGGGCGGGAGAGTAGCCATATCCGTGCCGTGAACCTGACGCTCCCGCGACGCGGTTCAAGTCCGGAAGCCATTCTCGTCGTCCACCCGCGAGAGCAGGGGATTGGCTTCGCCCGGCCGAACGCGCTAATCCTTCCGCCGTTCCACCGATGCGTTCCTTCTTCCCCAAAGCCCGCCTTTGTTTCGCCGCGACGCGCGCGGTGTTCGGGGCCATCGCGTGGCTGGCCACGCCGTCGGTTTCGGCCGCGGAACGCCCGAAAGAACCGCTCTGGTCGATCGCCCCGCTCGTGCGTCCCGCCGTTCCCGGCCCGGGTGGCCGTCACCCGATCGATGCCTTCGTCGACGCCGCGCTCGCCCGCGAGGGCCTGCATCCCGCGCCCGGGGCCGACCGGCGCACCTTGGCGCGGCGCGTGTCGTTCGATTTGACCGGGCTTCCGCCCGAACCGGCCGCGGTCGATGCCTTCGTCCGGGACCCGGACCCGCTCGCGTACGAGCGCTTGGTCGACCGCTTGCTCGAATCACCCCGCTACGGCGAACGCTGGGCACGCCACTGGCTCGACGTCGTCCACTTCGGCGAGTCGCATGGATACGACAAGGACCAACCGCGTCCCAACGCTTGGCCGTACCGCGACTACGTCATCCGCGCCTTCAACGAGGACCGGCCCTGGTCGCGTTTCGTGCAGGAACAGGTCGCCGGCGACGTGCTGTTCCCCGGCACGCGGGACGGGATCGAAGGCCTGGGGTTCATCGCGGCCGGCCCGTGGGATTTCATCGGCCATGCGGAGGTTCCCGAATCGAAGATCGACGGGCAGGTGGCGCGGCATCTGGACCGGGACGACATGGTGGCCAACACGGTGCAATCCTTCGACAGCCTCACCGTGCAATGCGCGCAGTGTCACAACCACAAGTTCGACCCGATCCTCCAGGAGGATTACTACGCGTTGCAGGCCGTGTTCGCGGCGGTCGACCGGACCAATCTCAAGTACGACCCCGACCCGGCGGTTGCCCGCGAACGCGCCGCGTTGTCGAAACGCCGCGGCGACGCCAAGCGCCGGCGCGACGAGCTTTCCGCGGCGATCGCGTCGCGCGCGGGAACGCCGCTGAAGGACGCCGACCAAGCGCTTGCCGCGGCCGAGAAGCTCGCGCCGACGAGCGACGCGGCCGGGTTTCACAGCCAGATCGAAGCCGCGCGGGACGTCGCCAAATGGGTGCAGGTCGACCTCGGCAGATCCGTCGCGCTCGCGCGGGTGGTGTTGCATCCGTGCCACGATGACTTCAATGGCATCGGCGACGGATTCGGGTTTCCCATCCGCTTCAAGGTCGAGGCGTCCGACGATCCCGCGTTCGCGTCGGGAGTGGTGACCTTGGCCGACCGCACATCGGCCGACGTGCCGAATCCCAAGATCTCGGCGGTGGAGTTCCCGGGCGGGGGAAAGCTCGCGCGACACGTGCGGGTGACCGCGACGCGGTTGGCCGCGCGGCAAAACGATTTCATCCTCGCGTTGGCGGAACTCGAGGTGCTGGACGCATCGGACGCCAACGTTGCCCGGGGCGCGGCCGTGAAGTCGCTCGATTCGATCGAGGCACCGGTGCGATGGCAGCGCGTGAACCTGACCGACGGTTGGTATCCGGGCGTGCGCGGCGACGCGGTGGACATCGCGGCACTGCGCGGCAGGCGCGACGCCCTGGTAGCGGCGGCTACACGCGACGGCGAACGGGCGGAACAGGCGCGCCTTGATTCCGAGACCTCGGCGGTCGCCGTCGCGGAATCGCGGTTGCCGGAGCAACGCGTGGCGTACGTCGGCGCGGTGCACCATGGATCCGGCGCGTTTTCCGGAACCGGATCGACCGGCGGAAAGCCCCGCGTCATCCACGTGCTGGACCGCGGCAACGTGCAGAAGCCCGGGCGCGAGGTCGGGCCCGGCGCGTTGCGTGCGCTCGAATTGGGCCCGGCGCTTTTCGAGATCGACGCCTCGGCCGGCGAGGGGGAACGCCGCGCCGCGTTGGCGCGGTGGCTGTCCGACACCCGGAACCCGCTCACGTGGCGATCGGTCGTGAACCGCGCGTGGCAATATCATTTCGGGCGCGGGATCGTCGAGACGCCGAATGATTTCGGGCACATGGGCGCGCGCCCGACCCATCCCGAGTTGCTCGATTGGCTGGCCGCG
>JANYDN010000136.1 GCA_025363585.1 Verrucomicrobiota bacterium | reverse complement strand
TTCATCCTGCGCCACAAGTTCTACCTCCGCGTGGACCACTCGCTCGATTCGGATCCGAGCACGCCGGAGATCGAGTTGAGCCTCGGCGTCGGCTCCGACGACGGGTTCCTGCTCGACGTGGCGGGCACCACGCTGGGCTCGGCCGGCGATCGTGGGTTCTCGTTCACCTGGATGCCGGTGCGATTCGGCGGCGAGGGATTGTACGAGGTCACGTTGCTCTACGCCGCCAACGCGGTCGGCCAAAGCGGTCTCGAATTCTGGTGGAACACCGCCGCCAATGGCCCCGAGATCGTGCCCCAACGGTTTCTCTATACCTCGCCCGACGTCGGCGACCGCCTCATCACTTTCGACGAATTGCCCGCGGGAACGGTCGTCGCGGACCAATACCGTCCCATCGGCGCGCGCTTCGCGACCTCGGACGGCCTCCACGTGACGGCGGACCGGCCCGACCGCTTCGTGCCCGTGTCGCCGTCCAACGTGCTGGGCGACCCGCGGACCTCCGGCGCTCCCAACGGCACGGTCGAGCTGCGGTTCGTCGTGCCCGGGACCGACGCGCCGGCGACGACCGGCTTCGTCGCATTGTACGTGATCGACGCGGAAGGCGTGGGAGCGACGGTCGACGCGCTGGATCCGGACGGCGCGGTGTTGTTCCACCAGGAATTCCACGGCGGCGCGGGAACCCAGGAGCGCGTCGTGATCGAGGCGGCCAGGATCCGTCGCGTGGTCGTCCACGCCGGCGGCGGCGCGGACACGGCGGCCATCGACAACATCACCTTCACGACGCCGAGCGAATTCAACCGCGCGCCGTCGTTGCCCCCGCTCGCGGACCAACGCGTCGACGAGGGCACGTTGTTCGTCCACGACTTCGCGGGGTCGGACCCCGACGAGGGCACCGTGCTCGCTTATGGATTGGTGCCGCCGGTGCCCGCCGGCGCGACGATCAATCCGGCGACCGGACGTTTCGCGTGGACGCCGGACGAGGCGCAGGGACCGGGCGATTACACGATCACCGTCGAGGTGCACGACAACGGGCTCACGCCGCTTTCCGGCCGGACGACGTTCGGCATCCACGTCGACGAGGTGAACCAATCGCCGTCGATCGGGCAACTGACGGTCCGCTTCGTCGTGCCGGGCGAGGTGGCGACCCTGAATCTCTCGGCGGTGGATCCCGACCTGCCGCCGCAGTCGCTCGCCTTCGAACGCGTGGCCGGACCGAACGGACTGACCGTCTCGCCGCAGGGCGTGCTTGCGTGGCCGGTGCCCGCCGCCGCGACCGGTGATTTCCCCGTGACCGTGCGCGTCAAGGATCCGTCGGGCGCCAGCGACCAAACGAGCTTCGTGCTCCGCGTGCCGCCGGCACAGCCCGACCTGTCGGTGGTGAAACTGCTGGCACCGGCCGGGACCGACACCGACGCGCCCTACAACGTCACGCTGCGCGAATCGAACCTCGGCCGCGGCGCCGCCACGGGACCGTGGGTCACGCGCGTGTGGCTCTCGCGGGACGTGGCCATCGACGCGGGCGACACCCTGCTGGGATCGTATCCGTTCGCGGGCACGTTGCTGCCGGGACAATTCATCGAGCGCACGCTGCAGTTCCGCGCGCCTCCCGGCGAGGGCCAGTACTTCATTCTCGCGGCAACGGACGCCGACAACGCGGTCGTCGAAGCGTCCGAGTCCAACAACCTCGCGGTCGCCGGCCCGTTGGGGGTGGCGGCGGCGTACGGCGCGACGGTCTCGACCGATTTCGAATCGGGCGTATCGGGAACGCCGGTGCCGATGAAGGGAACCGCGACGCTGCGCGGCGGCGGCCCGGCGGCATTCGCGTTGGTGAACGTGCACGTTTTCTCGCGCGGGACGCACCGCGTGGTCTCGGCTTTGGCGGACGCGGCGGGACACTTCGCGCTGAACTTCATTCCAGTTCCGGGCGAGGCCGGTGACTTCTCGATCGGTGCCGCGCATCCGGGCGCCGACACCGCCCCGGTGCAGGACACCTTCCGCCTTCTGGGGATGCGCGCGGATCCGGACCACCCGACGGTGGCACTCGCGGCACTCGCGAAGACCGTGCTGCCGCTCGATCTCGTGAACCTGAGCCAGGGCGCGCTCACGGGCCTGACGTTGGCGGTCGAGGGCGCGCCCGCGGGCGTGCAGGTTTCCGCGACGACGCCGTCCGCCCTCGCCGGGGACGAACGCCGCGGCGTGAACGTGACGGTCCAGTCGACGGCCGACGCCGACTGGGCGGGGCAAATCAAGTTGAGGTTCAAGGCGGCGGAAGGCCCGCAGGCGGTGGCGACGATCGACCTGCGCGTGGCTTCGCTGAGGGCGCGGTTCGCGGTGGAGCCCGACACGTTGCGGTTGGGCGTGCTGCACGGGGGGCAAGGCCTTGCGACGATCACGGTGCGCAATGACGGTGGCAAATCGTCCGGGCCGGTCACCATCGCGTTGCCCGCGGTGCCATGGATCACGGTGGTCGAGCCTCAGCCCCAGCCGCCGCTGGCCCCGGGCGAAAGCCGCTCGCTCACGCTCCAGTTCCGTCCGCCCGCGGACACCACGCCCGGGGTGCTAAACGGCGCCATCGGCATCGGCGACGGGAACGCGGGCACGACGCTGCCGTTCGCGCTCGCGGTGTTGACCGATTCCTCCGGCGAACTGCGCGTCGAGGCGGTGGACGAGTACACCTACTACGCGGTGGGCGCCCCGCGGGTCGGCGGTGCCAAGGTGGTCGTGCACGACGCCGCGACGGACGCGGTGGTGGTGGAGGGCACGACGGGTCCCGACGGGCGCGCCGTGTTCGCGAAACTGCCGGAAGGCTGGTACACGGTGAACGTCACGGCGGACGACCACGGGCCGGCGCGGGTGCCCGCGTTGGTGCGCGCGGCCGATCCCGCGGAGGTGCAGGCGTTCCTGCCGCGCGAGACGGTGAAGTATTATTTCGGCGTCGAGGAAGTCGCGTTCGAGGAACGCACGCGCGTCACGATCGAGACCGTCTTCGAGACCGCGGTGCCGATCCCCGTGGTGACGATGGAACCGAACCTGATCGACCTCGACGCGATCGCGCAGGACCGGAGCGAGTTCGAGTTGAAGCTGACCAACCACGGGTTGATCGCCGCGCAGGCATTGAAGCTCGCGTTCGGCAACACGCCGGGCTGGCGATTCACGACGGTCCAGACCGACTTCGGTGATTTGCCCGCGCGGAGTTCAATCACCGTGCCCGTGGTGCTCGAGCGCATCGCCGCGCCGGCCGGTCGCGAGGCCCATCCCGCGGCCGGTGGCGGCGGCTGCCCGACGTACTCCGCGCTCTACGAACTCATCTGCGGAAATCGAACGAACACCTACTCGGTGCCCGGTGGCACGGGCGGATGTCCCGGTGGCGGCGGCGGCGCGGCGATCGCGGGCGGCGGCGGATCGGGCGGCGGGATAATCTACCCCGGCCGGTACGTCGGCACGCCGGTGCCCTGCGACCCTTGCCTCGCCGACGTGGCCGTCGCGTTGGCTTCCTGCGCGCTGAATTTCATTCCGCTTGGGCCCATCCCGTCCGCGCTGAAGGATATCTATGGCTGCGTGACCGCTCCCAGCGCCTTGAGTTGCGCCTCCGCGCTCGTGAGCACCGCAGCAGCGGCCGGCAAGGAAATCCCCGGGCTCGGCCAACTGCTCTCGATCATCGATTGCCTCAAGGGTCTGGACGACGCCGCGAAGAAATGTTCGGCGGGCGGCGGCCCCGGCGGCGGTGGAAACGGAGGCGGAGGCGGTGGTGGTGGCGGTGGCGGGGGTGGAGGGAACGGCCCGCGTCGTTCCGCTGCGCCCGCCAATACCGTGGCGCTCGAGGTTCCCGGTCTCGACGCGGTCCGCGTCCAGATCGGACGCCTGGACGCGATCGTCGCGCCTTTCGGATTCATCCTCGGCAATCCCGCGTTTTTGGCCCCGGGGCATGGCGCGAAGGCACAGGGCTTCGTCGACGCCTTCGTCGCGTTGCAGACACCCGACTCCGACGGCGGGACATCCCTCACCGCATCCGAGATCGCCGCGTTGCGATCCGCAATCCGTCCCGACGGCGTCACCGATGAGATGGTCCTTCGGTTTGCCACTCGATGGAACCGCACGCTCGACTACGCCGCGCGCGGCATCCACTCGACCACCGATGTCCCCGCGGGCGAGAGCACGGACTTCCTCGCGAACGACCTGTTGCTACCGCTCGCCAAGGCAGCGGCCGAAGCGCTCGCGGCCAACGAGGCCGAGGGTTTCCTCGAACCCGCC
>JANYDN010000105.1 GCA_025363585.1 Verrucomicrobiota bacterium | reverse complement strand
AACTCCGTCGACGACCCGACGCCCGCGGTAGGCGCGGACGAGTCCGTCGACGGTGAGCAACCGGTGTCCCGAAGCCGGGGCGGCGGGGGCGACGGGAGCGTCTGCGGCGACCTGTGCCATGGCTCAGGGTGATTCGGTCTTTGCCGGCTTGTTCGTGCGGTTGAACAGGCCGCTCTTCTTGAACAACTCCGGGTTCACCTCGGTGATGTGGTTGCTGAGGGCAACCACGCGGCCGGTGGCGAGGTCGTAGGAAATCACGTCGGCACGGGTGCGGAATTGCACGGTGTCCACGTGCGGTTGGTTGCCGAACGGGCCGGTCAGCACGACGAGGTTGTTGGTCGCCGTGAACACCGCCATGTCGCCCGTCGCCCGGATCTGCATGGGCGCGGCCGCCGGGGTCTTGCCGGGACGCACGACGTCAAGGACGACGTTGGTCGTCGCCGTGAGGGTCTCGATCCGATCGGTTCCCGGCGCGGGGACCGCCACGAGATCCTCGCAGGCCAGTTTCAAAAGACCGGGAATGTCCACGGTCACCCCGCCCGAATAATGCGTGGTGCCGCTTCCGAGGTCGAATTGCGCCATTCGCGCATGGATCGGTACTCTGGCCTCGTCGCCACGGAGCGCCGTGGCCGCCAGCGCGAACGCGAGCAGTGCGAGCGAAAGGGTTTTCTTGGGCATGGGAAATCGGTCAACGCGCGCCGCTTTGAAAGGCGCGCGGCAGGGTGATCTTGATGAACGAATCGACGTTGTTGGAAACGACCAGGCGCTGGGCACCGTGATCCCACAGAAATCCCTCGCCCGTCAGTCCGAAACGCCCGTCGGCTTGGTTCAGGACCAACGCGCCGGGGGACGTCGCGACGAACCCGTTGGTGGTGACGGTGAGGCGGCACTCGGGGGCTTGGGCCACGATGTCCAGCTCGCCGTCGGTGCGCAGGGTCTCGGCCTTCATCTCGGAAACGTCGAACGTCTGGGGCGCCACCACGCGGGCGGTCGAGCCGCGGAAACGTCCCTGGGTCCGGTTGTCCTTCCGCATCGTGAAGTTCCAGTTCTTCACCACCTGCTCGGGCTCCGGCGCGGCGGAGACGGGCGCGGGCGAGTGGGTCGGGACGCGCGCTTTTTCGTCCGGCTTGGTGCATCCCACCAAGACCGCGCACACGAATGCCGCGATGGAAACGCGCCGCGTCATGATTGGGCGAGTCTGGAAAGCCCCGCCGGCCTTAGGAAGTGAATTTCGCGATCAAGGCGTCCCATTTCCCCTGTCCCCGCAGCACCAGATCCACCACCTCGCGCACCGCGCCGCGTCCGCCGGGCAGGTTGCAGACGTAGTGCGAAAGCCGCTTCGCTTCCTCGATGGCGTCCGCCGGAACCGCCGCGAATCCCGCCCGCTTCAACGCGCCGAGATCGACGACGTCGTCGCCCATGTACAGCGTCTCCTCCCAACCGACGCCCGCCTCGCGCTGGATCTCCTCGATCAACGCGACCTTGGGCACGCTGGATTGGCGGAGGAAATCCACCTTGAGATCGCTGGCGCGCGCGGTGGTGGCATCGGACGGACGCGCGCTGACCCACCCGACCCGGATGCCCTCGCCCTGGAGCAATCGAAGTCCGAGTCCGTCGCGGATATGGAAGGTCTTCGTCTCGGCGGCGCCGCCCATGGTCACCTGGGCCTCCGTGAGGACGCCGTCGACGTCGCAAAGGAAGAGGCGGATTCGTTGGAGCCGGGGCAAGAGGACGGGAGGGACTTGCATCCGGAGGAAACTAGCGGGCGTTGGGCTCCGGGTGAATCTTCAGTATTCCGGGGACGTAGTGCGTCCATCCCGCATTCCACCGTCTCACGACGGCGGCCATTCGGGACGTAGCGCGGGCGTCTCGCCTGCGGTAGTCGCGGGCGTCTCGCCTGCGCTCATGCGCGTCAACCCAAGCGTGTCCCATCGAGCATGCCGTGGGTGGTACCGGCCCGGTGCCACTTCCCCAACCATTCCCCAACGCTCTATCCGCACCGAGGTGGCGGCGGGCCGCCGCCACCCACGCAAGTTTGACCCGATGCCGCCTGAGTTTGACGCGCATGCGCCTGCGCGCGGCGTCTTGCTCGACGAAATGGTCCGGACCCTGGGGGATCCGATCAAGGCTATGCGGCGCGGGTCGCATCGCACATGGGACCGTATTTCGGGCGAGGCTTTGGACTGGCTCAGGCTCGGGACGAACGAGTTGAACGTATCGATCGTCGTCGATCACGTGAACGAGCGCGGGGTGCCGGTGGTTCACGTGAAGTATCGCAATTCCGCCGGAGGGGAAGGCTCGTTCGGCGCCGTTCCCCTCGATCGCATGCCGCCGCGTTGGCAGCACCTGCTGACACCGGATCTCCTGAGCAAGCCGTAGCGGGGGCGTCCTCGCCTGCGCCACGTCCCGGCCACGCACGGCCCCTTGACTTTGATATCACATGATATCAACTCCTCAAAGTGCCTCGGAAAATCCGCCAGCTGATCGCCGAATTGGAGAGGGCAGGATTCGTGAATCGGGGCGGAAAGGGCAGTCACCGCAATTTCATCCATGTTTCGGGCATGGTGATCACCGTGTCCGGAAATCCAGGCGACGATGTCCCTCGGTACTTGGAAAAACAGGCCCGCAAGGCCATCTCCCACGCGCTCGATGAAACGAACTGACATCAAGACCAAGGCCGGTCGGTACGTGAAGATCGTCGAGTGGAGCGACGAGGACGGCTGCTTCGTCGGAACGTGTCCCGGATTGATGTTCGGCGGCGTTCACGGACCCGACGAAGCGAAGGTCTATGCAGGGCTTTGCGCGGCGGTCGAGGAGGTCGTCGCGCTGATGGAGTCCGAAGGACACCGGCTGCCGCCCGCCACGGCAAAGGCAAAGTACAGCGGGAAGGTCTTGCTGCGGCTCCAACCGGCCGTCCACCGCAGACTCGTGCTGCAGGCCAAAGCGAACGGTGAAAGCCTGAACGCGTTCCTCGCGTGCCGGTTGGCGGCGGCGTAGGCGCGCATCCGCGCCGGGCGCAGGCGAGACGCCCGCGAATACCGCAGGCGGGGACGCCCGCGCTACGTCCCCGCTACTCGTCGTCTCCACCACCGCCCTCCGCCTTCTTCTCCCATTTCCGTTGCTGCCGTTCCGGCATCGATTTGTCGGCGGCCATCGTCACGCTCCCAGGCCCGCACACTTCCTCCACGGCCGACTCGAATTCCGCCGACGGCACCACGAGGTAACGGTCGCTCGGCTCGATGAACACCGTCGCCCCCGCCGCGAGGATCCCGAGGTACACCGGCACGCGGCCGGCATGGGCCTCGATCACGCCCCGCAGCGATTCCAGCCGCGCCCGGTCCATGTCCCCGATCCGCATCCGTACCTGCACCTGCTTGGTCAAACGCCGCGGCGCGTCGTCCAACCGCATGATATCCACCGGGAACATCTTCGGCTTGTCCTCGCCCGTGCTCACTTCCCCCACCACCAGCAGCGGGCTGTTCGCGACGAACAATTCGCGGAACTTGTCGTACGACTCGTTCATCGCCAGGAGCGTCACCGATCCCGTCAGGTCCTCGATCGTGACCATCGCGTACGGCTTGCCGGACTTCTTCGAGAAGCCCTGCTGCACGGCCGAAACCAATCCCCCGACCCGCGCCATCGAACGGTTCGCGAGCGTCGGGAGATCCGCGACGCTGTGCATCGCGTAGCGTTGCAGCGTTTTCTCGTACGGCTGCAGCGGATGCCCGCTGACGTAGAACCCGAGCAACTCCTTCTCGTGCGCGAGACGCTCGGCCACCGGCCAGTCGGGCAATTGCGGCAACGCGTCCGCCGCCGCCACGGGCCCGGCTTTTTTCGGCGCCTCGAAACTATCGAAGAACGACGCCTGCCCGCGCGCGCGATCGGCCGCGATCGACGACGCGCGTCCCAATGCGGACTCGACCCGCGAGAACAACGTCGCGCGGTTCGCGCCCAGCGCGTCGCACGCGCCCGCCTTCACGAGGCATTCGAGCACCTTGCGGTTCACCGCGCGGACGTCGATGCGCTCGCAGAGTTCGGGAAGGGTCTTGAACCGACCGCCGCTCGCGCGAGCGTCGAGGATGCTTTGCACCGCGATCTCGCCGACGCCCTTGATGGCCGCGAGACCGAAGCGGATGACGCGCTTTTCGGCAGTGCCCGCGGGGCTGAACGCGACGTCGGATTCGTTCACGTCGGGCCCGAGCGTCTCGAGCCCGAAGCCCTTCGCCTCGGCGATGTACTGCGCGAGCTTCGCCAGATCCGCCTGGTCGTTCGTCATCATCGCGCACAGGAACTCCACCGGGTGGTTGGCCTTCAGGTACGCGGTCTGGTAGGCGACGATCGCGTAGGCGGCGGCGTGTGATTTGTTGAAGCCGTACCCGGCGAACTTCTCGAGGATGTCGAAGACCTCGTTCGCCTTCGCCGCGGGAATGCCGTTGGTGTCCGCGCAACCCTTCACGAAGCTCTCGCGCTGCTTCGCCATCTCCTCGAGCTTCTTCTTGCCCATCGCGCGCCGCAGCAGATCGGCGCCGCCCAGCGTGTAGCCGCCGAGGATCTGCGCCGCCTGCATGACCTGCTCCTGGTAGATCAGCACGCCGTATGTCTCCTTCGAGATCACCTCGAGCAACGGGTGCGGGTACTCGACTTCCTTGCGGCCGTGGCGCCGCTCGATGAAATCGGGAATCAGGTCCATCGGTCCCGGCCGATAGAGCGAGATGAGCGCGGTGATGTGCTCGACCGACTCGATCTGGAACTTGCGGCAAAGATCGCGCATGCCGCTCGATTCCAACTGGAACACGCCGAGCGTCTGGGCGTTGTTCAGCAGCGCGTACGTCTTCGCGTCGTCCAACGGCAAGTCGTCGATCGGGATCTCCACGCCCGTCGTCTTCTTCACCAACTCGACGGTGTTGCGGATGACCGTAAGCGTCTTGAGCCCGAGGAAATCCATCTTCAACAGGCCGAGATCGCCGACCGGTCCCATCGCGTACTGCGTCACGAGGCCGCCCTCGTCGTCGGCCTTCAGCGGGAGCAACCGCACGAGCGGCTGCGCGCCGATCACGACGCCGGCCGCATGGACGCCGGCACTGCGCGCCTGGTCCTCGAGCAACAACGCGAAATCGACGAGCTCGCGCGTGACGTCCTCGCCCTCGTACGCGCGCTTGAAGTCGGGGTTCTTCGCGATCGCGTCCTCCAGCCCCCACTTCACGTCGGTGATCATCTTCGCCAATCGATCGCATTCGGCGAAGCCCAGCCCCATCACGCGTCCGACGTCGCGGACCACCGACTTCGCGCCCATCGTGCCGAACGTCACGATCTGCGCGACGGCGTCCTTCCCGTATTTGTCACGGACGTACTCGATGACTTCCTGGCGGCGGTCGTCCGCGAAATCGATGTCGATGTCGGGCGGGCTGACGCGCTCGGGATTGAGGAAGCGCTCGAAGAGAAGGCCGTAACGAAGCGGGTCGACGTTCGCGATCTCGAGCAGGTAGGTGACCAGCGAACCTGCGGCCGATCCGCGCGCGACGCACGAGATGCCGACCGACCGACCGTGCCGGACGAAGTCGCCGACGATCAGGAAGTAGCTGACGTAGCCCGTCTTCACGATCACGCCGATCTCGAGGTCGAGCCGCGAGAGCAACGTCGCGATCGCATGCTGGACCTCGGGCGAACCGAGCGGAAGCGTCGCCGGATCGGGCACCACCTCGCCCGCGGCGGCGGGCGGGAACAGGAACGCGAGACGCCGCGGATCGTGCGAGGCGTCCACCACGATGTTGTCGCCGTCGACGCGCGCACCGAGCCCGTACCGTTTGCGAAGTCCCTCGCACAGCAGGCTCCGGAGATATCCCTCGCGCGTCCACGCCTCGGGCGGCTGGAAGACGGGATAATGTTCGGCGCCCTTGCCGAAGCGGATCTCGACGTTGCACTTCTCGGCGACCTCCACGGTGTTGAACACCGCCTCGGGCACTTCCGCGAAGAGGCGCTTCATCTCGTCGGCCGAGCGCAGGTAGAACTGCGCCTCCTGGTACCGCATCCTCTTGGGCTCGCTGATCTGGGACTGCGTGCCGATGCAGATGAGGCAATCGTGCGCGCGCCAATGGTCGCGCTCGACGTAATGGACGTCGTTCGTGCAGACCGTCTTGAGGCCGAATTCCTTGGCGTACTCGAGCAGCGCGCGGTTGACCTTGGCCTGCTCGGGGATGCCGTGGTTCTGGAGCTCGAGGTAGAAATTCTCGGGACCAAGGACCTGCTTGAACCAATCGATGGCACCGCGCGCGCGCTTCTCGTCGCCTTTAAGGATCGACTCGGGAATCTCGCTCGCGAGACAACCGGACAATCCGAGCAATCCGCCGGAGTGCGCGGCGAGGAGTTCCTTGTCGATGCGCGGCTTGTAGTAGTAGCCGTCGAGATGGGCCTGGGTGACGAGTTGGACGAGGTTCTTGTAGCCCTGTTCGTCGCGCGCGAGGAGGACGAGGTGGTTGTAGACGTCGCGTCCGCCGGTCGAGGATTTCTTCTCGAGCCGACTGCCGGGCGCGACGTAGACCTCGCAGCCGATGATGGGCTTGATGCCGTGCTTTTTCGCGGCTTGGTAAAACTCCACGGCGCCGTACATGACGCCGTGGTCGGTCATGGTGATGGCCGGGAACTCGAGCTTCGCGGCCTTGGCCATCAACTTGTCCAACCGGCAGCAGGCATCGAGCAGGGAAAACTCGGTGTGCAGGTGCAGGTGGACGAAGTCACTCGGCATGCCGCGACTATGGGTCGGGGAACCGGGTGGGTGAAGAATTCAATCGTGCGTGGGGCGGGAAGGCGGGGCATCCGGACACTGCCCCGGTTCAGCCGGAGGAACCCGAAACATTTTACGGGAGGTAACTGAGAAAACGGAGGTTTGGGCTCGCTTGCCGGCACGGTGGCGCCACCCGCCTCCTTCGCTTTCGCGCGGAGGCACGTCGCGGAAGGCCTTTGTCTCACGGCCGGAGAATGACTCACGCGGAGCCGCGAAGGGCGCGAAGTGCATGACTCCCTTCCCTCTGTTGCCTCCTGTAAATAATTCCTCGGCCCATTTCGTGGCGATCGGGGGCAGTGTCAAGATGTGCCCGATCAGGAAGGCGGGGCATGGAATGCCCGCGGCGCAAGCGTGGATCCCTTCATGCCGCGACGAAGCGGACCACCAGCGATTCGTAGCCCACGGCGCGCCGCTGGAACGCGCGCACGTTGGGCGACCCTCGCGAGTCACGCAAGCCATGGAACGAGATCGCGGGCACGCCGCGAAGGGCGTGCCCGCGTAGGGCGGACGAAGACGGGGCCCGCCTGCTACTTCGCCGTGCGGAACATGCCCGTCAAACCGATGCCCAACGCCGCGAGGCCGCCGATCAGCGTCCAGACCGCCTTGTCGGTCGGGGCCCCGGTGAAGAAACGGGAGACGTCGGAACCGAACGAGTGGGTGGCGTTGACGCCGATGACAACCAGCACGATTCCGGCGACGAGAAGAACGATTGAAATGGTCTTGTTCATAAAAGCAGGGCCCCGCCCCCGGGGGCCGGGGGCCGGGGGCCGGGGCGACTGGGTTTGCCATCAACCGCGTTTGCCGCGGTTGATGAGGTTGAGCAGCACCATGACGATGGCGATGACCAGCAGGATGTGGATGAAGCCACTCATCGTATAACTGCTCACCAGTCCGAGCAGCCAGAGGATGATCAGCACCACGGCGATCGTGTATAACATAAGCCAGGTTTCGTGGGTCGTTGGCGAGTGCAGACGGCGTTTTATTTTCCCGAGGCCGAGGCGATCTCGACGGTCATGAGGTTGACCACGCGGGTCACGCCGTGGATATCAGAGACGATCTTGGCGACAAGGCTTTTCTCGGCCTCGTTCCTGGCGACGCCGTCCGTCATCTCGTTGCGGACCTCGCGCACGCCCTCGACGTCGCGGGCGTACTCGGTGGTCAGGTCCTTCTGCGCCAGGTTGGCGGCCTCGCCGCGCAGCGTCACCACGCCGTCCACGACGGTCACCTTGGTGGCGGTGGCACTGACGTTCCGGTGGAACATCGGCACGGACTTCACCTTCGTCTTGAGCCATCCGTCCGAGTGTTCGACCGGGCTCTCCCCCTTGACGACGATCTGGTTGTCGACTCGCTGGACGCCCGGCAATCCCTCCACGGTGTCTTCCGCGAGGGACCTATGCGAGGCCTCGGAGACGGTGCCGGTCAGGGTGACCACGCCGTTCTTGGACTTCGCCTTGACGGAATCGTCGGCGAGGTAGCTTTTGAAAACATAAGACTTCCGCGCGGACGATTCGATGCGGTCGTCGGTGTCGGAAGCGTGCATCGGGGATGCGACGATCAACAAGCTGCCGGCGGCGAGCATGGAGGCAAGGGACTGTAGGGTTTTCATGATGTCCTTATATCTATATGCGTTTTCCCACGGCCGTGCTTTTGGCACGGGATCCAAGCCTGGAAGGCGCACAGCGCGCCTCGACCGGGTGCAATCCGCATCGAGGGAGAATCACCACGACCCTCGCCCGCGAAGGCTTGATACGTATCCATTGACCCAGCAGGAAGGACGCCACGGCCGGCGAGCCGCCTTCCGCCGGGGCTCCCGGGAGTCGCGGCGAATTCCCCGTTCGTCCCGTTGGCTTCCTTGCGATGGACCTGCAAACACGGGCTTTTCCGCAGGGTCCCAGGGACTTCGGGAACCCGGGTCCACCGCGACGAATGGCGCCGATGGCCTGCCGCGCACGATTTTCCCGGCCCGTGTTTGCCGGACTTTGACCCGACGAAGCGACGCGGGGCGTTGCAAAAAGCGACGCGGTGGTTTCCGTGGAGAAACGTTTGGTGTCGATCCGCGACGGGATGGCGGCGGCTACAGCCGCGCGTAGAGCGCCTTGAGATACTGGGCCTCGGGAAACGTCGCGCGGTGGTCCGGCGCGTGGCCCGTCGTTTCCAACTCGCGGAAGCCGCGCCCGGAATTCCGCAGCGCGCGCCGCACGGCGTCGTGGAATTCCGCTTCGCTCACATGGGCCGAGCACGAGGCCGCCAACAACAATCCGCCCGGCCGCACCCGCGCGATCCCGGACGCCACCAACCGCTGGTACGCCTGCACCGCGCCCGCGCGCTCGGATTCGCGTTTGGCCAGCGACGGCGGATCGAGGATCACCACGTCGAAATCCCGCGCCGGCGCTTCCTCAAGCCATTTGAACGCGTCGGATTGAATCTGCTCCCGGCGCGCCGCGGCGACGCCGGGATCGTCCGTGTTCAACGCGAAGTTCCGGCGCGCC